>JABDJL010000095.1 GCA_013002505.1 Lysobacterales bacterium | reverse complement strand
GGCCTGGCCAAAGCAGAAGCAGACATCACCCTGGTTGACCGGCACAACTATCACCTTTTTCAGCCCCTGTTGTACCAGGTGGCCACGGCCGGCTTGGCGCCTTCCGACGTGGCTTGGCCGATTCGTGGAATACTCAGCCGCCAGAAAAATGCCACGGTGTTATTGAACGAGGTCACCGGCGTCGACACCGCCGCCAGGGTGGTGGTGACGTCAAGCGAGGAAATCCCTTACGACTACCTGGTCCTTGCAACCGGCGCGCAGCACGCCTATTTCGGGCATCCGGACTGGGCGCCATACGCGCCTGGCCTGAAAAGCATCAATGACGCCACTTCAATCCGGCGCCGGATCCTGATGGCCTTCGAAGCCGCGGAAATGACCACCGACCCCGTTGAACGCGAGCGACTGCTCAATTTCATCATTGTCGGGGCCGGCCCGACCGGGGTGGAACTGGCCGGCACCATCGCTGAACTGGCGCGAAAAACCCTGGCGGCTGACTTCCGTCGTATCGATTCACGCAGCGCGCGGGTGATCCTCGTTGAAGCCGGGCCGAGGGTTTTGCCGGCGTTGTCTGAAAAACTGTCCACGTACGCGCAAAAAGCATTGCAAAAGCTGGGCGTCGAAGTGCTGCTTGGCGAGGCCGTGACCCATTGCGGTCCGGATCATGTCATGGTCGCTGAAAAAATCATCCCCTCGGCCACCGTCCTATGGGCGGCCGGCGTGGCCGCATCACCAGCGGGCCAGTGGCTCGGCGCAGAGACAGACCGCGCCGGCCGGGTCATTGTTGAGCCTGACCTGTCGGTACCAGGCCACCCCAAAGTCTTTGTGATTGGCGACACCGCTGCTGTACAAAGCCCTGCAGGAACACCGGTGCCAGGCATTGCACCGGCCGCCAAGCAGCAAGGAAGGTACGTGGCCAAAGTGATTCGATTAAGGCTGCAGGGCAAGCAGCCCCCGCCTGCATTTCGTTATCGCAACGCGGGCAACCTGGCCACCATCGGGCGTAGAGCGGCTGTTATCGAGTTTCCGTTTGTACGGCTCAAAGGTTTCGTTGCCTGGTGGGTCTGGGGGATTGCGCACATTTACTTCCTGATCGGTGTGCGCAGCCCTTTAACGGTGGCCATCAGCTGGCTGTGGGAATACCTGACCTACGGCCGCGGTGCGCGGCTGATTACGGGACAGAGTTCTCAGAGCGATCGCGCACCATAGGCTGTGACCCTCGGGCGAAACCGCCTGTTCCGGGCGCCCGCCACTACATATTCCACGTGTTGACTCGTTGCCGCTGAAACCGGGCCGTCAACTACTGGATCAGATCCCTTACCCCGGCCGAATCCACGTGCTGCAAAAAGGATGTCGCTTTGCCATCGGCCAGTGTCCACACGTGCGCCATCCTGACTTCACAGGGTTCGCCGGTTTCCTTGTGGTTCCAGCAGTAGCGGCCGTCGGCGACGACGGTATCGCCATCAGCAATATAGCGATCAACATGCACTGACCAGTTGTCGCTGAATTCGCCGAGGCGCATGAACACGTTCTCGACCACTGCCTGGGGGCCGACATAAGTACCTTTCAACGGAAAACCGTCCGACTCGGTCCATTCGATATCATCGGCAAACCCTGAAAGAACAGCTGGAACGTCACCTGCAGCAAAACTCTGGTACAAGCCCTGGATAATTTCTTTGTTGCTCATCGCAGCTCCCTGATTCTAGTCAGTTCGAGTGGCATCATAGCAGGCGATCTTTTTGTCAAAATTGATACCTACGAGTTTACTGCACAACATCGAATCGGCGCGTCTGGCAACTCGGAACATCTCACCCGACCAACTTTCCACTTTGATGTTGATGTAACCTCCTGAACGTGCACAGATGAAGATGCGCTGGTGCCATGTGTACCGGCACCCAGGGATTCAGCACTTTAGGAGCAAAAACATGCTCATCGACCGTATTCGCGTATGGACAATCTGCCCGTGCCTGCTGCTGGCACAATCCATAATGGCGCAAAACGTACCCTTCGACAGTCCGCGCTGGACATTCCAGGCGCAGGACCACCAGCAACTGGAGCACCTGGGCAGGCAGGCTTTGCGGCTTGAAGGCGGCATGGCGTGGATCGAAGACCTGGACATCCAAGATGGTGAAATCGCCTTCGATATTGCCTTCGGGCCCGAGCGCGGATTTTCCGGCGGCATCTGGCGCATGCGCGACCGCGACAATTTTGAGGAGTTCTACTTGCGACCCCACCAGTCCGGCAACCCGGATGCCAACCAGTACACACCCATTTTCAACGGCAACCCGGGCTGGCAGCTCTACCACGGCGAGGGTTATGGCTCGCCGGTGGAATACCGTTTCAATGAATGGATGCCTGTGCGCATTCGATTCACCGGCACCCGTGCCGAGATCTTCATAGATTCCGATGAACCGGTAGTGCGGGTTCGTGAACTGAAGCACGGCCCGGGCGCTGGCAAAGTAGGCATCATGTCCAGTTACGCACCGGCGTATTTTTCCAACTTCAGGGTAGCCGAGGGCCGGTTTGAGTTTTCTGCCAAAACGGAGCCACAGCCGACCTCGCTGGACGATCACGTCCGCCAATGGATGGTGTCCGACCCGTTTTCTTGGTCTCGCCTCGATGAAAAGATCACGCTGGATTCCGAAGACCTGGCGCACCGCTCCTGGCAACTGCTGACAGCCGAGGAAAAGGGCATCACCAACCTGTCCAGGGTGGCCCGCTTCCGGTCGGGCAATGACACGGTTTTTGCCCGTGCCACCTTCCACAGCAGCGAGGCCCGTAAAGCCCGCCTGCGGTTCGGCTACAGCGACAACATCAAGCTGTATGCCAATGGCAAGCTCATTTACGAAGGGTCCAACAGCTATGGATCACGCGATTATCGCTACCTCGGCACCATTGGCCTGTTTGACTCTGTACTCATCGAACTCGAGCCGGGCACCAATGAAATCGTCATGGCGGTGCAGGAGCTGTTCGGCGGATGGGGTGTGCTGGCGCAATGGGCCACAGGTACACCTGTGCAGGCAGTTGCTGGCCAGACTTTCAGAAAGAACCAGTCTGCCCGTATTGAACTGGCGGCCGCGATTGAGGCTCGGGTATCTCAGCGAGCTGGCGAAGATGGATTTAGCGGCAGCGTCTTGGTGTCTCGGGGTGGAGCCACACTGCTCGACCAGAATTACGGAGTAAAAGATGCGATGCCCGTACAGCTAAGTCCTGCTTACTGGATTGCCTCCAATGCCAAGCAGTTTGCCGGCGCGGCGATCGCCCTGCTCGAGTCCGAAGGGAAGATCGATATCGATGCACCGATCAACCGGTACCTGGAATCGGTGCCCTCGGACAAGCGGTCCATCACTGTGCGCCATTTGCTGACGCATTCCTCGGGGTTGGGTCAGAACTACGCGGCAGAAGGCATCGCCGATCGCGAGGCCGCCGTGCGCGCAATTCTTAATACGAACCTGGTTGCCAATCCCGGCGACGAGTACCACTATTCCAATGATGGCTTCAGCCTGCTGGCAATTATTGCGGAGCGCGTTGCCGGGCAATCCTACGAGTCGTGGCTGCGCAGCCGCCTGCTGGAACCCATCGGCATGACGGGGACCGGCCTATGGGGCCATGAAGAAAAAGTGACCATCGCGCCGCTGCAAAACCCAGAATCAGTCGAGAAGCAAAGTGACTCCATCTACAGCAATGGGCGCAGTGTCCACAACTGGGGCTACCACGGCGCCACGGGCATCTATTCGACCACCCAGGACCTTGAGCGCTGGGCTTCGGTATTGATCCGCGCCTCGGGTAACCCGCAACACCCGCTGGCCAATGTTGTCGCGCCTGGCCGATTGATCCGCGAAGACAACACAAACAGGGTCATTTATTACGGCTACGGTATCGGGGTTGTCATGCGCGACGGCCAATTGGAAATGGTCAGTCACATCGGCGATGACGACTGGCTGGGCCACAACAGCGTGGTGGCAGCCTACGCCGACGGCGATATCATCGTCGTGCTTTCGAACGCCGGCTACCTGGAGGATGGAACTCCGTGGGCGGCAGCAATCACGCGTGATATACGCGGTATCCTGCGTGATCCAGGCCAGCACACAAGCCGCTGATACTTTTCTGCGATAACCACTTTCGCCCATCAATAAAACAACAATCCGGGCAAAGCTGGGCTTTGGCTGTTTGCGCCACTTTCGGAAAGTAATTCATGCAAATCATATCCCTGATTTAACTATCAATTTTCTCAATCACACCGATTCCTACAAACAATTTCACATGTCCATGCCGCTGGGATGTAATGCGTGGTGTACGTGAAAACTGACATTCACAGAGGGATCCAAATCATGTTTAGACGCTCACTCTCGATAGTTTCCAGTCTCGCCATAGCACTGGCTGCGGCTTCGCCCGTGGCCGCCATTCAGCACGGCGAGTCCAAATCCAACCAGTTCTGGTGGCCTGAGAGCATAGACCTCAGCCCGCTGCGCCAGCACCACCCGTCGTCCAACCCGCTTGGCGCAGACTTCGATTACGCCAGCGCATTCGCCACCCTGGATCTCGACGAGGTTAAGGCCGATATCGAGTCAGTCATGACTGACTCGCAGGACTGGTGGCCGGCGGACTGGGGCCACTACGGACCGTTTTTCATCCGCATGGCCTGGCACAGTGCCGGGACTTACCGAACCATTGACGGACGTGGCGGAGCTGCCGGCGGCCAGATGCGTTTCGAGCCACTCAATAGCTGGCCGGACAACGCCAATCTCGACAAGGCGCGCCGCCTGCTGTGGCCAGTGAAGCAGAAGTACGGCCGCAACCTCTCCTGGGCCGACCTGATGGTGCTGACCGGCAACGTCGCACTGGAGTCCATGGGCTTTGACACCTACGGATTTGCCGGCGGCCGCGAGGACGACTGGGAAGCCGACCTGGTGTACTGGGGGCCCGAGACCGAATGGCTGGCCGACGAGCGTTACAAGGGCGATCGCGAACTGGACAAGCCGCTGGGCGCTGTCCAGATGGGCCTGATCTACGTCAATCCGGAAGGCCCTAACGGCAACCCGGACCCGCAGCTGGCCGCCCACGATATCCGTGAGACCTTTGGCCGCATGGCCATGAACGACGAAGAGACCGTGGCGCTGATCGCCGGCGGTCATACCTTCGGCAAGAACCACGGCGCGGCCAAGCCCGGTGATTGCACCGGCCCCGAGCCGGCCGCTGCCGACACCGGCGAGCAAGGTTTTGGCTGGACCAATTCCTGCGGTAAGGGCAATGCCGAGGACACCATCACCAGCGGCCTGGAAGGCGCATGGACAGTGACGCCTACGCAGTGGAGCATGAATTACCTGCAGAACCTGTTCTCATTCGAGTGGCAGCAGACCCGCAGCCCGGCAGGCGCCGTGCAATGGATTCCGACCGACGAGTCCGCGGCCAACCTGGTGCCGGACGCTCACGTCGAGGGCAAACGCAACGCACCGGTTATGCTGACCACCGACCTGTCCTTGAAGGTTGACCCGAGCTACCGTGAAATCTCAATGCGCTTCCTGGACAACCCGGAGGAGTTCGAACTGGCCTTTGCCAAGGCATGGTTCAAGCTGACCCACCGTGACATGGGTCCACGCGCCCGCTACGTCGGCAACGAAATACCGGCTGAAGCGATGTTGTGGCAAGACCCCGTTCCGGCCGTGGATTTTGACGTGGTTGATAACGAGGATGTTGCCGGGCTGAAGGCCGCCATTCTCGATTCCGGCCTGAGCGTGCCGCAACTGGTACGCACCGCGTGGTCATCGGCCTCCTCGTTCCGCGGAACGGACTTGCGTGGCGGCGCCAATGGCGCGCGCGTGCGCCTGCAGCCTCAAAACGGCTGGGAAGCAAACAATCCCGAGGAACTCAACCAGGTGTTGGAAACGCTGGAAGGCATCCAACAGGATTTCAATGATTCCCAGGAAGGTGACACACGCGTGTCGCTGGCAGACGTCATCGTGCTCGGTGGCGCGGCAGCAATCGAAAAGGCTGCTGCAGATACCGGGCTCGATGTCACGATGCCGTTCCGGCCCGGCCGCAACGACGCCAGCCAGGCACTGACTGACGTGGACTCCTTTGCCGTGCTCGAGCCGAAAGCTGACGGTTTCCGTAACTACTTCGCCGCCGGCACCTACGGCTCACCCGCCCACATGATGGTCGACAAGGCCAGCCTGCTGACGCTGACCGTGCCCGAAATGACGGCGCTGGTCGGCGGCCTTCGTGCACTGAACGCCAATACGGGTGGTGCTTCGCACGGTGTGTTCACGGACCGGCCCGGTACGCTAAGCAATGACTTTTTTGTCAACCTGCTGAGCATGGATACCGCGTGGAGCAAGTCAGCCGACGGCGACGGCGTCTATGAAGGCCGTGACCGCGAAAGCGGTGAGCTTAAGTGGACGGCGACCCCGGTGGACCTGATGTTCGGATCGCACTCTGAGCTGCGCGCGGTAGCCGAGGTTTACGGCGCCAACGATGGCCAGGAACAGTTCGTACACGACTTTATCCAGGCCTGGACCAAGGTCATGAACCTGGATCGCTTCTGAGTTTAGCCATGGCCTGGACCGGGTGATTTTCCCGGGCTCGAGCCCACAGTAAACGGCGGCGCACATCGCGCCGCCGTATTTTTTGGTAAGGACCTCAGACCTGGTGAAGCCGGGTGCCGTCACATCACTGCCAGGACCCAGTCCAGAGCCTTCCCTGTCAATTCAGCGCAACGCCGCCGTATGTAACGCCAGTCAGTTGCGCCATGTCTGCCTTGAAGGTGGTCAGGTCATCGGGCGCAAAACCAGCAAGGTGATGATGCCCGGCGGCGCGGGCCAGCACGGTCATCAGTTCAACAGAGGCCGAGAAAAACCGCGCCAGGCGCTGTGCGGCCTCGTCCACCGGCAGCCGGGCGCGGAGTTCCGGTTTTTGCGTCGCAATCCCAACCGGACAATTGTTGGTATGGCAGGCGCGCATGCCCAGGCACCCGATGGCCTGGATCGCAGCGTTAGAAACGGCAATGCCATCGGCGCCCAACGCCAGGGCCTTGGCAAAATCTGCCGGGCGCCTGAGGCCGCCGGTGGCGATCAAGGTCACACCATTGGCCTCGCAACGGTCCAGGTGACGCCTGGCCCGGGCCAGGGCCGGAATGGTGGGCACCGAGATATTGTCACGGAAAATCAGCGGCGCGGCGCCGGTGCCGCCACCCCGGCCATCGAGGATGATGTAATCAACACCGATATCGAGCGCCGCATCAATGTCCTTTTCAATATGTTGTGCGGACAGTTTGAATCCGATCGGAATGCCGCCGGTTTTTTCCCGCACTTCGGCAGCGAAGTCGCGAAACGGCTGCAGGCCCTCCCAGTCGGGAAATCGTGCCGGGGAGATTGCCGTTTCACCCTCTTCCAGGTCGCGTACCTCGGCAATCTTGGCATTGACCTTGTTACCCGGCAGGTGACCCCCGGTGCCGGTCTTGGCGCCCTGCCCGCCCTTGAAATGAAAAGCCTGGGCTTTCTGAACCTTGTCCCAGGAAAAACCAAAACGCGCAGATGCCAGCTCGTAAAAATACCGCGAGTTCGCTGCCTGCTCTTCCGGCAGCATGCCGCCCTCGCCGGAACAGATGCCCGTGCCGGCCAACTCAGCGCCTTTGGACAAGGCCACCTTTGCCTCTTCGGACAAGGCGCCGAAACTCATATCTGACACGAACAGGGGAATATCCAGCTTCAGGGGCCTGGCCGCATTCGGGCCGATGACCAGTTCAGTGCCCACATCCTCGTCATCCAGCAAAGGCAGCTTGTGCAATTGCCCGACGACAAACTGCAGGTCATCCCACTTGGGCAGTGAATCTCTCGGCACGCCCATTGCGGCTGACGGCCCGTGATGGCCGACCTTATCCAGGCCGTCATTGGCCAGCTTGCGAATAAACTTCACGTGCGGCTCATCGGCGGTACCGGTCGGGTCCTGGAAAGTGCCCTGGTATTCGTCGCGCTTGTAGGGTTGAGGGTTTTTTTTGGCCCAGGCTTCGATCTCTTCCTCGTCGACGAACACTTTTTCGTCCTCGATCCAGGAATTGAACCTCGGCAGCGTCTCCGAATTGTCGTACTCGCTGATACCGGTATCCATGCGGTAATCCCAACCGTGCAGTCCGCAGATCAGGTTTTCGCCATCGACAAAGCCATCGGACATCAACGCACCGCGGTGGGCACAGCGCCCGTAAAGTACGCTCACCTTGTCATCGAAGCGCGTCACGACCAGGTCGACATTGGCCACCAGCGCATGGGCCGGTGAGCGGTCTTCGAGATCAGTGAGGGAATAAATAGCGAGTGCTTTCATGGGGATACTCTCCAGGACCAGTTTTTGAACTGAACCCGGGCCGAATAAAGGCCCGGATTTGCTCCGGCAAGAATACCCTGAATTCATTCATGCTTGAATGAATTCACCCCTCGGCCAGCGCTGCTTTGCGCTGGCAGTGGTTCCAGCATTACTGCTCGGGCGTTTCCAGCTTGACCGTCTGCGTCGGGAAAGCAATCTCGGCGCCATGCTTCTCGATGATCTCACCGATACCGATCAGCACGTCCTCGCGCACCTCGTGATACTCGGTCCAGACCACTGTTTTTGTGAAGCAGTAGATCATGATGTCCAGCGAGTGCGGGCCATACTGGTCGAAATGCACCATGGTGGTCTGACTGCTGTCCAGATCGTCGTGGTTGACGATGTATTGCCTGATGTCGTCCACGATGGGCTTGATCACGGAAAAATCATCGTAGCGCACGCCGATGTGCTCGAAAATCCTGCGGTGCGTCATGCGCGAAGGGTTCTCGACGGTAATCGACGCGAAGGTCGCGTTGGGCACGTACATCGGGCGCTTGTCGAATTTGCGAATGGTGCTCATGCGCCAGCCGATTTTCTCGACCACGCCCTCGATATCACGGTCGGGCGAGCGCACCCAGTCGCCGACCGAGAACGGCCGGTCCATGAACACCATGAAGCCGCCGAAGAAATTGGCCAGCAGGTCGCGCGCGGCAAGACCTATGGCAATACCACCGACACCGCCGGCGGCCAGGAAACCGGAAATTGGAATATTAAGGACCGCCAACGCGGTCAGGGTGCCGGTCAGCATCACGGCGATGCGGAAAATCCGGCCCACGGCTTCGACCGTGGTGATGTCCACGTCTTCATCCTTCTTGCGCCGTTCGGCAACAAAGGCCTGCTCGGCGCCGGTCACCAGGCGGAAGAAGAACCACGTGGCGCAGATCACCAGCATCAATTGCTGGACTATGTTGAGAAGTGCCACATCGAGCAGCACCACGTCGCTATGCGGAGAGGCGATGCGAGCCGCAAAAATCAGGCCCTCGGACCAGATCAGCAGCGATACCGGCCGCAGGCCCGCATAAACCAGCGCGTCATCCCACAGGTGTTCACTTTTCTTGGCCAGCTTCCGGATGCGCCGGACAAAACGACGGTAGGCAAACTCGAGTAAAAGCGCCGCGAGGATGACCAGGAAGGCCTGGCCGACCCACACCTCGATTCCGGCCCAGCCGGCCAGTGATTCAAATAACCCGTCCATCATTTTTTCCCGAAAATGTGCAGTACACAATCTGGGGTTATGTGCCAGGAAAGCAAGCGGGTAACAGCCCTTACCCGGGCCAGTGCTCAAAGGCCTGGCTGTGGCGTGCCGGGTTAGCCGTGCAGGGTCAGGATCGGCAGCTTCGAGTGAAACAGCATCTCGTGGGTCATGCCGCCAAGAATACGCTCGCGGAGACGGCCGCGGGAATAGGCGCCCATGACGAGCAGGTCTGAATTGGTGTCACGGTATACGCCGAGCAACTCGGTGGTTTCCTCGTGGCCCCGTTCCCGGTGCGTCTCAGAGTCGATCCCCCAGTGTCGCAGATATGCCTGCAGTTGGTTCATTTTCGGTCCGGGTGAATTCTCCGGCCCACAACAAACGATGTTCACCTGCTCGGCGCGCGCCAGCAACGGAAGCGCGGCCGTTACCGCAGAAGCGGCCCTTGCACCCTGGTCCCAGGCAATGGTCACGCGTTGACCCAGCGAGGCAAGCGGCTTTTGCGGTAGCACCAGCAAGGGCTTGCCGGAGTCCATCAACGCAGCCAGCATGAAGGCCCTCGCCGGACCACTGCCGTTGGCATGCGGCCGTGAAACAACCAGGCAGTCTGCCACGGGGCCCAGGATGCCGAGCACGCGCTCGGGCGTGCCGACCTTTTCGGTCCAGTAGGCAAGCACATCGTCGGTCCGGCGCGGTTTCCTCGCCATGATGGCGCCGTGTTCCTGGGCCATCCGCACGAAAACCTTGCGCGCATTCTCGCTATTGAGACGCGCCTGCGTTTCCGACACATTGGGCAGGGCGCCGTCTTCGAGCAGCATCGTAAGTTTGGCGCCTCGTGACGATCGTTGTTCCTCACGATGTGGCCGCACATGGCAGCCGACCAGGTTGGCGGAAACGCGCCCAGCCAGGTCAAAGGCGGTATCCAGGGCAAGCAGGCATTCCGGGCGATCAGCCACTGGAACAAGAATCACACGCACAGTCTGTTCCTCCGTAACAATACTCATTTGAGTATACGAACTACGTCAGTGCTGGACAGCGACCTCGGTCAACTAATGCGATGAACATTTCTGCCTGAATTGTAGCGCCCGGGATTTGCTAATCTTCGCAATTCAATTGCAGAGCAATGGGTCGCCTGATGGGAGATACCGTTTCGCCGCTCGGGCGATTCATCCATGAGTTACGCCGGCGCCGCGTGTTTCGCACCGCGGCCTGGGCATAATCGGACGATGCCTTGCAGTACCGATGTGAAACCGAGGATGGCCGCAAGGCCACCGGCTCGATCGCCAGCGAAATGGGCGGCAAGATCGTCGCCAGCGCCGTGTTCCTGGACCTGGGCATTACTGACGCCATCACCGACAAGCACCGCAAGTACGCCGACAGCTATGTCATTCCGATCAGGAAAGCCAGTAACGATGCTGCAGCCGAACCGACCCAGGGCGAACTGGTTCAACAATGCGTGGATTCCTGCGTGAAATCTTCCGGGAAGGACGACGAGGCCTGTTTCGACGTGTGCAGCAACTAGGGCGGAGCTTTATGCCCGAAGCAGGGACTCGATGACCGGGCAGCTTGCCGCCTTGCCTTCTTTTTCGCAACTGCGGACTAGCTCCGACAGTGTCTTTTCGAGCTTGCGCAGGTCACGAAGCCGCTCCCGCACATCGGCCAGTTGATGGCTGGCGAGGTCGTGGACGCGCCCACAGTCGGTCTGATCCGGGCTGGCCATTTCCAATAATCGTCGCACATCATCCTGGCCAAAACCCAGCTCGCGCGCCCTGAGGATAAATCGCAGCATGCGCAGGTGATGCCCGGTGTACTGACGGTGCCCGCCCAGGCTGCGCTGTGCCTGGGGCAGCAATGCCTGTTTCTCGTAATAGCGGATGGTCTCGCGGCTGCAACCGGTGGCCTCTGACAGCGAGCCGATGCTCATCGGTACGGTGTCTCTTTGAGCTGAAATCATGGGGCTTGAACCTGTAGTAACTACAGGGTCTAGACTACCAGAGTCGCAACAGGTTCAAAAGGTGACACCATGGCTCCGGGCACACCAATCAAAGAAGTTTTTCATTTTGACAAGGAAGGCACCCTGCCCCGGCCTGGCCCAATCGGTCGCCTGGTGCGCGGTGTGCTGGGCGTTCTGATCATCAAGTTCGTGCTCGACTGGCTGACCCTCATTGACAGCAGCGACTACGACCAGCCATTCATCCTGCTGTGGATATTGTTCTCGGTAGCGCTGGCGCCCTACGTTGTGAACATCGGCTTTGGCGTCAATTTCGGAGCGATTCCGCGCTATGTGCTGATCGGCGCCTGGGGCCTGGCCGGGCTGGCGGGCTGGGCGCTCGAATCACGCCTCGACAGTGAACTGTTGTGGACCGTCATTGAGATCACCCAGGTCTATATTTATGGCCACCTGGGTCTTTCTTTTGCCCTCTCGGCGGTGCTGGCGACACCCGGCTGCGAAATGCGCGCAATTCCGCAATTGCTGGGCAAGTTGTCCGGCTCGGGCAGCAAGGAACATTATTGTCCGGGCTTCATCGACGCAGTTGACCGCTGGGAACGCGAGCGAAAAAAAGCCGCGGATGAGTCCCAAAACAAGGCACAAGACCTGCCCGCTCGTGACTGGCTGGCGACGCCCGGAGGCAAGTTGCTGATCTACGGCGTGCCGTTCGTGCTTTTGCAACTGGCCGGAAACCTGGGTGGCTTCACGCTGGCCACGGCCGTTCCCGCAGCCTGTTTCATCATTATTGGCTTGGTATGCCTGGCCAATGCGGCCCGTTCCAGGCGTTTTCATTGTTACTTCATGGGCCCCTGGTGCCTGGTCGCAGGCACATTGACGGCGCTGTACAGCGCCCGCGTCATTGATCTTGGCCCGCACAGCTGGGACTGGCTGGT
This sequence comes from Lysobacterales bacterium, assembly GCA_013002505.1. Lineage (GTDB taxonomy): Bacteria > Pseudomonadota > Gammaproteobacteria > Xanthomonadales > SZUA-36 > JABDJL01. Next base: position 1,954 of record JABDJL010000095.1, on the reverse strand, counting down.
CAACGGCGGCATGCTCGGCGCGCTGGTGATCTACATGACGGCTGAACGCATCGGGGGTCGCTACCGTGCCTGATGCGCCTGCTTACCCTATGCCGCGCGTCCAGTTCCTGAGTTTCGAAGGCTGTCCGCTGGCTGCAGAAACACGAAATGTACTTGAGCAAGCACTCAAGCACGTCGGCCGCCAACCTGACGATTTTCTGGAAATCGACGTGCTGGACCCGGCCACGCCACCCGAACTGGCCCGCTGGGGTTCTCCGACCATCCTGGTCAATGGTCTTGATGTGGCAGGACACGAAGGGGGCGATGCGCCCGGTTGCCGTGTATACGACACGCCAGACCGCCTGCCGAGACTGGAGGTTGTAGTACACGGCCTGTTACACAACGGCTGCCAGTAGACTTTTACAAGTATTGGACCGCAAGCAGCCTGATTCGCGGTATCATGCTTTCCGGCCAGCACGGAGTATAAGGGGATGTCATGCTGCTGCTTATAATTCTCTTCACAATATTCATCACCACGTTTCGCCACGAGGGCGCGCACGCGCTCGCCGCGTGGCTGCAAGGTGTACCGATCAACGACATGAAGCTGCTGCCGGGTATTCATCCGGAGCTGGGGTTTTATTTTGGATATGTTTCCCGCGGCGATGGCGGCAACTGGATAATCGATGCTGCGCCGTATGCTGCGGCCATCCTGTGGTTCGTGTTTTTCAGCCCGATATACCGCCGCACGGTGCGTCATTCGAAATGGCGCTTACCCCTTTTCGCGGTCGGGATCGTTTCACCCATCGCGGACCTGGCCTATAACTACCAGGGTGGACTGTGGCGCGAGGGTACCGACGTGTGGGACCTGTTGCAGGCACTGCCGGCGCCAGTCGTGCATGCCGCCTACCTGGTCGCTATTTTCTGGATGATTTCCTACGCGCGCAACATGGGGGCCGTGACCCGCACCAACGTCACAGCCGATCGCCGCTAGCGCGAATCTGGCTTTGCTTTCTGGGCTTCCAACACCGGCACATCGATTTCAAAGCCCGGAAACTCATAGCCGCCAAGGTGGCTGGAATCTACGAAAGAAATGTTCTGCCGGTACATCAGCTCCAGCGAGGGCCGGGGATAAATCGCATCGACTTCAGGCCCGCTCATTGCAGCGGTCGACACGCGTTCCCGCGGCCGGTAGTTGACCTTCGCAGGGTCATCCACGCATTCAACCATCTGCATCATGCCGTTGTCTTCGTGCGACAGGATATGGCAATGGTTGATCCACTGGCCGGTGTAATCCTCGAACCGTGAGCGGAACACGATGCGTCCGCCGTTGCGAGGGATTGCAACGCTGTCCATCCAGCATGGGTCCGGTAATACATTGTGCAATACGCCGTTTTCATCGGGCACGTCAATGCGCAAAACCCACATCGGGTTCACGTGAATGTGAAACGGGTGGTCATTTCCTTTTCCGGTGATCAGGAACTCCGGATCTTCCGCAAATCGCTTCTGACCTTCGGCCATTCCAAGCGGATAACTGCGATAGCGAAACGGTGGTTCGGCGCCCGGCTGCGGATAGCGCTCGAGGTCAGTATGGCTCCACAAGGTCTGCGAGGTGTTGTACACCACCCATTCCTCGGCGGAATCGAGCAGCATTCGCGGACACTTGTCATCGAAGGCTACAAACTTCCGGGGCGGTTCCGGCTCGGGATTGAAGCGCAGGTCGAAATCCGGGTGAATTCCCATCGAGCCACTGAGCTGCGGCAGCATGATCTCCACGCCATCCCAATGCGTCCACAGCTTGTCCTCCATATCCGCATTTGCCGCGGTGTAGCCGGGCGGGCAATAAGTGACCGGGAAATCCGTGCCGCCCGTGCCTGTATAGGCCAGTGTCCTCGTGCGGCGGCTGCCGGGTTTGACGCCGGTTTTCGCGGCTTCACTACCGCCCACCAGCAACTCATCTTCCCCAACTGGTTGCAGT
>JABDJL010000064.1 GCA_013002505.1 Lysobacterales bacterium | reverse complement strand
ACTGAAGAATTCGGTCAGCCAAATGATTTACAAGCACGCCATTTCCACTGTCGTGCCCGCCCGTAACGTTCGCGTTTTCGAAGAAGAGGAAGGCGATTAGATCAACGTGAGCAAGTCCTAGTTGTTTGAACGTGCTGAGCGCGGCAATCGCGCTGTCATACTGCATCCCGTCTTCAGTGAAACCGGTGTGGACGCGCTGGATGAATTCCAGGAACTTGCGCTGTCAGCGGGCGTGGAGATCGTCGCGGTCTTGACCGCGCCACGCGACCGGCCGGATGCGCGTTATTTCGTAGGCCGTGGAAAAATAGACCAACTGGCAGACGAAGTTGCGCGAACCAGTGCTGACCTGGTCCTTGTCAGCCGGCCACTCAGCGGTATCCAGGAGCGAAATATCGAAGCACGCTGCCAGTGCAGGGTGCTTGATCGTACGACCCTCATTCTGGATATTTTTGCGCAGCGCGCCCGGTCCTACGAGGGTAAACTGCAGGTCGAGCTGGCCCAGCTCAGACACCTCTCGACGCGGCTGGTGAGGGGCTGGACGCACCTTGAACGCCAAAAGGGTGGCATTGGCCTGCGCGGCCCGGGTGAAACGCAACTCGAAACAGATCGGCGCCTGCTCGGCCAGCGTATCCGGCATTTGCGATCAAGGCTGGACAAGGTAGGCCGTCAACGCGAGCAGAGCCGGCGTCAGCGAAAGCGAAGCGATGCACGTACCGTGGCCCTGGTGGGGTATACCAATGCCGGAAAATCCACGCTCTTCAACCGGCTGACAGAATCTGACGTCGATACGCGTGACATGCAGTTCGCGACACTGGACCCGACAGTTCGGCAAATGTCATCAATCCAGGGCATGACCGTGCTGTTGGCGGACACTGTTGGTTTTGTCAGTGAACTGCCGCCGGAATTGATCGCCGCGTTCAGGGCGACCCTGCTCGAAACGCGCGAAGCAGATCTCTTGCTGCACGTGGTAGATGCCTCTGACCCTTACTGCAGTGAAAGGCAGGAAGAAGTGAACGAGGTATTGCAGTCGATCGGAGCACAGGAGATACCCGTCATCAGGGTGTTCAACAAGATCGATCGCTGTGGTGTTGAAGCAGGTGCCACCCGCGATGCGTCGGGCAGACTGACGCGTGTATCAGTTTCGGCCTTGCAGGGTGATGGAATCGAGAGCCTGGTCGAGGCGATCAGTGACCGGCTGCAGGGTGAGCTGATCAGCTGCGTCATTCGCCTCGAGGGGCAGAATGCCAGGCTTCGTGCGAGATTATTCGAGATGGGCGCCGTGCAGGGAGAACAAATTGCCGATGACGGTGCCTGGTTGCTCGACATTGAGCTGACGCAGCCACAGGTGCAACAACTGGCCAGCCGGGACCGAATGGCAAGGGTGGTTTTCGGTGAGCAGTTGCGCAGCATCAAGGAGTCAGACCCGGCGGCCCTCAGCGCAAGGTAAAATGGGGCCTTCAATAACGATGAAATAGCCAAGGAGCTGCAGGTGATTTCACCATGACTCTTGGGGGAGCGCTCTTGAAACGCCGCCCCGCAAACCCAAATACAGGTTTATCTTCGAATTGACCTGCCCAGACAGGAGAAACATATGCCCTGGAAAGAACCCGGTAAGGGAAACAAAGATCCCTGGAACTCCGGAAAACAGCAACCCCCGGATCTTGACGATGTCTTTCGCAACCTCCGCTCCCGCATGCGATCCATATTTGGCGGCGGCGGATCCGGTGGCGGCGATTCCGGATCCGGCAGTGGCGGCGTATTTTCGCTGGTCATTCTACTGTTGATTTTCTGGGTAGGCTGGGATTCAGTTCACATTATCGATGAAGCCGAGCGTGGTGTCGTTCTCAGGTTTGGCGAGTTTTCACGAGAACTTCAGCCGGGTATCAACTTCACGTTCCCGCGCCCGGTCGAGGCATTAACCAAGGTCAACGTTCGCAACGTAAGGTCCGTGGATGATCGTGGAAACATGCTGACCCAGGACGAGAACCTGGTGGAATTTGATTACCAGATTCAGTACCTGATCTCGAACGCCCAGGATTTCCTGTTTAACGTGCGCAGCCCTGAAATCACTTTGAAAGAAGCCGCTGAAAGCGCGCTTCGCGAAACGGTCGGCTCGACTGGCCTTGATGATGTGCTGGAAGGGTCCACGCGTGAAAAAGTACGACTGGAAACCTTTAACGTGCTGCAACAGACCCTCGATAACTATGAAGCGGGTCTGCAGATCAACCAGTTCAACCTGACCGATGTCAATGTCCCTGCACAGGTCCGCGAGGCCTATTCGGACGTGATCAGGGCCCGCGAGGACCGGGAACGGTTTATCGAAGAGGCCAGGGTGCATGCCAATAGCGTGATCCCCGAGGCGCGAGGGGCCGCGGCACGAATCGTGCAAGAGTCGCAGGGTTACCGTGATTCGACAGTCGCCTTGGCCGAAGGTGAGGCTGATCGCTTTGTCGCGGTACTGGAAGAGTATCAACAGGCCCCCAGCGTGACGCGCAAGCGTCTCTACCTGCAAACCATGGAAAACGTATTGGCGCGTTCCAAGAAAGTACTGCTGGATGTCGAATCAGACGGCAACATACTTTACCTGCCCCTGGATGGCAGCAACGGCGACCTGGCGGGGACACGCCGGCTTCCACCGGTCATTTCCAATGACAACGACAACAACCAGCCGGCAGACCGCAATGCACCGGCCCGCGCAGCCAACCGGGAGTCAAGACGATGAGTAAGAACGTTATTCTTGTAATGGTCATCATTCTCGGTGGATTGCTGCTGGCGAGTGCGTTCACGGTCAAGGAAACCGAGTATGCAATCCGGTTCCAGCTTGGTCGCATTGTCAAGACAGACTACGAGCCGGGCCTGCACTTCAAACTGCCCTTCGTTAACAATGTCAGGAAGTTTGAAAATCGATTGTTGACGCTGGACACGGCTCCTGAGCCGATGATCACGCGCGAGCAGAAGTTCGTCGAAGTCGATTCCTTCGTCAAGTGGCGCATCATTGATGTCGCGCGTTACTACACGGCCACAAGCGGTGGTGACGAACGCTTTGCGCGTCAACGACTGGACGGTATCGTTAAAGAACGTATCCGTAACCAGATTGCAAGTCGCAACCTGGTCGAGGTCATTTCCGAACAGCGTGTCAGTACCATGGAAGCCATTCAGCGAACGGCGAACCAGGCCGCCAATGAATTTGGCGTGGAAGTGGTTGATGTTCGAATCAAGAGCATCGAGTTGCCGGATGATGTGCGCGAATCCGTTTTTCGCCGCATGGCAGCTGACCGTCAGAAAGAGGCAAACCTCTACCGCTTCGAAGGTCGCGAATCAGCCGAACGAATCCGCTCTGACGCAGATCGCCAGGCCCAGATCATTCTCGCCGAGGCAGAGCGTGAAGGGCAGCGCACACGGGGTGCCGGTGATGCAAAGGCGACCGAAATCTATGCCAACGCCTATGGTCAGGATGAAGAATTTTATGCCTTCTACCGCAGCCTCCAGGCCTACGGCAATGCGTTCGGCGGGCAGCAGGACGTGCTCGTCCTGGACCCACAGTCGGACTTTTTTGAATATTTCAGCGACGACGACGCGCGCTGAGTCCGGGCGGGGTAAATACAGGGTGCCGGCATGATCCAGGATCTGCTGACTGCTTTTGCCTTGCTCTTGATCATTGAAGGACTGCTGCCGGGCATCGCCCCGGCGGCTTACCTGAAAATGCTCGGCGAGGTGCGCAAATTTGGCCAGCGAAATCTCCGCACTATAGGTATCATCAGTATGCTTTCCGGCGCGGCTTTACTTCATTTCTTGAACTGAATCCGCGACGGATATGGCCTCAGCCACAACCGGCGGACTCGTCCGTCTTGAAACCAGGAAATTCAAAGGATAATTATGGCCACCAGCGTAGTGGTACTCGGCACCCAGTGGGGTGATGAAGGCAAAGGCAAGATCGTTGATCTTTTGAGCCGTGAAATGGACGCCGTGGTGCGCTTCCAGGGCGGTCACAACGCGGGGCACACGCTGGTCATTGGCGGTGACAAGACGGTTTTACACCTGATCCCTGCAGGCATCATGCAACCCGGTGTCGAGTGCCTGATAGGCAACGGTGTCGTGTTGTCCCTCGAAGCGCTTAAAACCGAGGCCGACCGGCTGCTTAAGCAGAATATCGATGTGCGGTCACGGCTCACCATTTCGCCGTCCTGCCCGGTCATCATGCCGTACCACGTGGCGCTCGATAAGGCGCGCGAAGAGGCCCGCGGCGTCAAGGCCATTGGCACCACTTGCCGGGGCATCGGCCCCGCCTATGAAGACAAGGCGTCTCGGCGCGGAATTCGGGTTTCCGATCTGCTGAACCCCAAGGCCCTGCGTGAGAAGCTTGATCACGTGATGGATTTTCATAATTTCGTTCTTAAACACCGCTTCGGCAAGAACGAAATAGATGTGCAGCAGACATTCGACGAAATTGTCGGGCTGGGCAGCGAGTTTTCAAAGCTGGTTGGTGACGTCAGTGGCAGGCTCCATGCGCTTCGGGCCGAGGGCCGGCGGATACTGTTCGAGGGCGCGCAGGGCACTTTGCTCGACATCGACCACGGAACCTATCCCTACGTAACCTCGTCGAACACTACCGTCGGCGGCGTATGCACAGGTGCTGGTGTCGGGCCTGATGCCATCGACTACGTGCTCGGCATTACCAAGGCTTATACGACGCGCGTTGGCGCAGGGCCGTTCCCAACCGAGTTGTTTGATGAAGTCGGCGCCGGGATTGCCGAGCGCGGCGTGGAGTTTGGTGCCACGACAGGCAGGCCCCGGCGGTGCGGCTGGCTCGATGCTGTCGCTTTGCAAAGGTCCGTACACCTTAATGGCGTCACGGGGTTCTGCGTCACGAAGCTTGACGTGCTGGATGGCATGGATGAACTGAAAATATGCACTGCATACCGGATAGAGGGCGAGCAACTGACCTCTCCCCCGACCAACCCGGAAGACTGGGAGCGGCTCGAGCCGGTGTACCATTCGTTCCCGGGGTGGCAGGAAACCACGCGTGGCATAACCCGTTTCGAAGCACTACCAGCGAATGCCAGAAATTACCTGGCGCGGGTGGAAGAATTGACCGGGGCTCCGGTTGACATGGTATCGACCGGCCCTGACCGCAGCGAAAATATCATCCTGCGCCACCCACTGGAGGTAGGCTGAATCAGCGGCGCTGCAGCGCTGTATTGACAGTTTCAGGTCGAATCGGTAGAGTGCGCCACCTATTCGGAATATCGTTTGTTATTCCGGATATTCAAGCGGCCTGGCGGCTCCGCCAGGATCGGATGCCCAGGTGGCGGAATTGGTAGACGCGCCAGCTTCAGGTGCTGGTTATCGAAAGGTAGTGGAGGTTCAAGTCCTCTCCTGGGCACCAAAATTTTCGTGCAAGATTTTGTGCATTAATGAGAAAGATGGTCCATCCCTGGATCACTTTCATGTCGCTGCACAGAGGCGTGACTCTGCTTCGCTCCTGCGCTTGCTGTCGCTTCGCGTTCGCACATCCCTGTGCGAAGGGTGGTGGGGCGTAGTGGCTGGTCCGGGAGCGGCAGGCTTGAGTGACAGGGATGTCGCGATAGAGCCTACAGGGATGTATTTACGGCGTCCTGCCGAAACCGGACAGGCACTGCGGCCTAGGGTCAAGGCGTGTCCTGAAGGGAGGCTGCGATTTTCTTCTTAATGACCGTCCTGCTGGTACCGGTCAGGCATTGCGGCCTCACCACCTCACCACCTCACCACTTTCAACCTCAATCAATTCGCGCAAGCGAACAGCTAATCCCGGATAATAGGAATCATGCCGAAAAAAAATAAACACAAGGAAAGCCGCAGCCCGAACCGCAAGGGGCGTGGCCACATCGACAGCAAGGCACCGGATCGCCAAGCCATTCTGGACCTGCTGGGCCAATCGGACGGACCACTTCAGCGCAAGGAAGTTGTAGCCGAGCTGAATGTTGAGTCCGATGGTTCGCGCGAAATCTTGCGACGCCGTCTTCGCGCCATGGTGCGCGACGGCCAATTGATCAAGAACCGGCGCAATGCTTATGGCCTGTCGTCGAAGATGGACCTGGTCAAGGGCACGATTTCTGCCCATGCCGACGGCTTTGGGTTCGTCATGCCTGAATCGGGCGGGGATGATCTTTACCTTTCACCACGCCAGATGCGTAACGTGCTGCACGGCGACCGCGTGTTGGCGAGCGTCGTAGGTGTCGACCGGCGGGGCCGCAAGGAAGGCGCGATTCGCGAAGTGCTTGAACGCGCGCATGATAGCATCGTCGGCCGTTTTATCGAGGAAAGCGGCGTCGCTTTCGTGGTTCCTGACAACCCCAAGATCAATCATGAAATTATCATCCCACTCAAGGATTCCCATGGCGCTCAGCCGGGCCAGGTGGTGGTCGCCAGGCTGGTAACGCAGCCGGACGGACACAAGCCGCCGGTCGGTAAAATCGAGGAAATCCTGGGCCGTGCCGGCGCACCCGGCATGGCGACAGAAATTGCGATCCGTGATTTTGGCTTACCTCACGAGTTTCCGGATGACGTCGAGCGTGAAGCCGCAAAACTCGGCGACGAGGTCGCACCACACATGGCCAAGGGTCGCATGGACCTGCGGGACCTGCCCCTGGTCACCATTGACGGCGCAGACGCACGTGACTTTGACGATGCCGTGTATGCCAGTAATAGCAAGAACGGCTGGCGCCTGGTCGTTGCGATCGCAGATGTATCCAGCTACGTAACCCCCGGAAGTGCACTGGAGCGCGAGGCAAGAGAGCGAGCAACCTCGGTGTACTTTCCCAGCCGCGTGATTCCGATGCTGCCCGAATCTCTGTCCAATGGCCTGTGTTCCCTCAAGCCCGGCGTTGACCGCCTGTGCCTGGTATGCGACATGACCATTGGCGAGAATGGCACGGTGACACGCTCGAGGTTTGCAGCCGGCATCATGCATTCACATGCTCGGCTGACTTATAACCAGGTCAAGGCCTACCTGGATGGGGGGCAACTGCCCGAACGAGCCTCGACTGAAAAGGTGCAATCCAGCCTCGATTGCCTGTTTGACCTCTACCGGGCCCTGGCGAAATCGCGCGAGCAAAGAGGCGCCATCGCTTTTGAAAGCAGCGAAACGCGTTTTGAATTCGACCGTAATGGTGCGGTGACGAATTTGTTGAACTACGAGCGGCATGAGGCCCACATGCTGATCGAAGAATGCATGATCATGGCAAATGTCGAGGCTGCGCGCCTGATGGAGAAACTGAAGTGGCCGGCTCCCTTCAGGGTTCATGCACCGCCACCAAAGGACAAGCTTGAGCCCTTGGAACGGTTCCTGCGCGCACAGGGCCTTAAACCCAACTGGAAAGTCGAGCCTGCACCAAAGGATTTTTGTCTGCTTTTGGAACAGGCAAAAGGCCGGCCCGATCACAAGCTCATCATGGCCGTATTGCTTCGGGCCCAGAGCCTGGCGGTCTACCAGAATCGAAACCAGGGACATTTTGGCCTGGCGCTTGACGCCTACGCGCATTTCACGTCGCCCATCCGCCGCTACCCTGACCTGGTTTTACACCGTACCATTCATCATTTTCTGAGCAGGAAAAATGACAACAAGCCACCTTTTGACGAAGACGCTCTACAGCGTATTTGCAGCGAGAGTTCAGAACGCTCGCGAAGGGCCGAAGAAGCGGAACGCGATGTATCTGACCGGCTCAAATGTGCCTTCATGGAACGCCACGTGGGCGATCAGTTTGACGGTATGATTTCAGGCGTGACCTCTTTCGGCCTGTTTGTCGAGCTCGACATGGGTGGGGTCAACGGATTGGTACACGTCACGGGCTTGCCCAACGACTATTATCATTTCGACCCTGACCATCACCGCCTTACCGGAGAGCGCCGGGGCAGGTCGTTCCGCCTGGCGGACCGTGTACGGGTCGAAGTCAGTTCAGTTAACGTCAGTGATCGAAAAATTGATTTCAATTTGGTTGAATGAGGCACAGCAAGGAAAAACAGCAACTTGAAGCGCAACTGGTCATTGGCGTGCAGGCCGTGGCTGCTGCGATCAAGAACAACCCTTCCTCGATCAGGCTGATCAGCGTCACCAGTGACTCTGCCAACCAGCGTGTTTCGGACCTGGTGATGCTGGCGCAGGACGCCGGAATCGAAGTGCGCCGTGAGCGCCGCGAATGGCTGGACCAGGTTTGCGCCGATGCCAGGCACCAGGACATCATTGCGCAGCTGTACAAGCAGCAAACCTACAGCGAGTCGGACCTGGTGCCATTTTTGCGCGAAATCGATGAAGACCCGCTCGTACTGGTCCTTGATGGTGTGCAGGACCCACATAACCTGGGCGCCTGCCTGCGTACTGCGGAGTCGGCCGGTTGCCACGCGGTGGTATTTCCCAAAGACAAGGCCGTGGGACTGACCCCGGCAGTGAGGAAAACATCAGCCGGTGCCAGCGAGATTGTTCCATTGTTTCAAGTGACCAACCTGGCACGCAGCCTGCGCCTGATGAAAGAAGCGGGTATATGGCTGGCAGGCGCATCGGACAGCGCTGAACGAAGTATTTACGATCATGATCTGCGGGGTCCGCTGGCGCTGGTCATGGGCGGTGAAGGGAAGGGCCTGAGAAGGCTGACCGCTGAGATGTGCGACTACCTGGTTCGCATTCCCATGGCGGGCGCCATCGAGAGCCTCAACGTTTCCGTCGCCACCGGTGTTTGCCTGTACGAAATTCAACGCCAGCGCAAAGCCCGCTAAACTGTGGACATGCAATTAGCAGATACATGTGTCATCCGCCTGCCTGCATGGTTAGGCGAATGGTTAGGCAAGCAGGAGCGGGACTACGGCGACGAGCGCGACTGCATGTCGATGGTGGTCGAATTGTCCGCTGAAAACGTGCGCCGGCAAAGTGGCGGGCCGTTTGCCGCCGCGGTCATCGATTCGAAAAATGACCGGCTGATTTCAGTCGGCGTTAACCTGGTAAGCGAGTCTGGCCTGTCCATGGCTCATGCCGAGATGGTGGCCTTGAGCCTCGCCCAGAACGCGCTGGGAGACTGGAACCTGGGCCGCTTCGGCGGCATGCAGCTTTACACGAGCTGCGAACCCTGTGCCATGTGCTTTGGCGCCGTACCCTGGTCAGGCGTCACCTCGCTGAAATGCGCTGCCAGCAAGGCAGATGCCGAGGCTGCAGGGTTTGATGAGGGTGAAAAACCCGCCGATTGGAAACAGGCTCTGCAAGCAAGAGGCATTGATGTCGTGACCAGCTTGCTGCGTGAGGAAGCCACCGAGGTGTTTCGTCTTTATCGCGCATCAGGCGGTTTGATTTACAACCCTGGTCCGGACCCTGAAGACTGAACATGCGCGCCGGATTCGCACAGATCGCTCCGGCCTGGCTGGATGGCGCCGAAACCCTGGAAAAGGTGCTTGACTGGATCAGCAGGGCGGCCGATGAGTCGATGGACCTGGTGGCTTTTGGTGAAGGCCTGGTGCCGGGATACCCGTTTTGGCCAGACCTGACTGGCGGCGCGAAATTCGAATCCGAAATTCAAAAAGAACTGTTCGCACATTATGCAAAACACGCCGTGGATGTCGCGGGCGGTGGATTACGGGCGGCGGAGAAGCTCTGCGCGCAACGCAAGATTGCCGTGTATCTCGGTGTCATCGAACGCGCGACGGATCGCAGTGCGCACAGCCTCTACGCCAGCCTGGTTTATATCGCACCGCAAGGTGGTATTCGCTCGGTGCACCGAAAGCTTTGCCCCACGTACGAGGAAAGACTGGTCTGGTCGCCAGGCGACGGTCATGGATTGCAGGTTCATGAAGTGGGCGGATTCCGGTTGGGTGGGCTGAATTGCTGGGAAAACTGGATGCCGCTGCCGCGCGCCAGCCTCTACGCCCAGGGCGAAAACATTCACGTGGCGGTGTGGCCCGGCAGCCGCCGCAATACACATGACATTACCCGTTTCATGGCCAGGGAAGGGCGTTCATTCGTCATTTCGGCCAGCGGCTTGATGCACCGTGACTGGATCGACACGTCCTTGCCACATGCTGCAACCATCATTGAGGGCTGTGACGCAGCGGGCAGTGCCTGGCTGGCTGATGGCGGTTCATGTATTGCCGGGCCAGATGGACAGTGGCTGGTGGAGCCTGTTGTCGAACAGGAAACATTGATGTGGGCTGAATTCGACATTGATTCTGTTTACCGTGAAAGACAGAATTTTGACCCGGCAGGGCACTATTCGCGCCCCGATGTAACGCGACTCGTGGTGGATCGAACGCGCCAGGCAACGGCAGAGTTTGAAGATGGTGACGGGTGATCGGTGACAGGTTACGAGTCACCCTTTACCGGTCACGATTCCAGACTTCCCTCGATCTCGCCCCTGAGTTGATCCAGGAAAGCTTTCATATACGCCACGCGGCGCGACGCTTCTATGCGGCCGGCGTCTGTTTTCATCGTTTCCGGAAGGGTAAACAGCTTTGCGTAGAAATGATCAATGGCATAGTCGCGGTCAGCTGGCTCACGCTCAAGGCAAAACGGATCGTCTTCATGGTAAAGCTCACTGCCCAGGCTTCCACCGGTCAACAGGCATCGCGCGATGCCGATGGCGCCCAGGGCTTCCAGTCTGTCAGCGTCCTGCACGATCCGGGCTTCCAGGGTTTTCGTTTCGATGCCGGCTGAAAAGCTGTGTGCTTCGATCGCATGCTCAATGGCCGGCAAATGTTGCTCCGGGTAGGAAATCTGTTTCAGAAACCTAATCGCCTGGCGTGCGGCGAGCCTCGACGCCTGATTTCTTTGCGGTGAGTCCTTGGGCACGCTGTAACAATCATGCAGCCAGGCTGAAGGGACTGTTATTGCGTGATTAGCTTGTTCAATATCAGTAAGATATATGGTATTCTTTACAACACGCTTTACATGCTGAATATCATGCGCCGGATCGCCCGACATGTGCGCCTGGAGGTGTGCGAGGCAGGCCTCCTGGAGCGCATCGAGGTTCATCGCCGCCGTTTTCCGCTCTTGAGCTTACGCAGTACCAGCTCCGCTTCAGGCGACCCGAGTCCGACGTCTTCACGCAGTACCGTGTAATCACGAACGTCGAGTTCGGAAAATTGCCCCATTCTTAAGCGCTTGGGCAGGAAAACCGCGCCATAGCGCACCCGCTTCAGTCGTGACACCGTGATGCCCTGTGACGCCCAAAGGCGGCGCACCTCGCGATTACGGCCTTCGAGAATGGTGACGTGAAACCATTGGTTCTCGCCGCTGCCGCCTGATTCGACGATGTCTGAAAATTGCGCTTCGCCGTCATCAAGCACCACGCCTTCGAGCAGGTTTTTCAACGCTTCCGGCGGAACCGGTCCGCGTACGCGGCAGGCGTATTCGCGATCGACATTATTGGACGGATGCATCAGCGCGTGCGCCAGTTCGCCGTCCGTGGTCATGATCAACAGTCCGGTTGTGTTGATGTCCAGCCGGCCGACCGCGATCCAGCGTTGTCCACGCAGCGGTGGCATGCGATCGAAAACGGTAGGCCGCCCCTGGGGGTCAGAGCGCGTGGTCACCTCGCCATCCGGTTTGTTGTATACCAGGCAGCGGTGTTTGGGTTTTGCTCGATTGACCTTCCAGCCCTGCCCATCCATCTCGATCAGATCACCGGTGGCCGCGGTGTCCCCGACAGTGGCGACGCTACCGTTTACCCTGACTTCACCCGACTTGATACGCTTCTCGACAGCACGTCTAGATCCAAGCCCTGCTGCAGCCATGATTTTCTGAAGTCTTTCACGCCCGGAGTCAGCGCCGGCGCCGGAACGGGTCATTGCTGGTTGGCCGGTGTTTCGGACGCATCGGCCCCGGGCAGGGCTTCATTTCGTGACCCTGTTTCCGCTTCGTCGGCTGGTTCCGCTGGCTTGTCGAACTCCAATTCCGGCTCAAGGCTATCCAGGTCGGTGATTTCTGAAAGCGTGGGCAACTGGTCAAGGCTGCGCAGGTTAAAGTAATCCAGGAACGCCTTGGTGGTACCGAACAGTGCGGGCTTACCGGGCACATCGCGGTGGCCAACGACCCTGATCCAGTCGCGCTCCTGCAGCGTCCGAATGATACTGGAGCTGAGTGACACGCCTCGAACCGACTCGATTTCGCCACGCGTGATGGGTTGCCGGTATGCCACCAGGGACAGTGTTTCCAGCAAGGCCCGCGAGTAGCGCTGTGGTCGTTCCGCCCACATGCGGCTAATCCACGGCTGAAGCTCGGGCCGAACCTGCAGGCGGTAACCGCTTGCCACCTGGACCAGCTCAACCCCGCGCGCCGCGCAGTCTTCACCCAGTTCCTGCAATGCCGCACTGATTTCAGAGCTTGTCGGCTGTTGGTCTTCCTCGAACAAAGCGGCCATTTGTGCGGGTGTCATGGCGTCGCCGGCAGCCAGCAATGCCGCTTCGAGAATATTCTTGATAGCGGGCGATTGTTCGTCAGTCATCGCTGATTTCACTCCCGGATTGTGTCGCCGTGCGCACGTAAATTTGTCCCAAGGGCTTATTCTGCACAAGATCGACCAGTTGTTCGCGCGTCAATTCCATCAGCGCTAAAAAACTGACCACGACACCGCGCCGGCCTTCCTCGATGGTGAACAGGGACTGGAATGGAATAAAGCTGTCCCCATCGAGCATTTGCATGATATTGCTCATGCGTTCGCGAACGGACAATGGCTCGGTCTGGACATGGTGATGACTGAACAGTTCAGCGCGGCCCATGACGTCTTTCAGCGCCAGCAGAACTTCGCGCAGATCGACTTCGGGCGGTGTTCGGTGGACACTGCGATCTTCAACCCAGGCTTCGGCAACCGCAAAGTCGCGGCCTTCGCGGGGCAGTTCATCGAGGTTTTCCGCCGCTTGTTTGAAGCGCTCGTATTCCTGCAGCCGCCGTATCAGGTCTGCGCGCGGGTCTTCTTCATCCAGTTGGTCATCACCCGGCTTCGGCAGCAGCAGGCGAGACTTGATCTCGGCCAGGATCGCGGCCATCACCAGGTATTCCGAAGCAAGCTCAAACTGCAGGTCGCGCAACATCTCGATGTAGGCAATGTACTGCCGGG
>JABDJL010000039.1 GCA_013002505.1 Lysobacterales bacterium | reverse complement strand
TCATGGGCGTTTCGGAATCCGGATTCCGGCTGATTAACAACACCGGCCGGGACGGGGGCCAGACCGTCGGGCACATGCATTTTCACCTGCTCGGCGGCGAATACGTCGGCAGCCCGCGCGAAGCCGGCCCGGGGCAGGAAGGCGTGCCCATCGAGGCGCTGTATGCGGATTACGTCAAGGCCTGGTTGCGCAACGATGAAGCCACGCCCAATGCGGTGCTGTCGCTGTTCAGCGAGCAGGCCGTGATCGTGCCTTCAGGCGGCGCCACGGCCTACACCGGGCACGATGAAATGAGGGCGTTCTGGTTTCCGCCGGACGCGCCGCCGAGCAGGGTGGACCATTTCGAGCACGAGACGGTCAAGGTCACGACGGTCGGGCGCGAGGGCACACTGCTCAGCCGATTTACCCTGCAATTCAGCATGGACGAGCGCAGCTACCGCACCGAGGGTTACAACCACATGAGCGCGATCTACGAACAGGGGCGGTGGCAGTTTTCTTCGATGATGTGGACGCACCCGCCGTGGCAGGAAGTGCCGCAGGCCGACGACACGCAGTAAGCCATTGATTGCTGACCTGAATCAGCGCGACTACCGGGTGTGCTGATATCCTGAAACGGGTTCACACCGAGGAACGCAGCCATGTTTGCTAACCCCTCCCTGATCACGCGTATTGCCATCGCCAAGGCGGTGGGCTTCCTGGCAGGCCTCGCCGGATTTTTCATGATGCCGGCGGTGTTCGGCGAAACGGACCTGATGGTGCGCTGGGCATTCGTGTTCTGGTACACCACCGTCGGGGCGTTCATCGGCGTGTTCGGCGTGATGACCTGGCACCCGGTCCTTAAGCTGCCCATGCCGTGGTGGTTCCGCTCCGCATTCATCGGGGCATGGATGAACTTCCTGCTGACCCTGTTTATCTACGAGCGCATGCAGGGCTACATGGATGCGCTGTTTGGCCAGGACGGACTGCTGAGTTCGCCATTCTGGTTTGTCTCCGAAGGCGTTCTGATCGGCCTGCTCATGGGGTACCTGGCCACCCGTTTCGGGGGTGAAGGCAAGGCGACCGTCGACCGCTAGGCATCATCGCCCGTCTGTGGTCGCGGTACGCCCCGCATCCCCCGCTGCCTCAGTGGCAGGCCTTCATGTTGCGTTTCAGCAGCCACCAGTTCACCGGCCACGCGGCGATGAAGCCGGCCGGGATCGCGGCGATGATACCAATCCAGAATATGAGCTCGAAAATGCTGCCGGCCTGCACGCCGCCGACGTGGTAGTCCACGGAATTCATGACCAGTTCCATCACGCCGATCGAAATGACCTCGCCGATCCAGATGATCTTGAGCGCGGGCAAGAAGGGCAGGTTGCGGGCGCGCATAACCGGCACGACGCCGAGCGTCATGCCTGAAATGTAGGCCAGCACCGTGGCCAGGGCCATGGTCTGCATGACGCCCATGCCCAGCGAGACACCGATCATCAGGCCGGCGACTTCGCCGATCACACAGCCAGTCAAACAATGCAGCGTTGCCTGCGCGGAGGTCACCCAGGGTGAATCCGCACTTCCGGCGTGGTGGTGATGTGCGTGTTGATGCGTATTCATTGTCGTGTTTCCTGTGGCCTTGATGGCCGGTGGTTGAATAAGATACCATATACCCCTATAGGGTATGTGTAAAATATACCCCCCTAGGGTATAAGTCAACAGGAGAACAGGATGGCCGGCACACACGGTAATCGCGATGCGGTGGTCAAGCGCTTAAAGCGGATCGAGGGGCAGGTGAAGGGGATCGGGCGGATGCTGGAGGAGGACCGCTATTGCATTGACATCCTGCACCAGATCCAGGCGGTCAAGAAAGCCCTGTCACGGGCGGAAACCGAGTTGCTCAGAACGCACGCCGCCGCCTGCGTGGACGAAGCGCTGGCCAGCGGTTCAAAAGCCAGCAAGCGCGAGAAAATCATCGAGCTGGTAGATTTGTTCGAACGCGTGCGGTAAGTAACTACTTTAGCTGCGACTGGCTCAGGCGCCGAGGCGTTTCTGGTACTCGGCCTCGTTCGTCGTGTGCGCTTTCCAAAACGCCCGGGGTTCCCGGCCTTCCAGCACATCGGCCAGGATGTCCAGGTGGGTGTGCCAGCCGCCGCTGACGCTGAGCACGGTATCCGTCGTTTCCAGGCGTCGGTGGGTCAGGACCAGCCGCACCCGGTCGCCCACTTCCTCGAGTTCATAGCAGACCTCTGAAGTTTCCTCGTCGTTGAACTCCCAGGTATGTGACACCGCGTGGGGCGGCTCCCAGCGCGTGACGGTGCCGGTGAAGCGCATCTCCTTGGGCATGTCGCGGTATTTCTCCGGCGCCTCGATATCCGGTGCGCTGGACAGCGTCTCGTTGTGAAAGTGCATGTCCACGTGGCCGCTTTCGCCGGGGCCGATGTTCCCGCCACACAGCCAGCGCCGGCGTTTCTCGCCATCCACGATGTACGCCCACACCCGCTCGATCGGGCCGGGTAGCATGCGCTCGAAGCGCACCGTGGTGTTATCGATCAGTTCGCCGTATTCACTCATGATTCGTCTCCTTGTCTGTATCGTCCTCGGCCAGCAATCGCTCGAGGCGGTCAAGGCGCTCATTCCAGTAGCCCTGCACCTTGCGCAGCCAGGCATCCAACTCTTCCAGCCCGTCGTCGGTAAGGCGGTAGATGCGGCGTTGCGCGTCAGCGCGCGCGGTGACAATGCCGGCCTCGCGCAGCGCCTTGAGATGCTGCGAGACGGCCGGACGACTCATTTCGAACTGCGCGGCGAGCGTGCCGAACGCGGTTTCGCCCAGCGCGAGCCGCTCGATGATGCGGCGGCGCGTCGGGTCGGCCAGGGCGGTAAAGGTGTCCATGCTTTTAGTATAAGAGAATACTTAATTAAGTCAATACTTAAATTAAGTATTTATGACAACCGGGGCGGCGATGGTTTGAAATCCAGGCAAAAAAAAGGGCCGGAGTATTCTCCGGCCCCGTGGCGTTAATCGCTGAAAATACTAAGGGTTATAGTGGTCAATGTTACAGCGGTTGTTGACATCTTCCAGCGCGATCGCCTCGATCATCACGTCGATGCAGGCGTCCTTTTCTTCTGCTGTAACCGGGTAGAAGTTCTGCACGATCAGGTTGTAGGGCCGGTAGAAGACCTTGCATTGGAACGCGCCGGCAGAGGGCTCATAAACCGTGGCACTGAAGGCGCCTGGGTTGGAAAAATTCGTGAAGTCTGAAAAACCCGCATGAATACTGCCGATGACACCGGGCATAGACACGCAATAGTCATTCGCCGGGGCAACATTGCTGATCCCGGGCTGCAGCATTTTGATGAAGGTTCGGGCGATGTTCAGGCTAAAGCAAGGGCACTGCACAGCACCCTGGGCAGTACAGAGGTCGCCGGTCCCATCGCCGTCGCTGTCGTGTTGATCGGGGTTGGCGACATTGGGGCAATTGTCGCAGGCATCGCCGACGCCATCTGAGTCCAAATCTGCCTGATCAAAATTCTGAACTTCAGGGCAGTTGTCCACACTGTTGAACGTCAGGTCCTGGTCGACGTCCACGCAGTCCACGGTTTCAAGGTCGTCGGGTATGATGCGCGCCAGCAGTTTGTCGTGGGCCTTTGCGCACTGCTTGACGATGCCGTTGGAGGCGCCGGGACCCAGGAACTCGCATTCAAGCTGCTCACAGTATTGATTGCACAGGTCTGCACTTCGGTTGGACAGGGCATCGCACTCAGATTGGGCCAGCACTGACCCGCTGAACATGGCGAGCGCGATACACGCGAATAAAAGCCGGGGAAAAGTGTGAACTTGGTACATGATCGTATCTCCTTTTGCGATCGAACGGGTTGCCTGGACGATTACGGAAACCGGCCGACGGACGCAGTTCCGACACACCCGATGGACTTCCATGACCCGTCAGTTGATTTCGCTCATCCACGTGGGTTTGAAATGGCCCTGCTGTCACTGGGATCCCCGTTCCCGATTCAAGACCTTCAATCAAACAGCGCGCGCGCCAGACTGCGCGGCCGAGGCCGATGACAATCTTGCTTAGAAAAACGAGGTATAGGGCAGGACAAACGGAGCCGCCAGCCAACCATGGCAGCGATTGAAATAATTTTCTGTCTCTTGGTGTCAAGCGTGCAATCATCAGAAGCCACTAGAAGCATTGGCATTCTTGTTGAAAGTCTTACTACCATAAGTCGATAGTGATACTACTGTCAATGGTCGCATTGGAAAAATCCGGGGCCTGGATCATTCCGCGTGAGTGGTGTTCCTGTACTAGACTGGGGGTGAGGGTTCGCACAAGCGAACTCCACGGAGCAAAAATCATGCTTGCAATCAGCAGCAGTCGCGGCTGGCTACCCCGTGCCCTGTACGCCGGGGGCC
>JABDJL010000004.1 GCA_013002505.1 Lysobacterales bacterium | reverse complement strand
TCGGGCGCAGGCTCTGTTGTCTTACAGGCCGCGATGGCGACGGCGACAAAAAGGGTTAACAACAAGCGCAACGCGATATTCATTGGATTCTCCTGGTTAATTTCTTAAAGCCGTTTTGACCGGCTAGTTTACCTGATAACGGGAGACCACGCCGGTTCCCGGACGTCGCCTTCGCTCAGAATCAATCTCTGCCGCACATTTCCATCGGCGGATACCGCGGAAAGTACTCCCCGGTCGCCTTCCCTGGTCGCATAAAGGATCATGCTGCCGTTTGGCGCGAAACTCGGAGACTCGTCCAGCACACCCGGTGTCAGGATGCGCATGCGTTCGGTCTCCAAGTCCCAAACCCCTATACGATACTCGTTTCCCCGCCCGTGTGCTACCGCGATACTGCGGCCATCCGGGGCGACCGAAGCGCGCGCATTATACTCTCCCTGCAGGGTAATTCTAGTGGCCGTACCACCCTCTGCAGCGACCCGGTAAATCTGCGGTTTGCCACCCCGGTCGGAGGTGTAATAAATGAATTTCCCGTCCGGCGACCAGGCCGGTTCAGTATCGATCGCCCAGTGGTTGGTCAACTGGCGCATCGCGCCGGTGGTCATGTCACGCACGTGGATTTCCGGGTTGCCGGTGCGCGACAGCGTCAGCGCCAGGTAACGGCCGTCCGGCGAGAATGCCGGGGCGCCGTTGATGCCTTTGCCGGATGAAACCAGTTCACGCGCGCCGGTCGATACCTGCTGCACGTAGATCGCCGAGTTGCCCTTCTCAAACGAGACATAGGCCAGGCGCTGGCCGTCCGGCGACCAGTTCGGCGACAACAATGGCTCGGGCGAGCCCACCACCGACTGCGGGTTGAAACCATCGGCGTCCGCCACGACCAGTTCGTAGTGCTGGCCGCCTGTGTTGCTGTCGGTCGCGGAAACATACGCGATACGGGTCGAGAACGCGCCCGGCACGCCGGTCAGCTTCTCGTAAATCGCATCGGCGACACGATGGGCGCCGAAGCGCAGGTCGCCCAGGCCCACCGAGGTGATCTGCGACAGCATGCGTTCCTGGGTATGCACGTCGAACAACTGGTAAGCGATGTCGTAACCGTTGCCGTCGGGCGCGTCGCGCACCGAGCCGATCACGATGTAATCGGTTTTCAGCAGGCGCCAGGTGCCGAAACGGATGGATTCCTCGTCCACCGGGCGGTCCACCATGTCTTCCTCGTCCAGCGGCGCGAACAGGCCGGAGCGGTACAGGTCCTGCGCGACCACCTCGGTGACGGGCGTGATCGGTGGGTAGCCGGACGCGCGCCACTGGAACGGCACCACCGCGATCGGCAGCGCGCTGGCGTTGCCCTTGATGATCTCGATCTCGAGCTTGGCGCTGGCGCCCAGCGGGCACAGCAGCAACACCAGCAACAACAGCCGGGCCATCCTGCCCCGTCTCGCGTGAACCACGTCATATTCCATCATCGGTCACCGTCGTATCTGAAAATAAAGTCAATTTCGCGCTCAAAAACATCTTCGAAGCCGCGGTAGGGTAACGCACCTGTCCGCTCCACCGCGGCGATCAGCGAGCGCCGCGTGGCCTCGTCGGCATTGCAGGACCCGGTGATATTCGCCGAGATCACCTCGCCGCCCGGAATCTGCACGATCCGCAAGCGGCATTGCAACCCCGGTTTGGCCGTTGGCGGCCGCAACCAGTTCTGCGTCACCAGCGCCTGGATCGCCAGGTAATACTGCTCACCCAGCGTCGCCAGCCGCCCGGCCTGGAACTCGGCCTGCTCACGCGCCACCTGCTCGGCCAATGCGGATTGGGCATCGGCCTGCCGCTGTGCCTCTGCCTCGGCCTGGCGGCGCGCCTGCAACTGCTTCAGACGCTCTTCCTCGATCTTGCGTTGCCGCTCGGCGGCTTCGCGTTGCTCGCGGATGCGCTGGAGTTCTTCCTCCCGCCGGCGTTCCTGCTCGAGCCGCTCGCGTTCCTGCTGCTGCCTCATCCGGGCCAGGCGCAGGTCTTCCTCGCGCTGTTGCTCGGCCAGCTCCCGCTGGCGCTGGCGCTCGGCTTCTTCCGCCTCGCGCCGCTCGCGTTCGCGTTGCGCGTCCAATTCACGTTGTCTACGCTCGCGTTCGATCTCGCGTTGCTGCGCAAGTTCCGCTTCCTGTTGGGCCTCGCGCACCGCCCCCATGTCCACGATCACGGCCTCGATCATCAGGCCCTGCAAATCGGGCGGCTTGAACGGTCGCCACTCGCGCGTGCCGAGGATGATCAGCGCCGCGGCCAGCAGGTGAACGCCAACCGCGAGTCCGAACGCCTTGGTGCGGGCCCACAGTTCGTGCATCGTTCAGCCTCCGCCGGCGCCCTCGAGGCTTTCCGCCGGGTCGCTCATCAGGCCGACCTTGGTCACGCCGGCCCTTTGCAGCAGCACCATGGCGTTGTACACCTCGCCATAACCCACCGCCTGGTCGCCGCCAACCAGCACCTGGATCTCCGGGTTGCGGCGCACGATGGCGGAAACCGTCATGACCAGCGTTTCACCATCGATCAGGCCGCTGGTGGTGCCGTCAAGGTCGCCACCGGCATTCAGGTACAAATCGCCATTCTTCAACACCGTCAGCACCAGCGGTTCTTCGCTCTGCTGGGTTTCCAGCGGCTCGGCGTCCGCCTCGGGCAATTCGACTTCCACGCCCAGGTTCAGCAAGGGCGCAGTAATCATGAAGATCACCAGCAGCACCAGCATCACGTCGATATACGGCACGACGTTGATCTCGGACATCGGCCGGCGGCGTTTGTTGCGCGCGGCCATCAGTCGCTCGCCAGCGTATGCGCCTGGCGCTGCAGGATGCTGGAGAACTCTTCCTTGAAGTTCTCGTAGCGCAGTTCCAGCCGCTCGACCTGGTTGGAATACTTGTTGTACGCGATCACCGCGGGAATCGCGGCGAACAGGCCCATGGCGGTGGCGATCAGGGCTTCGGAAATGCCCGGCGCGACCATCGCGATGGTGGCCTGGTTGACGTTGGCCAGCGCGTGGAAGGAGGTCATGATGCCCCACACGGTGCCGAACAGGCCGATGTAGGGGCTGGTGGAGCCAACGGTCGCCAGGAAGCTCAGGTGGTGCTCGAGGCGATCAGTCTCGCGTGTCAAAGCGATGCGCATGGCGCGCTCGGCGCCCTCGACCATGCGGTCCGGCGTCATCCGGCCCTGGTTACGCATGCGCTCGAACTCGCTGTAGCCGGCGTCGAACAATTGCTCCATGCCGGCGCTGTCACCGTCTTCCGCGCTGATCTCCTGGTGCAGCTTGCCCATGTTGGTGCCGGACCAGAAGCGCTCCTCGAAACGGTTGGCGTCGCGGGTCGCGTCATTCAGCATCTGCCGCTTGCGGAAGATGATCATCCATGACATCACCGAGGCCACCAACAGCACCAGCATGACGAACTTGACCACCCAGCTGGCATTGAGCACCAACTGCCAAACCTGTAAATCATTTTCCATTGTGCATGGCCTCTGCGTTGTTGATTTTGTCCTTGATCCATCCCGGCATCCTTGCCGGCCTGAAGGAATCGGCCTCCAGGCACACGGCGGTGACCCGGGCGCGGCACAGCATCTTGCCATCGGCGCGCCGCTTCATCTCCTGGTCAAACTCCAGCCGCGCGCCATTGCGCGCGACCGAGTGCACGCTGACATCGAGTTCATCGTCGAGCTTCGCCGCCTTCAGGAAATCGATCTCCATCCGGGTGATGGCGAACACGCGGTTGTCCTGCTCCGCCAGCTTCGATTGCTCGATGCCGTGCGCGCGCAACCACTCGGTGCGCGCGCGCTCAAAAAAGTTCAGGTACCGGGCGTGATAGACGACACCCCCGGCGTCGGTATCTTCCCAGTACACCCTCACTTGCCAGACATGTGCCTGTGGTATTGGTTCAGTCATCCGGAGGAAACAGGTCCTCGTCAGTACCGGGGCGCTGCAGGCCGAAATGCCGGTAGGCCCGTGACGTCGCCATGCGCCCGCGCGAGGTGCGCATGATATAGCCCTGCTGGATCAAAAACGGTTCCAGTACGTCTTCCACCGTGCCGCGTTCCTCGGACAGCGCGGCGGCGATGCTTTCCACGCCCACCGGGCCGCCGTCGAAGTGCTCGATGATCAGTTTCAGCAAACGGCG
>JABDJL010000184.1 GCA_013002505.1 Lysobacterales bacterium | reverse complement strand
CGTTGGTTCGACTCGAGCGTGCCGCGATTGAGTTCGTACAGGCCCTTCAGGTAAAGGTTGTAGGCCGTTCCCGAGTGCTGCGAATCCGCCGGCGGGCTTTCAATGCGGTTGCCCAGCAGGGCGATCTGCATGGCCTGGGCCACCTCGTTGGCGATCTCGTCCTGAACCGCGAATATATCGTCGAGGGTGCGGTCATAGGATTCCGACCAAAGGTGGTAGCCGTCTTCGGCGTTGATCAGCTGCGCGGTAATTCGCACCCGCTCACCGCTTTTCTGCACGCTGCCCTCCAGCACGTGCGCAACGCCCAGCTGGGCACCGATGCTACGCAGGTCTTCATTCTTGCCCTTGAAGGCAAACGAGGAGGTGCGCCCGGCCACCTTGAGCTCATTCAGCCTGGCCAGCGCGTTGAGCAGGTTTTCAGTCAGCCCGTCGGTGAAATAGTCCTGGTCCTGCTCCGGGCTCATGTCCACGAAGGGAAGTACGGCGATGGATTTTTCGGGCTCCGGGGTGGTTTGTGTCGCTGCCGGCGCTGCTGCCTGCGCGGCACTGTCCAGCGTCGCGGCATCGGGTGGGCCGCCGAGCACAAACTTGTCGTAGGCAAAGTAGGCGAGGGCGAGCGCCATCAGCGCGATAATCACCCGGTTGAGCTTTTGCCCGGTCTGGCCGGTGATGGATTGCGCGCGATCGACTTCTTTCTCGCGCTTCAGTCCCTCGGGTGTCAGCTCGAAGGCCCAGGCGAAAAACACCGCCAGCGCCAGGCCGGCGGCCAACAGCGCGAGCACGGTCTTCATCACCCAGTCGGGCGTGCCAAAGCTATCGAACACCAACTCCAGGACCTGGGCGAGCAGCCACGCGACAACCACGTAGGCCACTGCGACCCTGATGACGTTCCGGCGCTTGAGTTCTTCCAGTAGCGACACGATTGGAATTCCTGGAATGGGAGCGCCACCAAGGGTAATCGCTGGCACCCTGAAAGCCAAAGACTATTTCGGCTCCGGAGCGTAGCTGCATAATCGTTACGGGACCAGGCTGGACAGCCACTGGCGATCCACTCGTCCGGGCCACGATGGACTGAACCGACTTCCGCGCATGCTCCGACTATAATCCCAGACCGTTGTGGACACGATGCCGAGCACGAATTCGTGCCGACTGAACCAAGAAAAGATGATGAGGTAATGCCTTGAACGTGCTGTTTACATTCGGTGTCAGTGATGACGGAAAGTCGAATATACGCCCCGATGCGCAGGGGAACATGCAGTTCTACGCAGAGGGCGCCTGCAATGTGCTGGGCAGCATTGACCTCGGTTCGGCGCGACCGATACCGCATGTACTCTACGGTCCGAATGCGGCACAACCTCCGCTCAGGCTGCCGGCCAAACCCCAGCTCGTGTTCAACCAGATCGCCGAGGCCGACAGCCACCGCACCGCGCTGGAGCGTTGCGTTACCTTGTGCAAGCAACTCGATGTGCCGGTGATTAATGATCCGGGCCGAGTCCTGAAAACCACGCGTGATTCGGTCTCCGGGCTGCTACAGGGAATCGACGGCTTGCAGGTTCCCAAGGTGCTTCGTTGCGCACCGGTTTCCCCAGGGGACGTGTTCCGGATCGCAGCGGAACAAGAGTTGCCGTTTCCGTTCCTGGTGCGCTCGGTCGGCGAACACAATGGCAGGAACATGGTGCTGGTCAAGTCCGGGCAGGATCATGACAGGCTGCACCGCTTTCCCTACGATGGCAGCGAACTCTACCTGGTCGAGTTTATCGATTTCGCCGACGCTAACGGCCACTATCACAAGCACCGCATTGCGATGGTGGACGGCAAGCCCTACCTGCGCCACAGTTTGTATGACAAGACCTGGATGGTGCACGCAGACAGCCTTCAGTACATGAAGGAGCACGACCCGGAGGGCGACCAGCTAGGGCAGCTTCACCACGTGGAGCAAGAGGTTTTGCCTGAGCTGGAGCCTGTGATTGCCGAGATTGACCGGCGCCTGGGCCTCGATCATTACGGTTTGGACTTTGGCATCGGGCCGGACAAGCGCATGATCCTGTTCGAGGCAAATGCGAATATGAACATACTTGCGATCGGCCTGAAGGCCCTGGTGCCCCGCGTCCGGAAAGTCTCGGCTGCGATTTCGGCGATGATCCAGGCGCGCCTGCGCGGGGACGGAATGCGCCGCTACTGACAGGGCTGGGACAGCGCGGCTTGAATCAATGACGCCAGGCGGCCGGTTTCGAAAAACCAGATGTTCATCGATTCGAACCTGGAAGGGGCACGGTATTCGATGTCGGTTTCCCCACTTATCAGCAGGTGCTTGAGCAACTTTCCGCCGTAATGCATGCCGATCTGGTATGAAATCCGGTTGATCGCAACCAGGCTTGACCGGCTCTCGGAATAGCAGAAATCAACACCCCTCGCGGCGGCGAGGCGGGCCAGTTGCAGGCGAACCATCCTGCCTGTGCCGTCGACCGTGGGATGGTCTTTTCGTGCATCTGTGCGCTTCATGGTGTTGTCATATTCCGCCAACACAAATGCACGTCCATCGCTGAGCCGGACTGTATTCAGTTCGAGATTGCTGAATGCGTGGATCTTGCCGTCCAGGCGTGAGCGCAGCACCACCTGGAGATAGGTCTCCGGTTGTTGCCGCAGGATGTCCAGCTTTTGTTCGAAATCGTAGGGAAATCGGGGGAAATTCTGCCGGTGCATGGCCACGAGGTCTGCTGCATCGGAAGGCGCAAAGGGTTTTCCGGTGTAATCTACCAGGTCAAAAACCTCTTGCGCGTCAACCTCTTGCTGCAATTCGTGAATTTCCGGCATGCGTTGGCTGGTTACTGACTTGACCAGCAATCGCTCCGCTTCGGCGTCAGTGTCATGGTCCTGGCGGCCAGGGCCACACCATCCCAGGTAGGTCATGCGGCAGCCGTCGGTCCTGCCGGGGTCGATGACGGCTTCGATCCTGAACCCGGACCCCACGATCAATCGGCGGAAGTGCTCGGCGAGATCAATGTCCGAAAATGCCCGCAGGGAAATACGACTGACACCGCTGCTTGCCCCGGCATGTCTCGCCGTTTCGAGAATGCGCGTCAGCTTGCCAGCGTCATCCACGAATTCCGGGCAGCACCACCTGATCCGGTCGCCTTTCGGATCGAATAGTGGCTCGGTCGAACCGAAGGCGGAGAACTGCCGATCAGCCATCCGTGTAGTGGGTTTGGGGAAGAAACATCGTGATCTGGATTTCCTATGCCAGTATTCTCGATACAAGTATATTGGCTGACGATTTCATACTGTTACAGAATGCAAATGGCAATTCGACGAATCAGCGAGTCCCAGCTGCGCCCCTGGGCCGAGTCAAGGACATCATTGCACAGGGAAATCTTCTCATCCCTGGAGATGGAACATATTCGGCGCCAGGCGGCCCAGCTTTGGGACGCTCTTCCCGAGCGCCGCCCGAGCAACGTCCGCTTCGGACTGCGCGGCAGCCTCGATGACGAGTGGATACTCGATCGCATCGACCCGCTCGCCGATGTTTCGCCGTTTTTCCGTGATCTCGCGATGGATCGCAGGCTCACTTCGATTGCGCAGGAGTGCCTCGGCGGCGATGTGATCCTGATGAAGGAAAAACTGATCTTCAAGCCTCCTGGCGCACCGGGCTATGGCGCACACCGGGACGGTGCATACTTCTGCGACGCAGGACCCGGCGAGCACGAGATGCTCACTGTCGCGCTCGCGCTGGACCGGGCCAGCGAAGAAAACGGCGCACTCAAGCTATATCCGGAGTCGCGCCGAAAGCAGCTCGCATCACCGCCCGGCGAAGCCCGCGATATCGCGGAGTCGGCGTTGATCAGCGAAGCGGTATTCCAGCCGGAACTCGAACCGGGCGACGCGGTATTTTTCGACTGCTCGGTACCGCACAACAGCGCCCCAAATCGATCGGACCAGGCCCGGCGCGGATACTTCATCACCTACGCGCTGGCAAAGTATCACTCCGCGCGCAGCAGGTTCTATGACCGGTACTTCCGGGAATTGGCGGCCATGCGGCGGAACGGCCCGGATAAGGAGCCCTGCTTTGTCATCGATGCCAAGGGTCGAAAGCAGGTGATCGACCCGGACAAGCGCCTGGCGTGGCACGACTGCGTAAGTGATGCGGGACCTGGTGAATGGCGCAGCGTGTCAAGCGCTGATTGACTGAGAACAAAATCCCTTGATGGAAATGGCACTGACGGCGATCCTCACAATCCTGCTGCAAGCGGCGGTTGTTCAGGATTCTGCCGCCGATTGCGGAACAAATGCGCAGGCGCAAGCGCTGGCCGTGCTCATCCTGACGCACGAGTCACAGCAGCGGCCGGAGCTTCATTGCAACGAATTGCTGGCGCAGATCGCGGCGCAGCGGGCGTCGGACCTCGTCCGGCGTGACGACAGCAAGGGGCCGACGCCGAACCAGGTGCTGATCGATGGTGGTTTCAGGTTCGCCTCTTTCTACCCGCCAATCGGCAACCAGGTCGAAGCGGTGGCACGGGACCTGGAGACGGCCGAAGGCGCGCTCGATTACATGCTTCGCGGTTATCACCATCGCGACCATGTCCTGGGCAACGGCGAGTTCTTCTCGAGGCAGACGGAGATGGGGGTTGGCTTCCACCAGGATGAAAACGGGCGGACGCAATGGGTTGTATTGATCGCGGAGCCCTATTCCAGCCCCAGGATCGTGATCAAGCCGGAGTTTGGTGAACCTGAAACGATCACGGTGGACGAGTGCCCCCGGACCTGGCGTTCCTCAAGGAATGAGGAACTGAGAAAAGTCTGCCGGGAACGCTGGTTGAAGAGCAGAAGCGGGGGAGAATAGGGCGAAACGGGCCAGGCGATCCAACTGCCTGGCCCGTTGCCGCGCCGCATCGGTTTTTACATGATCAGTGCACGAAGCCGTGCGCACCGTGCGCCATCACGGCTCGCGGCAGCGCTCGACTTCTTCTTCAGAAATACCGAGGTCTTCCGCGGCCTGGGACACCGTCTGGGCCGTGGCATTCGCCGAGTAGACATCCGCGCTGGTCCGCGCCAGGTCGCCGGAGCCGAAGCGGCTGGCGGCGCTGGCGACCGCGCCCAGCAGTTTGCCAAAGGCGCGCTTCTTCTTCTCTTTCTCTTTCTTCTCCTCGGCCGCTTTCATCGCCTCTTCAAGACAGGCCTGCTGGCGTGCGGACAGGTCCGCATCTGCGCTGGCCGTTTGGGCCGCCGGTTCACTGGGCTGGGATGCCTGTGCTTCCGGATTCGCCAATTGCCCAAGCGCACCGAGGTTGCCGAAGTTCATCGGCTGCAGGCCCTCGGGGATTTCAAAAACCTCCGGGTCCTGTTCGCGGAGATTGAGTTCGGTGAACTCCATCAGGATGCGCTGGCCTTTTTCTCCTCGGCTGGAATAGATCATGTCCATCTTGATCGGAACCCCGCTGTCGGTGACCCAGAAGTGCCCGGCGCCCTTGCCCTCCTTGTCCTCGAAGCGGGTTTTGAACTTGGTCGAGGGGAAGCCGATGATCTCTTCCCGGCCGACTTTCTCGATCTCGCTGAACTCCATGTTGTTGGCGGCCGCCATGATGCCTTCCGACAGCGGTTGCTCGCGGTAAAAGCCCATCGAGTGCATCAGGATGTAAGCCTTGTCGAGGTCTTCGCGTAACAGGATGCCGGTGGTCATGCCGCCCATCGCCATCTCCGTGTACATCTTCTGCGGTGCGCGGTGCTCGCGGGATTCGATTTCGACATCCTGTGACTTCATCACGCGGGTGCCGTCGTATGAAACCTCGAGGTCGATCCCGAATTCATCCGCCCACTTCTGGTAAGGATGGACTGCCAGCGCCGTGTTCACGGCAAGCATACTGAAGCCTGCGACCAGGATGCTGAGCAGGGCGGCCATCCGGGCCTTGCCATGCCGGGCTATTCTCGTGGATGAAGTGATCTCATTTGTCGTCATTGCTCGGTTTCTCCATGCGTTGGTTTAACGCCCGTTATTGTGAGTGCACAGGAATCTATCATTAATTTTACGGCCCGTCACACGCGGCAAATTCTTCCTCGCAGTAGAAAGCGCACAATTCGTCAGCCGTCGCGCGCGCTTCGCATTCACATGAACATTCGCCATCTGAACTGACCTCGGCTGCCGCGGCGCCGGCCCCGGCGGTGCTTCCCGAGCTGCTGGGAATCAGGCCCTTGGCGCGCATGGATTGCAGCGATTCGGCAGAAATGCCCAGTGCGTTGGCGATGTCCTGTGCGATCTCGTCTTCCGGCTGCTTTTCCTTCTCGATGCGCGGATCGTCCCGGTACGGTGAAACGGTCGAGAAGCGGCCGCTGATGCGCTGGCGCTCATGGTAAACCAGCGATCCATCGGCAGCTTCCGCCATTTCGGCGAGGCCGCCTTCAAAGGTGCCACGGGCCGCCATCGGCGTGTACTCCTCGATGCTGACGGTTCCGGTAAGGCGGGTGCGCCCCGAAGCATCCGGCGGTGCGATGGCGCGGAAGGTGCGGTTCCCGGACATCTGTACCCGGATCTCCGCGTTGGTAAACATCCCTGTATCGCCATAATCAATCAGCGGAAACTCGAGCGTGATCGCGTGGCCATCCACCTGCTGGAGCCGGGCGTCGTACTCCACCATGGCTTTCTGGGCCTTCATCGGGTTGGAGGTGGCTATCGTCATCAGCGAACCGAAGGCCTGCGCCGCCTCGCCGCCATCGGCGCTGGCTTGCCCCACCTGCATGTAAGTACCTGGCCGCAATTCGAGCTGCACAGTCGTGCGCGGTCCGCAGGCCTCGTAAACGAAAGGTTGCGTGCAGCCCAGCACCCTGGTCTGGCGCTGCAGGCGGGTGGCCCCTGATACCCGGTCGTTGAGCGAGTCCTTGTCCAGCTTTGCCTGTTGCTCCAGCATTTTGCGCGTTCCGTTGCGTTGCTCTGACAGGCGGGGCGCATGGCGCTTCTCTTCTGCCTTGGTCGGTGCTGGCGCGACTTTCGACGGGAACAGGTTGGCCTTCGTCAGCGAGGTTTCATAGCCGGGCAGCGCGGCGCGGATGGTCACCGTGCCGGGCCGGGTGCGCGATGGTTTGGACGCGATATTGCTGATCAGGTACAGGGTGCGTTTCTCCCCATCCTGCGGAAAATCGCGCCAGTCGGTCTGGAATTCCTGCGCAAGTCCTGGCGTATGTATTACCTTGGCGCGTTGCAGCAGCGTGGTGTCGGCACGCCCGATGGACAGTGATCCCAGGAAAGACTGGTCATCACTGGCGGCGGAGAAGGTGATCTGGGCCAGGCCGGGCCGCTTGGTGGGTTCGACCCAGAAGCAGGCGCTGCCCAGTTGTTTCAGGTCGAAGGTGGCGGTGCCGTGACCGACCAGCGAAATATTGATCGATTCGCACTCCCCGAATATGCGCGGCACCCACCAATCGAGTTTGTCCTCGGGGCTCATGCCCTTGACCTGCCCAAAGGGGGGTACGCGGTGCGAATACGAATTGATGAACAGGCCGTAGACTCCGGAAAGACCGATTCCAAACTTGGCTTTCAGCCCTTCGTCCAGCCAATCAACTTCGCGCTGCCAGTCCCTGCGGTTGCCGCTGGCCAGGGGGCGTTGCCACAGCCCCCACAGCTCGGGAGTGCCCGAGTCCGTGCTGTACAAGACCTTCCAGCCCCGGGAGTACGAGTCTGCGATATAGCGGAAGAAGGAGCTGGTTCCATAGGCGCCCAGTACCTCGGCGCCGCTGACGTGCAACTTCAACCTGGAATTTTCCTGCACCAGCGGCTCGGTATAGGGACGGACCCCCCACCGCTTCGCGATGTCGGCGTTGGTATGGGAGCGACGATAGCGTTTGCCCTCCCAGAGCTCCTCCGCCATGTCGTAGGCCAGGGCATCGGCGATGCCTTCATTGATCCACTCGTTCACCCGGCATGCCTGTGAAGAGCGGCCATACGGGGTGTTGGAATCCACGGTATGAACCAGTTCGTGGGCCAGGGTCGCATAGCTGAACTCGGTCAGCCGGCCGCTCGCGTCCAGCGCGCGCTCGTAATTGACATACATGAAACCGCTGCGATCTTTGTCATTGCCGCACGCGGACCTGACCGCCGCGATCTCACCGCATTGATCCCAGGGCAGTTGGGTTGCTGAGTTTCCCCCGCTGACATATTTCTCCCATATCGCC
>JABDJL010000177.1 GCA_013002505.1 Lysobacterales bacterium | reverse complement strand
GGTTACGGGCTTGTGAACTCGAAAATGTGCGTGACGCGACCACAGCCTGGTTTGATCGGGCGAGCCGAAGCCGGAATGCCTGTTGCCATGAATCCGAACGGGACGAAGCCGCGCGTCAGCTCCCACGATTTCGGACCAAAAGCCCACAAAAAATGCAAAGCGAAAATCAAGTCACCGTCGCAGGCCTATAATATTCCGCAGTTAACGGAGCACCTTTGCTATGCATTCACAAGCCTTGGCGCGAACACTCCCCTGGGTGGCAGCATCGTGCTGCATTGGCTGGGTTGCAGACAGTACCGCTTACGGCGAGCACCGGCCGGTGTGTTCCGCTGACGGCAAGTCTGTCGTTTACATGCTTCAGTCAGAGCGAACCGACAACGACTGGGAGCTTTACCTGCTGGACATTGCAAGCCGCAAACGGACCCGTCTGACTGACCACCCCGGCTGGGACGGTTACGCAGTCTGGTCGCCCGACGCACGGCAGATTATTTTCGACCGCGCCGACGGGGTGGACGGGCCGAAGCACCCGTGGATGCTGGACCTTCAGTCCATGCAATTCCGGCCGCTGGGCGATTTCGAGGGCTGGATGTCCGTCAGCGACTGGCGGGAAGATGGAACCTTGTTGGCTTTTCACGAGACAGGTGGCCAGCGCGACCTGGTATTGCTCGGGCTCGACGGCAAGATCGAACGGCGCCTGACCGCCACCGCCGATGAGAGTGAACACGATGCCCACTTTTCACCAGACGGTCGTCGTATCGCTTTCGCCAGCGGCGCCGTTGACGGCGGCCAGACCACGCTCGAGCTTCTTGACCTTGAACGTGACGAAAGAACCGAGCTGAAAAGGTCGCCGGGAAGAATCTATGGCCTGAGCTGGACCCCCGAAGGCGACCAGCTCGCATTTGTCGATGCGCCAGGCGGCGATGAAGATGATGCCGATATTTTCCTGTATCGATTCGAAGACCGCAGCGTGCAACGCGTCACCGACGACCCGGCCTGGGACCACATGCCGGAATTTTGCGGCAACCGGCACATCCTGATGTTCACGTCCTACCGCTCCGGTGAAGAACGCATTTACCGAATCGACCCCGAGCCGCGGCCCTTGCTGATCACGCAGTAAGTAACCCGGTTTGGGACATGGCGCGGCCGGGTACCGGAAGTGTAAAAATTGCGAGGCCGGCGAAACTTTTTTCTTACCCCAATTGACTCCTCAATGAACCCAGCAAAGAAACCGCCGACTCAACACGCTCATTCCAGCGCCCGCCCCAGCCCAGCCTGAGACAGTTGTCATGACCACCCGGCGAAAAGCAATAGCCGGGTGCGAAACTCACCCCGTGTTCAATAGCTTGTTGCCTGAGGTGGTGAACATCCGACCCGGGATTGAGCTGGAGCCAGATAAACATGCCACCATGCGGCATTTCGAACCGCGCCCCGGGAAACGCACGTGAAATACTGTCGGCAAGGTGCCTGACCGTGCCAGGCAGCACCGCGTTGACTCGATCAAGGTGCCGCCGATACCCGCCCTCCGAGATAAATCGCTCCAGGGTGTGCTGGGGCAATGTTGGTGACGCCAGGTTCAATGCGTACTTCAACTCCAAAGCCTTCTCGATGACGCGGCCCGGCGCCATCCAGCCCACCCGCAGCGCGGGTGAGACCGTCTTTGAAAATGACGAGCAGTAAATGACCAGCCCACGATCATCGAACGATTTAATCGATGATAAGTGCTCGTGGTCAACATTAAGACAATGGTTGGTATCGTCTTCAATGATGGCCAGGTCATACTTGGCCGCAAGTTCAATCAACGCCCGCTTGTTGTCGTCCGGCAGCGTCATGCCATTGGGGTTGGCGCCGTTGGCCATGACATAAACAGCCGCAAGACTGCCTCGCTTGATGCCGGCCTCAAGCCGATCAAGATCCAGGCCATGCGAAGGGCTCGAAGGGACATCCAGCACTTTCATACCCATGGACTGCAATATCTTGAGTAATCCGGGATAGGTCGGCAGCGCGGCGGCAACCGTGTCACCCTGGTCCGCCAGGCACTGCACGGCAATGCTCAAAGCCTCCTGGCATCC
The DNA here is from genome assembly GCA_013002505.1 of Lysobacterales bacterium. Lineage (GTDB taxonomy): Bacteria > Pseudomonadota > Gammaproteobacteria > Xanthomonadales > SZUA-36 > JABDJL01. The sequence continues at coordinate 9,019 of JABDJL010000177.1, read as the reverse complement.
ACTGGTAATGACGATATCGCGCGCTGACAGGGTCGCCCCCCACTGGAACATCCATTCACAGATTCGCCGCCGTAGCGCGACACATCCTTCTGATGGTGCGTACTCGAACACCTCGCTCCCGGATGTCCGCATCATCTGCCGGGCGATCCGGTTCAGCTCCCGCCGAGGTACAAGGTCGGGCTCAAGTTGTGCGATACCCAAACGCAATAGCTTGCTTGATCCGGGTTCGGCCAAAATCCGGGGCATGATGTCCTCAAAACCTGACAGCGACTGCGCTTCATCCTTTCCATGGCCTGGTGGCGCACAAGCGAAATAGCCTGACCGTGGTCGTGCTTCCACCAGTCGTCTTCGCTCCAGTTCGTGAAATGCCCGCGTTACCGTCGAGATACTTAAACCCCGGGATCTGGAAATTGAGCGAATGGAAGGCAGGCGTTGATCGGCGTTCACAACCCGGCTGGATATCAGGTGCTCCAGGTCGTTCGCTAACTGCTTGTATTTCATCACGACGGGTATCAATGCCTGTGCTTGTCGAATTCGGGCAATCTGGGTCTGCAAGGTGCTGCACCCGACCCCTAGGATAGTGAACCCGGCTGCGGTCATGGCATCGAGTGACCGCATGCATGGCACGTGTGAACGCAACGGTCAGCGATGATTTGCATTTAGAGGAGTTTACCAACATGAAAGTTGTGCATTACTTTGTAACTTCACTGACCACGGTGCTGTTAATTTCGGCAGCACATGTCATGGCCGCCGTGAACGAGGGCGGGCAATTTTCCGACCAGGAAATGTCCGTCGCGAAATTCTGGCAGGGAATGGGTCCGGCGTTGCGGGACCAGGGTATGGAAGCCTATGCCAAGCGGTACCACCCGGATTTTCGACATTGGGACATTACCGGATCAGGTCGCGTGAGCGACCATGCCGGGGCCGTGGCTGCCTGGTCCAGGTTTGACGAAGCGGGCCACGTCATCACTTGTACTCATGTCATCCCGGTCACCATCGACATCGTGGGTGACCTGGCCTACGCCAGGCTGGTGTACGAGCAGGCAAACCGGATGGCGGATGGCGCAATGACCTACGGCGCCTGGCGAATGTTCGACGTGTTCAAGCGCCACAAGGACTCCTGGCAGGTGCTGGAGAGCAACATGGTGCAAATCGAGCCTGAACAGGAAGAAGGCGCCCAATTCCAATGCCTGCCGGGGGACTAGGCTTTTATGACCCCGTTCCTTCGACCAGTTCCTCTAGGGCCCGGGTCAGCATACGAACCCTGGGGCCACGCCCATCCTGGTTGATGATGAACATTGCCCAGGTACCGGGATCTCGCTGCACCTCGACTATGTGAAAACCTCGCTGCGATCCCCCAACGACCAACCTCGCACCGCTGAAGTGGTCTGCAAACTGGCCACTCAGCCCGCCGCCGTTGCCGACGTAATCGTAAAACTTGCGGAGATCATCCACGGTCGACCACATGCCACCACTGCCCATGACCAGCCACGAGGTTGGCCCCCAGTTGGGCGGTATATTGGGTAATCCCACGCCAAGCTCACTGTTGCCGACGGCAAATTCGCTCAATGCGTATCCACCGTGCTCGCCGTACATGCCGGTGCGATTCATTCCTGCCGGCCGGAAGAACTGCTCTGACATGAATTCGAAATAGTCCATGCCACTGACCATTTCGATGACCGCTGCAGCCAGGCCGTAAGCCGAATGGGAATGAGCCCGGCCTTGACCGGGAACAAACATCAGCGGCTGCGACAGGATACGGCGCAGCGCTTCGCTGCGATCAATCCATGCCAGGTCCGCTTCCCAGTCTGTAGGCACATCGTGAAAGTCCGGCAGGCCGGACTGGCCATTGAGAATATGACGAAGCGTCATGGCCGCCTTGTCTTGCGGCACCCCGGGCAAGTGCATGGCAATCGAATCATCCAGTGCCAGTCTTCCGGTTTCCACGAGATGGAATATGCCGGCGACTGTAAAGTCGATCGGGGTCGAGCCAATGCCGAAAATGGTGTCCGTTTTCATCGGAAACCCTTGCGCCGGGTTGGCCATGCCATAGGCCTTGTCCAGCACGACCTGGCCCTCGCGCAACACGCGAACCACGCCTGTAAAACCCTCTTCCGCCAGTTGATCAAAGGATTGGGGCAGGGTTTCCCAGCTCAGTGACATGGTCTCGGCTTGTGTACCGGTAATGGACAGGGCGCTAATGGCAAATGGCGCTTCAGGTTCCAGGCTGAAAGCCACCAGGAATTCTTTTTCACGGGTCTGCAGGGTCAACTGATACTCGTTGCCGGCCTGCACAATCATGGCACCGCCCGCACTGGCTGCAATCTCGCGCAGCCGATCGATCAGCGAACGGCGTTCTTCACGCGTGGTTTCCGACAGGTACTGCTCGCTGAAATGCTCGCGTTCAAAAACATCCAGCGCATCAGGCATCAGGTGGCTGCCTTCCAGGGCCCGCACATGGCGCCTCACTGCCGCTTCCATCCCGCCCTGTGAATCGGCAAGCGACAGCTTCAGCAATCCAGTGGTATCGAGCGCCATATCCAGTTGCGTTTCCCGCTCATCGCGGGCGAAAATCAGCGCCACGCCCAGCGGTGTTTTCTCGACGGTCAGCCCGAACTCCCCGGTGCCAATGGCATGCCGCGCCGCATTCAAGGCATCCACCATCTCCTCGCGGGGTTGCCTGGCAGCGGGCGACAGCACCTTGTCCAGGTAGCGGTCAATGGCATTGGCCTGCTGGTCGCGCATCAATTCCACGGTCGCATCAATCAGCCTTATTTCATGCGCGGGCGGCTGTTGCGACAAGGCACTCAGGCTGCTTGCCAGCAGCATCAGGATCAGGGCCAGTTGTTTCATCTTCATTCCTCGTTGTTTTGTTCATTCAGCCGGGCTTGTAACCAGGCAATGCGGGCCTGCGTCACGCGCAGGGCATGGTCGGTGGTCCAGCGCGCCCCGAGCGAATCTTCTCGCAGCGGCTTGAACCGTTTCACTTCCAATAATTTTTCCTGACAGGCCTGCAGGGATTGCTCAAGCCAGGCTTTGCGTTCTGCCGCAGACAGGCGGTCGATAAAATAGGCGCGCGAGCGCATGCCATCTTCACCAAGCACCCCCGAGTCGCGGGTATCAGCAATCCACCGCATGGCGGCTTTGATGCCCTTGCCCGAGCAACGCAGTATCCGGGTTCCGCGACCATCGCCGGTTTCCTTGCCGATCACGAAACCCCGTTGTTCGAGGCGCTTGAGCAAGGGGTATATGCTGCCTGCGCCGGCTGAAAGTGCATTGGTGGGTGATGATGCAAACAGCGTGCGCAAGCGGTAACCACTCATCGGCCCATTCACATCGAGGTGCGCCAGGGCATGGCATTCAAGGTCTGTCAGTCGGCTCATGCTTCAATAGTCAGATTCAGACTATTGAGCAGACGGCCGTTACGGGAAAAACGTCGCAAGAGTCCCCGGCTCACCCCAAAACAACCTTAGAAAGCCGGACTTTTAGCCCTCGTCATTGATGAATTCCTGGAAACGGGAATCCGCCCCGAACAGCAGCTGATGATGCGGAGACACCCGCAGATAGGCGCGGGTTGCGAACACGAACGGGTCGTCCGCCCATTGCTCGAATCGTTCCCAGCCTGTTCTCGGATCACCCAGGTAAGCATCCAGGTAGGCATGCTCGATATCCACCCTCGCTTCCAACCAGAAAAACGCATGGGGTTCTTGCTGGTCTGCCAACATTCTCAGTCGATTGGCCTCCTCATTCTTCCCGGCAATGGCCGCCGCCTGGGCGGCGATTAATACATATTCTCTTCCAAATACACTTTGAGATAGCACGTCTTCCGCACTTTCTGAGAGGTGCGCAAAAGCGCGCTCGGCCATCGCCTGTGCCTCCTCATCGCGCCCTTCCAGGCGCAGAATCTGTGCCCCGTCCATGTCCGCCAAAGCTGACTCAAAGTGATACTCCTCGCCGCGACGTGCCTCCAGGTGCACCAGTGCCAGGTCGAGATCACCGCGGTCGTAGTAGATCCAGCTCAGATCACTCAAATCTCCCCACAACCCTTCATCGCGAAGTCTTTCACCGGCCTCAAGATAGGCTTTCACATCGCCAAAAAGCCAAAGCCGGTGGTCTGCTGCCGAGGTTTTCCAGCTGTCATTCTCGGGGAACCGTACGGCACTTGAATCGATGAATTCCAGGACCTCCTCCAGGCGCCGATTGGCCAACAACGCATCCACGTGTTCGTTGGCGAGTATCTGGGATTCCGGGCTCAGTTCGACCGCGCGCCGCGACCAATAGAGGAATTCGGCTCGGCGGTCGAGGCGCTTGTAGGCACTGCGGACGTTCACGATCGAGACGATGTCATTGGGAAGTTGCGCCACCACCGACTGGTACGCTTCCAGCGCGCCGGCGTAATCATGCTCAACTGAGTAGCGGTAACTCCCCAGTGCACGCAGCGCCAACACGTGGTCCGGCCATCGTTGACGTATTTCGGTGACCAGGCGCAGTGCCCGCTCATCAGAGCCCGGTTTGGGCGAATGGCCTAACGCCTGCGCGAGAACTGCTTTTGCCTGCAGAAAGTCAGGGTCCAGGGCCAGCGCCTGCTCCAGCAGGCCCTCGATCATCTCAGCGTCCGCATTGCTTAACATCCGTTTTCCGCGAAACACATCTATGGCCTGTAGATAAAGCTGGTAGGCGCGGGGGTCGGCAGTCGGCGTCTTTGTGATCGCAGCGATGGTGTCAGTGGACAGCTCCCGGTGCAGCTGCGTTGCGATCGCCAGCGCAACGTCCGACTGCAGCGCAAACAGGTCGCCCAGGCTGCGCTCAAAATTCTCCGCCCAAAGGTGCTCGTCGCTGGCGGCATCGATCAGTTGCACCGTGATCCGTACTCGGTCTCCGGCGCGGCGCAGGCTGCCCTCCAGGACGTGGCTGACATCGAGGCGGCGGCCAATTTCCGGTACCGTGAGTCCAGCCTGGGCGACCCGCGTCACAGAAGTCCGGGAGATCAGGCGCAACTCCGGAACGCGCGCGAGGTGGGACAGGAGTTCCTCGTGCATGCCGCCGACGATGTAAGCGTCTTCATCACTGGCCGACAGGTTTTCGAACGGTAAAACGGCCAGGCCGACCGCCGTGCTGGATGAATCCCGGCTGTCCAGCGTCAGGCGCTCTGCAATGACCAGTGCAAGGGTCACAGCCAGCACCGCCATAATCGCAAAATCAATGCGGCGGGACCGAAATTGTGAATCCGTCTTCGTCGCCTCCGCATCCGATTCAGTCATCACGCCTTCAGGCGTCCATTCGTAACGCCAGAAAAGCACCAGGGCAGGAATGAACCCGGCAGCGACCAGGATGATCAGCCCGCGAAGCGCCCACTCCGGGGCACCAAAAGCGGGCAGCACCACCGACCCGACCTCGACAAGCAGCCAGCCCAGCGCGGCATAGGCAATGGCGCCACGAATGACATTGCGATTCTTGAGTTCAGAGAACAGGTTCATATTGTTAACAGTTCAATCAAAAGGGCTGTGACGGCTTTTTCGACGACACTCATTGCTGTGCAGATTCAAAGGGCTCGCCTGATTTCCAGATCTGCACAATTCTGCGCGTATCAGTGATGTTTTCACCACGTGCCTCTTCGGCCCGCATTTCCAGCGCCAGCCCCCGCGATGAGCCCATGTCCAACTTCATCGTGACGCCAAAATGGAGAGCCCGTTCAAGCTGTCCGCGCCGCCAGGCGTGAACGTGGGCATCGATCAGGCCAGGTACCAGGGTCTTGCCCCGCCCATCGACGACGATGGCATCTTCTGCGGCCTGGAATTCAGATGGGTCATCCAGCACCTTTTCAATCAGCGAGCATTGAATGACAACCGTGGCAACAGGTCTGATCTCCAAACCATCGAACAGCCGCACAGACTCGATCACCGTTGTGGGTGAATTGCATTTTTTTGAACTGGGTTCGGCGAGGACGGCTAACGGCGCAAGCAGGCAAGACGCCAGGGCGATCAGCAAATTTTGATTATTCACGAGGCAATTCCCAAATAGAAATTTTCAACTAAGTTTAGCTGACTCGATATTGGTCGAGAAATGTGAAGGCTTCCAATTCAACGCTTGGTCGTGCACTCAGCCGTGTTGATCTCTTCCACATTCGGCGACGGGCCTCAGCCTCACGTCAGCCTGTATCATGGCAACTGCTTTAATCGTGTGAAATCCTGGCTATGAAATGGACACTGATAATCTTGCTGACCGGTATGCTTTTGTTTCCGGGCAGCGTTTTCGGGGCAGAAAATGCCAATGCGGGCGAAAAGGCGGGCATCGAGAAGATGTTCTCCAACTATCGCAGCGCCTGGCTGGCCGGTGACGAAGCCGGGGTGCTCAAGATGCTTTCTGACGATGTCCAAATTTTCGTTCCCGGTGCCAATGGCGGCAAGCTTAGGGGCATAAACGCAGTTCGCGGGTTCTGGTTTCCGGAATCGGATGTCAGATATCCCATCCGTAGTTACCAGATTTCAGACCGGGAAATATACGTTGACGGCGACTTGGCCGTGGTCACCGGCCGCTCAACTCTCGACTGGGATACTGTTGAAGAAGGCCGGGTCACTGCCAGTGCTTCTTCAAATAGCGAATTCATGTCCATCCTTAAGCGCGAAGATGGTGAATGGCGAATTTTCCGGCAAATGTACCAGATGCGGTGACGGAGCCGTGCAAAGCGTTGCCGCGGAATCGTTTAGCGCGGTCGGCCAGCGAACCCTAACGGATTGACCTAGACTCAGGGTAGCGCTCCCGGGAGTTTTTCGATGCGACACTGCCTTTTAACACTGCTTCTGCTGTTATCGGCCAGCTCTAGTGGTTCGCTCTGGGCGGATGATGAGCAAAAGGACGAAAGCACCCGCTACGTCCACATAGACACCAGCAGTAATGATGCTGTCATCCAGGACGGCACCGATTTCTTCGAAGCAAAGCCGCTGTGCAGGTTACTCACCAACCAGGAGGTAACCTTGCTCGGGGAGAAAGACGGGCAATACGTCAAGATCCGTGCCGAGTGCGATGGCAAGTCGGTCGAGGGCTGGGTCAAGAAGATCATCCTCGGCAAGAAGCCACGGGTGAATGAGCCCAAGGTCACGCCTTCGGGCGCGATCGATTCGGCCAGCATTGCCGCGCCCGCCTCGATGGACCACGGCATCGTGAAGCCACCGGAAGGCGAGGATGCCGACCGGGAGAATGATTCGGAAAAAAAGGAACGCTGAGGGGGTTGCTCAGGATTCCTGGACAGTGGAGATGACGATGAACCGTAAAAGTTGTCGGAAATACCCGGCATCAGCGCTACTGGCCTTGGTATTGTGGACATTCGCCATCGGCACATGGGCTGACGATGACGATGCCGACGAGGCAAAGAAAAACAACAAAGCTGCCCACGAGCTGGCCACCAAGCTGTGTGACGACGCCGAAGACACCGTCAAGGAACATTGCGGGCAAACCGCCTCCGACTGCGAACACCAAACACTTTATATCGACTCGGACGAGGCTTGCCCGATCACTGTCGTGCTTGATGCACCGCATATTTTCGAGTCGGAACCGGTCAAGTTGCCGCGTCGCAACCAGGAGCTCGAAGTACTCGGCTGCCAATGCGGAGACGGGAAGAATTATTACTTCGTCAAGGCGCCCAACTTCTGCGGCTTCATGCGCGCCGACGCCCTGCGCACCGAGAAACACCCGCCCCTACCGAAAAGCAAAGGGCCCACGCTGGCCGTCGGCGTGGAAACGTGCAACGTGGGGGCTTCCAAGGGCTAGCCGGTCATTTCACGGGGTGTTCGCCAAGAATCCCTAAAAGCACTGCGGAAAAGGGCTCTGGCGCCAAATGAATTGATACTCGCAAGCGATATTCCAGTTCCCCGCTATACTTATTGCGAGGAGATCAAAGGTGTTTGCAAAGTACAAAGGATCGACTTTTGCCGCCCTGCTATTGCTGGTCGCAATCCCGCAGGCCGCTGCGCAAAGGCCAGAAACCCAGCCTCGCGCCACCGCTGGACTGGACATAAATGCATCAGTACAACCAAATCGGCCTGACTCGGTTCCGTCGTCTCTGAGTTCCTTTTTCATTCCTCGGCAATTGCCCGTAACGCCCGAGACATTTTTCGATCGGTTTGGCCAGCGCCTGGGCCTTGGCCGTGATGACCGGATGGTCGAATTCAGCCGAGGTCAGAGTGTCTCCACTGGAAGAGAATCTATACGATTTCAGCAATACCACAGGGGCGTCAAGGTGCTTGGCGCCGGTTACCGCCTGGTACTCGAAGGCAACCGCGTGATGTGGGGTTCAGGCCAGCTGGCAACGGGCATTTCACCAGACATGGCGCGACAAGTCAGCCAGGACGAGGCGCTGCGGCGGGCCCGAAAAGCAATGACATTTTCAATGCTTCCGGCGATCAACGGACTGACCTGGCCAGACCAGGATTTCCATGAAATGCTGCTGGTGCCGGTCGAAACCGCTGGCCCGAATACCGACTACCAGCTTGTACACAGCTTCATCCTTCGCCCCGCGAACACGCTGCTGTCATACCGGGTTTATGTGCATGCACAATCAGGCGGCATCGTTCTGCTTCGATCCGAGGCGCAGGAGGCCTGGGTCCCCGCCACAGGTAGCGGGAACACAACTTACGACGGCAGCGTTGGCCCCTTCCCTGTAGAGCTGGATGTTCCGACCACCACCCACAGGCTGCAGTCTCCCGGGGTGATCACACTAAGCATGGCCAATGCGAATCCAGGCACCTGGAATGTGCTTGAACCGCAGATGGCCTCAGCTACCGACATCGAGAGTGATTCCAGTGTGTTCACAGACCCCTTGCACGCCAATGGGGTTTCGGCGCACTTCGGATCAGTTGCTGCCCTCGAATTATTCAGAAGTGGCCTGGGGATTCCGCTGGCCAATGCACCGCAAATTACAAACTACGTCGATGTGCCGCTGACCGAAGGCTTCGCACTGAATTTGTATTGGCTGAATAAAAGTATGTTTGGTACCACAGGGTGCCCAATCGTAGCCCTGGAC
>JABDJL010000165.1 GCA_013002505.1 Lysobacterales bacterium | reverse complement strand
AGGTCGGTGTATGCTATTAGTCATACGAAAATAACTGTACATACGTGGAAAACATAGCCAGATCAAAATTAAAATTAGCAAGCCGCGGCAGCGGAATCGGGAGCGCAAGCTGCCGCATGCCGTTGCTGTTACTGCTGTTCGCATTCTGTTCATCGCCGGTGGCCCAATCGCTCGATCCGCCGGCAGAATCTGAGCCGGAGATGCCGGCAAAAAGCGTGTCAGCCGGGGACGATTCAACGGCAGCGGATATTAAAGATGCGCCGTCCGAAGAACCCGGCATTGAGGCAGACTCAATGGCTGAGGCTGACGATAGCCCAGATGTCGCAGAAGATGCGGGCCCGCAGGACGATCTTCCCGAGGCCAGTGAATACGTATCACCCACGGACGCGGTCACCGAGTACCTGCGCGCCATCGACCGCACCGAGATCATTGGCGGCGGGTATGCCCCGGAAATGGCGGACCTCTACCAGGGCTTGGGCAAAACGTTGCTGGAACGCCGCGAGTACGAAAAAGCCAAGGTTGCATTTCAGCAGGGCATGCAGATTGTCAGGGTCAACCAGGGCCTGAACAGCCCTGAACAAACCAATTACCTGTTCTCCATCGCTGAGATTGAAAATATCATCGGTACGCGCCGTTCCACGGATGAAATGCTGAACCTGATTTACCAGCTCAACGCGCGGCATTTCGGCGAGAACGATGTTGGCATGTTGCCGGTCTTACAACGCCTGGTTTCCTGGTATGCCAGGGAACGGCCATTCGATTCCGAGTACAGCCGTTATCCGGACATGTTGATTTCGGCCAAGCTGGTCGAAAAAATGGCCAATATCACCGAAAAGAATTTTGGCCTCAGTGATCCCAAGACCGCCGAGTATTACCGCAAGAGCGCCCAGATCAGCTGGATTTCGGCGCGTTACGCCCTGGGCAGGGGCATTTCCGTCGAGCCCGGTTACATTGTCTCGGTCGGCGCGCCGTCGCAAAATCCCAACACCCAGGGCATCTCGATCAAGCAGCTTGTCGCCGACGGTGAAGCCGCGTTTGAGAAGGTTGTCCAATCCATCGAGGCGCAGGAAAACAGCACCATAGAGGAACAGGCCGAGGCACTGGCCCAACTGGGTGACTGGAGCCTGGCTTTCGGGCGCAGGCGCACGGCCGGCGAAGCCTACAAGCGAGCACATGATTTGCTGTCCAATACCGTCGGATCGCGGGACCTCGCCAACCGGTATTTCAAGAACCCCACGCCGGTCCGCTTCATGGACCCCAAGCTGATCCCGGTCGGGAACGACGAGCCACTCGACCCCCGGGTACTGGAACTCGAAGTCTCAATGACCATCACCGAGGGTGGCCGGCCGCTGAATGTCGACTTCGTGGATCCGCCGGAAAGTATTCCCGGCGATCATTTGCGTAAGTTCAAGCGTGACATCAGCGATATGCGTTTTCGGCCCCGCCTGGTTAACGGAGAACCGGAAGATATCAGGGATTTTGTATGGAATTTCCCGGTCATACAGGTGGAAGGCTGATGAAAACGTTGAGGACAATAACATTCGTGTGCGCCACCGCGCTGTTGGGCGCGTGCGCGTTCCCGACGCCACCCGGTGGCATTCCGATGCCCACCGGTCCATCCATGCCAAGCGGAGGTGGCCCAAGCAGCCCGTCGCCACCATCACCGACTTCAAGCCCTTCAGGGTCACCCAGTTCGCCCAGCCCGTCCGGCTCTTCCGGTTCCTCAAGTCCCTCCGGCCCGCAAGGCTCGCCTCCGCCGTCCGGCAGCAGTTCACCGGGTGGCGACAGTTCCTCCAGTCCAAGCTCGTCCGGGGACCCGCTACCCTGGCCTGGTGGTGAACAGGGTGGTATGGAAGGCGACAGTGTTGATGACCTCGACGCTCAACTGGACGAGTCCCTGGGTGATTTCGACGAAACCATGGGCGGCAGCGCTGGTGCAGCCGAAGAGGAAATTGATATTCTCAATCCGATGGGCGGCGGCAGCTCATCGGCTGCCGCCGGCGAGCCGCTGTACGAGGAAGGCGGCAGCGAATCCGGTGGTGGCGTGGAAAATCAGAGCGTTGCGCAACGCGCTGCGGCCGGTGCAGACGGCGGCCAGCAGGGCGGGTCGCAGTCCTCGGGTTCTGAGTCTGGTCCGGAAGGGGATCAGCAGGCCTCATCGGGCTCCACGGGCGGGGGCGGAGGGGCAGCAGCCCAACAAGGTGGTAACGCCAATGCGACGTCCGGCCAGGGCGACCAGGGCGAGGGCGACATTATCCCGATTCCCGACGACGTGGGTGACGGGCGGGATGACGACATCGTGCTGCGTCAAATCAGGGACGCGGCGATGAAGGAAAAAGACCCAGAGTTGCGTGAGAAACTGTGGGATGAATACCGTAGGATCAGGGATCAGAGGTAAACGAATGAGTAAGTTGTACAGGAAATTCACGCCTGCCGGGGCCATGTTTATGGCCGTGATATTGGCGTCTTCCAGCGCCTGGGCCAGGGTAGACAAGGTGACATCAACCACGCTGGTGCCGATCAAGACGCCATCGTCGCCTATTGCCACCGAGGCCTTGCTAGATGTTGCGATACCCCCATTCCACGACGGCCTGGACCTGACCGACGACGAAGATACCGTGTTTCCTGAAGTGCGCTTCGCAGAAGCGATTTATTTTTCCAACCAGCTGGCCAAGATCATGGAACGCAGCGGGGCGTGGGGTGCGATCCGGGTCACACCGAGCACCGACATCATCATGGATGTCTATGTTACGGGCACCATAGTCCAGTCGGATGGTGAAACGCTCGAACTGGAAGTGCGTGTTTTCGATACCAGCGGCCGTCAATGGCTGGACGAAGAGTACAAGCACGTGACCGGCAAATATGCCTATGACCGGCGCTTGCGCAATATTGGGGACCCGTTCCAGAACCTGTTCACCAATATCGCCAACGATATCCTGCTGGCGCGCGAAAAGATGGCGGACTCAGAGGCGGTGCGGCTCAGGCAGATCTCAGAACTGCGGTTCGCACGTGATTTTTCGCCCCAGGCCTTCAATGAACATATTGGCCAGGACCGCAACGGCATCCTGAAGATCGAGCGCCTGCCGGCTGAAAATGATTCAATTCTTCAGCGCGTCGAGAAAATACGCGAACGCGATTACCTGTATATCGACACGATGCAGGATTATTACGACGTGTTCTCGCAGCAGATGCACCTGCCTTACCAGGATTTCAGGCGCGCCTCCTACGAGTCGGTGGTCAAGGCCCGGCAACTGAGAAAACAGGCCAACCGCCGCATGATCGCGGGTTTCGGCGCCATCATCGCGGGTATTTATGGTCGGACACAGGCTGACAGCCGCCTGCAGAGCGACGCGGGCATGGCGACGGCCGCGGTGGGCGGATATTTGCTCAAATCCGCCCTCGACCGACGCCAGGAGTCAGCGGAGCACACCGAAATCGTGGCAGAAATGGGGTCCTCGCTCGAGGCTGAAATCGCACCCCAGGTGATTGAGCTGGAAGACCGCACGGTGACGCTCAGCGGCAGCGTGGAGGCCCAGTATTCGCAGTGGAAAGAATTACTGCACGAGATCTATCAACAGGAACGTGGTACACCCTGATTGATGGTTGCGTCGCCCCCCGTTGATCCGGCCTAGCCGCGAATCCTGATCATGGAATCCCAGGCAAAGCCGGAAGATCGCTCCGGAAAACAAAAATTCATCCTGCTGGCCTTGCTGGTCGTGGCATTGGCCACGGTGTTCCTGCTGCCGCAAATTGTAACCGGACCATGGATTGACGGCGGGCTCGAGGAGCGTCCCGAACCCGATCGGTCTGCAACCGCTGTTGCGCCCTCCACGGCGGCGGAAAAAACCCGTTACCGGCAGGAGTCGCAGTCAGTACTGGCGCAGATCATTATCGTGCGTGACCGTCTTCGTGAGCAGAACGTAGAGGCCTGGGGGCAGGCCGAATTTGACCAGGCGATGAAAGGGATCGCCACTGGCGACGAGCAATACAGCTATGGCGACTACGGCGATTCACTGGCCAGTTACCGGCAGTCACTGGACACCTTGAACCAGTTGGAGGAACAAGGTCGGGAAGCGCTCGATAATGCTGTGACAGAGGCTGCAGCGGCCATCGAATCGCTGAACATCAATGTCGCCAGGCGTGCGGTCGAGGTTGCAGCCCAGATTGCACCGCAGCGCAGCGATGTCGTCGAATTGCAATCGCGTACTGAAAAGCTCCCCGAGTTGCAATCAATGCTGGAGCAGGGCGACGTGGCGCGCGCATCAGGCCGCTTGCAGGAAGCCCAGCAAGCCTACCGGGCAGCGGCCATGCTTGATCCCAGTCACCAGCGTGCCGCTCAATCTGTCGCAGCGATTGCCACCGAAATGGTCAACAGTGAATTCCGTGGTCACATGAGCCGGGCTTTTTCCGCCCTGGACCGCGGCGATTTCAATGCGGCAAGGGGCGCGTTCGATGCAGCCGAAGAGGTTTCTCCGGGTGATCCGGCGATCGCCCAAGGCCGGGCGCAAATCGCTAGCCGCGAAGCGCAACAGACGGTCAACCAGAAGATGCAACTGGCCGAGCAGTATGAGCGTGAAGAAGCCTGGGGCGAGGCCCTGGCTGTTTACCAGGAACTGCTGCGCACCGATGAATCGCTGACCGCTGCGCGCGCTCGGCTGGTCCCGGTCCGGGTGCGTGCCGAGCTCGATTCCCGATTTGAAGAATTCTTTGAAGACCCCGTGTCCCTGGCAACACGCACCCGCTACGAGGCCGCACAAAAAACCCTGACAGACGCCCGGACTATCCCCAGCCCGGGCGACAAGCTGAAGGGTCAAATGGTGGAACTCGAAAAACTGATGGCGCGTTCGGTGACACCGGTGGACGTGGTATTCGAGTCTGACAGCATGACTCATGTGACCTTGTTCAAAATCGCCGAACTGGGCACGTTCGCGCAGACATCAATGACGCTGCGCCCAGGCCGCTATATTGCCGCGGGTACGCGCCAGGGCTACCGGGATGTGCGAGTCGAGTTCACGGTCACCGGCGAACCGCTGCCGGGACCGATCGTGGTGCGCTGTGATGAGCCGATATGAGTCTCAACCACCTGAAACTTGTTTACGGAGCGACCGGTTCACATGAATGAGCCGTCACAAAAGGCAGGCAGGGCGGGCCTACAAGCGGTCGAATTCGAGCCGCTGGAGCAGCCCGGAAAGGGCCGAAAATTGCCGATTTCACCCGGCTACCTCGTGGTCATCGTCGTTGCGATCCTGGCGGCATCGGTTTTGTTGTACCTGTTTGCAGCGCGCGCCGTGATCTTTCTGCCAGAACCCGAATCCGCGCAACTCGATGTCAGTGGCATTTCCTTCAATATCGGCAACAACTACCTGTTGCTGCGTGGCCGGCACGAGGTCACCGCCACGGCAGCGGGTTACCATGATTTCAGCGAGCAAATCGAGGTCGGCCCCGAGCGAACCCAGGAAATTGAGCTGACGCTGGAGCCATTACCAGGCCGTTTGAACGTGGTTTCCGAACTCGAGGACGTGGAAGTGAGCATCGATGGCGAGGCGGTCGGAACGGTGCCGGGCGTCATTGCTGATATCAGCCGCGGATCGCACATCGTCGAATTCAGCAAGCATCGCTATTTTCCGCTCAGGCAGGAAATTGAAATCGAAGGGCTCGGCACGACCCAGGATTTTGAGCTGAGCCTGGAGCCGGCCTGGGGGCAAATGGCTTTCAGCACGATTCCGGCCGGCGCCGAGCTGCTGGTGGACGGCCAGAGCATGGGCCAGACGCCACTGACCACGGAGGTGCTGGAGACCGGCAGTCAGGTCAGTATCGTCGCCAGGGGCTACAAGACCTGGGAGCGCGAGGTGACCGTCAAGGCGGGTGAGGAAGAGGAATACCCGACCATAGAAATGATCGTCGCCGACGGCACGCTCGATATCAGCACCGCGCCGCGGGGCGCCAGCGTCACCATAGACGGCGAATTCAGGGGCACCGCTCCGCTTAGCGTCCCGCTGTCGCCATTATCAGCACACCGCGTGGAATTGTTCCTGGAGGGTTATCGAAAAGCCTCGCGCAACGTCAGCGTCGAGCCCGAGCAGCGCTCATCCCTGTCGTTGAGCCTGACGCCCATCATTGGCAGGATTGCGCTGAGCGTGTCGCCGGCAGACGCCGAGGTGCTGGTTAACGGCGCGCGGCACGGCACCGGCAGCCAGGACCTTTCGCTGACCGCAAGGGAACACCGTGTCACCGTTCGCAAGCCCGGTTACGAGGCCCAGGAATTTACCCTGCGCCCGCGGCCTGATCATGACCAGGCGCTGGACGTGAAGTTGCTGACACTGCAACAGGCCTACTGGTCGCGCCGCCCGGACTCGATTGCAAGCCCGGTAGGTACACCGATGAAGCTCTTCCGTCCTGAGCGCACGTTCACGCTCGGTGCGCCGCGCCGGGAGCCCGGGCGCCGTGCCAACGAGGCGGAAAGAAAGGTAACACTGGAAAGGCCTTTCTATATCAGTACACACGAAATCACCAACGCCGAGTTTCGTTATTGGAAAGAAGAGCATACTTCGCGCGCATTGCGCGGCAACACGCTGGACATGGACACCCAGCCGGTGGTGCACGTGTCCTGGCAGGAAGCGGCTATTTTCTGCAATTGGCTCAGCCGGCGCGAGGGCCTGCCGCTGTTCTACATCGAGCAAAATGGATTGGTTAACGGCATCAACATCGACGCACACGGCTACCGACTGCCGACCGAAGCGGAATGGGCCTACGTCGCCAAGATATCCAGCGACGGGGAAACGATGATGTTCCCTTGGGGAGGCGATCAGTATCCGCCGGTCGAGGTGGTTGCCAACTACGCGGACCGCAGTGCCGCGGCACTGTTGAGTTTCAGCCTGTCGAACTATGATGACGGATATGCCGTTTCAGCGCCGGTAGGCAGTTTTGAACCCAACGCCAGGGGTATTCATGACCTCGGTGGCAATGTTTCGGAGTGGATCAGCGATTATTATGAAATCAGGGCCTCGCGCGGCGACCCGGAACTCGACCCCACCGGTCCTGTCACGGGTAGCAGGCACGTTATCCGCGGGGCGAGCTGGGCAATGGGCTCGCGCTCTGAATTGCGACTCAGCTACCGCGATGCCGGCATGGACCGGCGCATGGATGTTGGTTTTCGCATCGCCCGTTATGTTGACAAGGCAAATGTAGAGCCATGAATAGACCCCTGATCATCATGTTGTTCCTGCTGGGCGGCACGGTCGTGGCGCAACAGCTTGCCTTGCAGGACACGCCTGTAACGGAAGATGCGGCGGCCGAAGCAGCGCAGTCCGGCGACGAAAACCCAGTGACTGAAGAGCAGGGTGATGCCGGGCAGGGCGGTACGGATGATCCGGGCCAGGAGGGTGCATCAGAACCACCGGACGATGCGGCCGGGGAGAACAGTGATGGCGGGCCGGAGGCGGACATTCCTGAACCAGACGAGTCACAACTGACAACCGAAATTGAAGATGAATTCGAGCCCACCGAGGAGATTTCAGAAGACTACCCGGTGCCGCTTCCATCAGACATATGACAACAAGAAACCAGGGTAATAGCAGGGCTTATGAACAGAAACAGCAATGAAATGTTTTACCAACTGGTCGTGCTGCTGGTGGCCATCATTTTCGTGCACACGATTTATGTCACGGTGGTGCGGCCCAACGCCGACAGCCTCGTGCGACGGGCTGCCGAGCAGTCAGCAGCCGGAGAGCAGTACGTCGTGCCTCGCTCCTTTTTCGTCGTCATCAAGGATTTCGAACAGGAGGCCTGCTTTGTGCTGGCGCTTTGGGCGCTTTCGATCATGGGTTACAAGGCACGCATCATCATCCGTGAGCGCAAGATGCTCGACATGCCGCTGGTTTCGATTAGCGAGGGTACGCGAATATTGCCCGACGACGCCGGCCAGTTGAGCCGGCCGCTGCAATCCCTGCCGGCGGACCAGCAAAGCTACCTGCTGCCACGCGCGCTGCAGACGTCCCTGGCACGCTTCCAGGTCACTTCTTCGGTGCAGTCCGCCACCGAGGCGGTGCATTCGGTCTGTGAGTCCGAAGACAACCGGCTCGATTCAGAGTTGTCGCTGGTCAGGTATATCACCTGGGCGATTCCATCGATCGGCTTCATTGGCACGGTGCGCGGTATCGGGGCGGCGCTCGGACAGGCCCACGAGGCCATGCAGGGCGATATTGCGGGCGTCACAGCAAGCCTTGGTGTCGCGTTCAATTCAACCTTTGTCGCCTTGCTTCTGAGTATCGTGGTGATGTTTTTCATTCACCAGCTACAGCTGATCCAGGAGCGGCTGGTGCTCGATTCCGAGTCTTATTGCGAAACTCGCCTGTTGCGATTCCTGAAGGCCGAATAGCGATGAACACCGCTGTCCTGCAACTCAATGACCAGTCCTTGCTGATGCTCGGCCAGGACGCGGTGTTGCACGAACAGCCAGGTTTTGCCCGCGTCGACGGGGAAGGCATTATCACCGGCGAGGCTGCCCGGGCGACGGCATGGCTGCAACCGCAGCACAGCTACAACCAGTTCTGGGTGCACCTCAACCAGGCGCCGCTGGCCTCCGGCGAAAAGTGGGCCCGCCACCACGCAGACATCGCGTTCGCGCAACTAAAGGCATTGTGGCAAACGGCGGGCGAGCCACAGCAACTGGTATTGCTGGTACCGGCCAGTTTCGACGATTCGCAACTCTCGCTGCTACTCGGCCTGGCGAACGCGCTTCCGGCCGAGGTTACGGCGATGCTGGATTCCGCGCTTGCTGCCGCGGGTGGCCAGGAAGGTGATTTCCTGCACCTGGACATGCAATTGCACCAGACAGTAGGTACGTGGTGCCGTGGCCGATCCGGCATTGTGCGCATCAAGGAACAGGAAGTTTTTCCAAATCTCGGCTTGTTGCAGTTGTATAACACCGTGGCGCGGTACATCAGCAACCTGCTGATCGACAGCGCCAGATTCGATCCCTTGCACAGTTCCGACACCGAACAATTCATTTTCGACCAGATGCCCGATTGGCTGACGCGCCTGCGCTGGGATGGCGAATTTTCGGCCTCGCTTGACACCGCCAAGGGACAATTACCCTTTATCCTCAGAAACGATCGTATCCGCGAATTGCTGGGTGAGCGGCTGACCAGTGTTTCGGCATTTGTTGACCGGCACAAGGGAATGCCCCTGGTGTTGTCACACGAGACTTCCGTACTGGCGCCCTATGCCGACATATTCAGCCAGGCCAGGATTGCCGCACGAACCGAGGCACTGAATTTCGTGCTGTCTAACCTGCAGGGTATCAGTGAACAGGTGGATGAGCTATACCGGGTCCGGTCGCTGGTTCTGGACCAGGCCACAGCGCTTCAGCCAGTGGTCAATGGCCGACAGGCCACGCACCTGCTTCACGGTGATCGCGCTATTCCATTACACCGGCCGGTTAGCATCAGGCTGACCGAAACAGGCCTGGTGGTCAGTACGGCGATTGAACGCGATGCCAGCCTGACCGTCGTCGCGAGGGACGGCACGCTGGAGGAAGTCGCCCGTGACAGTGCCGTGGACAGCGAATTACCGCCCCATTGCGCGCCCGGTGCGTCTATCCGGGTTGGTGGCCATGCGCTGCGGCTGATCGAGGTGCGCGATGGTTAAGAAGAAAAAACGCAGCGCGGCATTCAGCCTGTCTTTTTTGGACATCATGGCTTGCGGGTTCGGCGCCGTGACCCTGCTGTTCCTGATCTTGCGGCACAACACGATGGTCGTGGAGATTCCGGACGTCAACCTGACCGCCGAGGTAGACCTGCTGACACAGGATATTCGCCAGGCTGAACTGGACAGGGTTGAGCTGCTGAACAGCATTGAGGAGATCGAAAAGCGCCTCGTACAGGCGCAGGGCGCTTCGCGGCGCTACGTCACCGACCTGGAGGAACTGGAGGAAAGCATCCAGTCAGACCCCAACCAGATTGCCATGCTGCGGCGCCAGGTGGAGGAGCTGGAGCGCGAAACTTCCAACATGGAAGAGATCGAATTCGGTGACAAGGTGCGTCAATTCCTCGGCGATGGCAACCGCCAGTACCTGACCGGCCTGAAACTGGGTGGAGAGCGTGTCATGATCCTGGTTGACGCGTCTGCCAGCATGCTGGCGGACAATGTCGTCAACGTTATCCGGCGGCGCAACATGAGCGATGACATGATTCGTGAGTCCCCGAAGTGGATTTGGGCCATGCGCACCGTGGAGTGGTTGCTGGCGCAGTTGCCCCCCAGCAGCCGGTTCCAGGTATACCTGTTCAATACCGAGGCCACGCCGGCCGTTTTCGACAGCGAGGGTGAGTGGCTCGATGCGGCCGATTCGCTGGACCTGGAGGACGCGGTGTCTGGTATGCGCCAGTTCGTTCCTGGCGGCGGCACCAGCCTTGAAAATGCCGTCGAGGCGATCCGGGCCTTTTCGGACAAGCCGGACAACCTGTTCCTGTTGACCGACGGTCTGCCGACCCAGGGCAAGTCGCCGCCGTCAAAATACATGGTCACCGGCGAGCAGCGCCGGCGAAATTTTTTGAACGCCGTGGCAAAACTGCCACGCGGCATCCCGGTCAACACGATTCTGTTCCCGATGGAGGGTGACCCCGAAGCCGCGGCGCTGTTCTGGCAGTTTGCCATGACCACCAACGGTGCATTCATCGCGCCTTCGAGGGACTGGCCATGAGGATGTGCTTATGAGGAAACAGCGACGCGATATTTCAGAGGCAAGCCTGTCCTTCCTGGACGTCATTTCATGTGGTTTCGGCGCCATCGTGCTGTTGCTCATTATTGCCCGCGTCGGTGACCCGGCGGCGCTGGAGGAATCAGAACGACAATTGCAGGGTTCGGTCAAGGAGATGCAGGAGCGCCTGTTTGACATTCGCGGCGAATCGGTGGTGCTGGAGGAAGAATTCAAGTCGCGCAAGGAACAGCTGTCTGAAATCACCGAGCGGGTCGCGCGGCTGCGTGCGCAGCTGGCGAGTGTTGAAAAGCAATCCGATGCGATTGCCAACACCCAGGTCCAGGAAGTCGAGAAGCTGCGCCTCGCGGTGCAGGTATTGACCGAGGAAATGGAGCGGCTGCAGCCTCAGATCGTGGACAACCAGCTGATTGGCGGCGTGCCGGTGGACAGCGAATACATCATCTTCGTCATCGACACCTCCGGCAGCATGCAGATGGCCGGCTGGCAGAAATTGCAGCTCGAGATGATCAATATCCTGAATATTTACCCGGAAGTGAAGGGCATCCAGGTCTTGAACGACATGGGCCAGTACATGTTCGGCAGCTACCGCAACCAGTGGATTCCGGACAGCCCCCAGATGCGCGACCAGATTATCAAGACCCTGGGCTCGTGGTCGCCATTCAGTAATTCAAGCCCGGTCGAAGGGATTAACGCGGCCATCCAGACCTTTTACCGGCCGGGCCGGAAGATCAGCATATATACGCTGGGTGATGACTTTTCAGGCCGTTCGATACGGCGCGTGGTCAAGGCGGTGGACGCCCTCAACCAGGCGCATTTGGGCGCCGGCCGGCTGGTGCGGATACACGCCATCGGTTTCCCGGTGCATTTTCCACCCGGCCGGACGCCTTCGGATTCGGCCATTCGCTTCGCGGCGTTGATGCGCGAACTGAGTTATAACAACGGTGGTACCTTTATTGGCCTCACCAGCCTCCAGCAATAAGGTTTGAATATGTCGATATCGAGTGTCAAGACCGGACTGATCGCAGCGGCGAGCCTGGCGCTTGCTGCCTGCGGAGGGACGGCCAATGTCATGGTCGAACAGCAGTTTCCGAATGTCGTCTTCGAACCGCGCGACATCAGGGCCGCGATCATATTCGACGACGCCTTTCGCACCTACAAGGCAACCCCGGTGGAAGACGTTTCGATCGATATAGGCACCGCCCAGGTCGACCTCTGGAGCAAGGCATTCCGGGGCTTGTTTAATGAGGTCACAACCCACCAGGACCGGACCCAGGTGCCCGAAGGCACCGAGCTTGTCATTACGCCTTCCGTGCTGGAGGTACAGCTTTCAACACCGTCCGATTCATACCTCAACGTGTACGAGGTGTGGATCAAGTTCAACCTCGACATCGAGACCGCGGATGGTGAAGCCATCGACAGCTGGTTTATGCCGGCCTATGGCAAAACGCCGGATTCCTTCATGACCTCCCGCACCGAGGCCATTGAAGAAGCGGCCATCGTGGCCCTGCGCGACGCCGGGGCCAAGCTGATCCTCGATTTTTATCGCATTCCATCAGTCTATAGCTGGATGGAGCAGGAACAGAAATTATGAAGACTCAACCGACTTTTCTAGCCATTGTTTCACTTTACCTGGGCGGTTGCGCGGCAACCACGACCATTGACGAGTTCCGCCCGTCTACCCAGCCGCTGGACTACGGCGCCGAGGAAAAAGTCGTCATCATCGGCCGCCGCGACGCAGGCCATTACGAAACGGACCGCGATTTTGTCGGCTGTATCGGCAAGGAAATGCGCGGCGCGGAAATTTCGGTTCTGCCCGAGCAGGAGTTTATCGACAAGCTTTATCCGTGGTTTGAACCGCGCACCGCACCCAAGGGTCTGCCGCGGCTCAAGCGCCTGATGGAAGAACCATTTATTCGCGACAGGGTCAATACAGAAGACGTGCGTTACGTGGTGTGGCTGGACGGCACCACCGAAACCCAGGGCCACATGGGCTCCATGAGCTGCACGATGGGGCCAACCGGCGGTGGCTGTTTCGGGTATTCGCAATGGGACAAGGTGGTGTTCATCGAGGCCATCATATGGGACCTGGCGGACCTGACCGAAAAAGGCCGCATCCGCGTTGACTCGGAAGGCACTTCGTACCTGATTGGCGTGGTCGCGCCGATCCCGTTGCTGTCACCGGTCAAGAGCGACGCCTGCAAAGGCCTGGGACGCCAGCTGAAGACATTTTTTGCGGAGGAATCCAGTTAAACAAATGCGTTTTTTGCGACAGTTTGCCGCCCCGGTATTGATCGGCCTGCTGGCCACTGCGCCCGCGGCAGCCGGACCTACGGGCAAGGAAATCTTCGAGGGCGTCATCTCCAGTACGCCGATTTATGACGACCAGGAACTGGCCGAGTATGTCGGCAGCCTGGTCGCGCAGGTGGTTTCTGTTTCAGAACTGAAGGACGAAAAGTTCACATTCACGCTGCTCGACGATCCGGCAGTCAACGCCTTTGCCACGCGCGACAACTACGTTTACGTCAACCGCGGGCTGTTGCATTACGTGCGCAACGAAGCGCAGCTGGTCTCGGTACTGGCCCACGAGGTGGGTCACATCACCAAGGGGCACGTGACGGACCTCGAGGACGAGGCCAAGGGCGCCCAGTTTCTGGCTGCGCTGGCGGCCATGCTGTCGGGCAGCGCCGAGGTTTACGAAGCAGGCATGGCTTATGCCAATTCGCTGGTCAAGAGTCACGGCCGGGCCAACGAACTGGAAGCCGACGCGGCCGGCGCCGAGTACATGGTCAGGCTGGGTTACGACACCGACGCCATGATCGAAATGCTGTCCACGATGAAGGACATGGAGTCGCTGCAGAAACGCCGTGCCGCCGCGCAGGGCGCAACCCGCCAGACCTACCACGGCATATTCGCCTCGCATCCGCGTAATGACTCCCGGCTGCGAAACGCAGTCGGCAAGGCCGGAAAGGTGGACCCTAAACAGGCCAGGGACGATGGCGATGAACGGTATCGAAAAATGACCGAGGGCCTGGTGTGGGGTGAGAATTTCCAGGACAAGGAAAAAAAGGCGTCGCGCTGGGAAGACCTCAATGCGCGCGTCCGCTTTGACTACCCCGATGACTGGACGCACCGCCCGGACGGGCGCGCCGTGGTCGGTACACCTGAAGACAAATCGGCCTTGCTGGCCATGGAGCCGATGGCGCGTACCGCGCAGGAGCCGGAAGAATATCTTTACAACTACCTGAATTCGCCCCAACTGGTTGATAGCAAGTCCATCGAGCCGGCAGGCCTGAAGGGTTTTACCGGTATTCTCAAGGGCGAAGACGGTAAGTCTGACAAGCGCATCGCGGTGGTCTATTACCGCATGGGCGCTTACGTATTCACCGGCGAGGTCGAGGACCCGGCCAGCTTTGCCGACATGGACTCCCAGTTTCTCGCGTCCATCGAGACCTTCAGACCGATTTCCAATCGCGAATTGCGCGGCCGTTCACCAAAAAGGATTCACTACGTCAAGGCCACCAGCGCGACGACCTTCGACAAGCTGGCCGAAAACCTGAAACTGACGTCCTCCGAGGCCGAGGATCTGCGTTTGATCAATGGTTATTACCCGAGCGGCGAGCCGGAGCCGGGCGAGTGGATCAAGATCATCAAGCAGTAGTCTGACTATCGGGGCTTCTGAGCCAATGAAAAAACTACTGCTGATTGTTT
>JABDJL010000162.1 GCA_013002505.1 Lysobacterales bacterium | reverse complement strand
GTTGAGGCCTTCCAATGCTTACATTGCACATACGATTTCTCGCCATCTTTTCTAAGCACCAGATCAATTCCACCATCTGGGCCATCCGCAGTTTCAACGACCGAGTATCCCTGCTCCCTGAAATACTGCCCCATGAACTCTTCAAATTGTTGCCAGGATAGCGCGCGAACCTTGTCAATATACTGGTGCTGTCGGTAAAGCTTCTTCTTTTGTAGCCCCCGAATATAGGAAATCAATGCAGCGAACAGAAACATGCCGGCCACCCAAGGCCAAAATCGCATTGCAGTCATGCCCAGGGCCTGGGTAATTTCTTGCTTGTTGAAATGCCATTCGATAAGTAACGCAATTGGATAGCACAAGACGGCCAGCACCACGCCAACCTGCCATGGAAGTCCCATGACATCTTCAATGAATGAAGAGCGTCTCCCCACGAATTCTCTCCCTAGAATTCTTCTTATTGATTAGTTCAGTTTAGAACAATCGTGGAGCATTTCCAGTTGATGCATTTTTGATCATCTATTCGCGATTGCAAATCGCTCCCACAGAAAACTCCAGACCCTAAATCGCTCCCGCAAGACACCTGGAACAAAAGCCCCACCATCGCCTCGCGATCTGGAATAGAATCAAGATCACTCACCCGGGCGGGATTACCCATGAACACTGCTGCCTCTGTATTCGATGCCGTTGGCAATACGCCACTGATTCACCTGCGCAAAGCCTCGGAGCTGACCGGCTGTACCATCCTGGGCAAGGCCGAGTTCATGAACCCGGGCGGGTCGGTGAAGGACCGCGCGGCCAAGTACATCATCCTTGATGCCGAGGCGCGTGGTGATATCGAGCCGGGCGGGGTGATCGTCGAGGGCACGGCCGGCAATACCGGCATTGGCCTGGCGCTGCTGGGCAATGCGCGCGGTTATCGCACCCGAATCACCATTCCCGAATCGCAGACGCCCGAGAAGAAAGACGCCCTGCGCCTGTTTGGCGCCGAACTGATCGAGGCGCCGGCGGTACCGTTCAAGAACCCGGATAACTACGTGCACCAGGCAGCGCGCCTGGCCGAGTCGCTGTCGAGTAGTGAGCCGCACGGCGTGCTGTATGCCGACCAGTGGGAAA
Organism: Lysobacterales bacterium; assembly: GCA_013002505.1. GTDB lineage: Bacteria > Pseudomonadota > Gammaproteobacteria > Xanthomonadales > SZUA-36 > JABDJL01. The sequence continues at coordinate 1,661 of JABDJL010000162.1, read as the reverse complement.
ACCTGTCCAACGGCGACGGGCACTTTCGCTCCACCGGCCCGGAGATCTGGGCGCAGACCGATGGCACGGTGGATGCTTTTTGTTGTGCGATTGGCACCGGCGGCACCATCTCCGGCGTCGGGCGTTACCTGAAACAGCACAACCCCAACATCGTGATTGCGCTGACCGACCCGATGGGCTCGTGCATGTACAACCATTTCAAGCATGGCGAGATGAGCTCGGAAGGCAATTCCATCACCGAGGGCATCGGCCAGGGGCGTGTGACGGCCAATATTGTCGCGGCGCCGGTGGATGATGCGTTTCGGGTGACCGATGAAGAGGCCTTGCCAATCCTGTTCGACCTGCTGACCGAGGAAGGCCTGTGCCTGGGGCTGTCCAGCGGCATCAACGTGGGCGGCGCCATGCAGCTCGCGCGACAACTGGGGCCGGGGCATACCATCGTGACCATCCTGTGTGACTTCGGGACGCGCTACCAGTCGAAGCTGTTTAATGTGCCGTTTTTGAAGAGCAAGGGGCTGCCGGTGCCGGGGTGGTTGGATGTGTGAATGTTCGCGGCTGACAGCCGCTCCTACAAAGATCTAATCCATCCAATCCTTCCTTTGATCACAAAGGAAGGCTTAAAGGCATTCGCGATGAAGTCATCGCTCTTACACGCGCATCAGCTTGTGTGGCCAATAAAACGGTGATCCTGGCCAACCCTGGCGACCATCTCACCAACCAGCCCTGCCCGGTGGGCAAACTCGGGCCAGTTTTCGACCACCTCTTGCACTTCGGTCAAAATGGTTTCCCATTTGCGGATGCCAAAGGTGTTGGCGACCTCTTCGATGTCGGTGAGCTGGATGTGCTCGAACTTGCCATTGATGCTCATCTGGTGCGTCCTGGTAAAGCCCGCACCATGGGCGTAGGTGATGTCGAAGGCCGGGGCGAGGCGCCAGTCGGGTGAGCCCTCGTCCAGCAAAAACGCCAGGTTCTTGGTGTGGTCATCCTGGTTGCGCGCAACCACGTTGAACACCATCCGGCGAAACGCCTGGGCCAGTTCGTCCATGCCCAGGCCCAGTTTCAGGCAGGTTTGCAGGTACATTTCGTAACTCCACACGTCGGGCTGGTTGAAGTCGGCGTGGCGCATGCCGCACAGGCTGTGCATGTGAATTTTCCTGCCCCCATCGCGATCGAAGCGCCGGGTGGCGAAGTGGGCAAGGCCGTCGTGCCTGATCAGCGTGGACTCGCTCATCTGCAGCCCGGCCGCCTGCGCCATCAGGTGATAGGCATATTCCAGCCGGCACCAGTGCTGGGGCTTGCCTTCATCGCCGGTCCCGTCCAGTTTCAGTATCCAGGCTTCGAAGCCGGATGGCAGTTTGGCCTGGTTGGCGACCACTTCATTGGATTGCCGGTTCCAGCCGATCAGCGCCTTGGCGCGCATGCCACCGGCCGATGATGCGGCCGCCATGATGTCTGGGATCCTGGCCTCGAGTTCGCCGCGGATAACCGACCGCGCCTGCGACACCAGGCTGGCCAGTTCCAGGCCTCCACCCGGTACTGCAGGGCTGATATCGCGGGCCGGCTGGTATTCCAGTGCACCCATGCCGCGTTGGCCCACGTACAACAATTTTTCCGTGGCGCTGATCTCGTTGATCGCAGGGCTTTGTTGCGCCAGCCAGGCG
>JABDJL010000155.1 GCA_013002505.1 Lysobacterales bacterium | reverse complement strand
TTCTTCAGTAGCACTACAAACTGGTCAAAAGACTCAACCTGCCCCTGTAACTTGATGCCGTTAACGAGATAAATGGACACCGGCACCCGCTCTCTTCTTAGCGCATTCAGGAAAGGCTCCTGCAATGATTGACCCTTGGACATTGCTGTTTCTCCTTGTTCTAATCTTCCGCCTTCCGCGGGGAAGCATGCCGGTACTCAAGCCCTTGGCAGAAAATTTCTGACTGCTGCAAAAACTTTTTCTTCGGCATCTTCCGTTTCCGGATCATACCACAGCGCCGACTTTTCGCGCCGCAACCAGGTCAACTGCCTCTTGGCCAATTGACGGGTCGCGGCGACCGCTTTTTGCTGCCACTGGGTGCTATCCATATCGCCTTCGAGGTAGGCCCAGGCTTGCCGGTAACCCACCGCGCGCATCGCCGGCAACCGGCCGTGCAGATCGCTCCGCCGTTTCAGCGCCCGGACCTCATCGAGAAACCCTTCTTCGAGCATCTGGTTGAAACGGCGTTCTATCCTGCGATGCAACAGTGCCCGCACCGCGGGACAAACAATGATTTTCAAAGCGTTCAGATCACTTGGTTCAGGCTTGTTCTCAGCCTGTAATTGACTGAGCGGGCGCCCACTCAGTCGAATGACTTCGAGCGCACGCTGTATTCGCTGTGGATCGCCCGGATCGATTTTCGCAGCCGCCACAGGATCCAGCTCACTGAGCCGTTCATGCATTTGTTTCCACCCGTATCGGGCCGCCTCTGCCTCGATCTCACGACGTGTCGCCGGGTTTGCATCAGGCAGCCTGGAAATGCCTTCCAGCAAGGCCCTGAAATACAACATCGTGCCTCCGACCAGCAGTGGTATGCGGCCACGTGCGTGTATTTTTGATATCTCGGCAAGCGCGTCTGTGCGGAACCGGGCTGCCGAATAGGATTCCGACGGATCGCAGATATCAATCAGCCTGTGCGGCGCCTGTTTCAAAATCTGCTGGTCGGGCTTTGCGGTGCCGATGTCCATGCCCCGGTAAACCTGCGCCGAATCTACGCTGATAATATCGCATGGAAATGACCGCACAATGTCCAGCGCCAGCGATGTCTTGCCACTGGCGGTCGGCCCCATGACACAGACGATGCGCTGGTCCCTGTTGATTGCACCATTCACCGGCCGCGCAGGAAGAACCGGTCCAGTGTGCCCATGTCCAACTGGATCCATGTTGGCCTGCCATGGTTGCACTGCGCCGAACGTTCGGTGTGTTCCATGTCACGCAGCAGCGCGTTCATCTCGGCAATATTCAGCTTTCGATTGGCGCGCACCGAACCGTGGCAGGCCATGCTCGATAAAACTTCATCCATCTCTGATTCCAGCCGCTTGCTGCTGCCATCCGAGGCCAGCTCTGACAAGACATCCAGCACCAGCGCCTTGACGTCGGCATCCTGCAGCAAGGTCGGCACCTTCCTTACCGTCAACTGTGACGGACCGGAACGCGTGCATTCGAAACCCAGCGCTGCGAGTTCAGCGCCATGAGACTCGGCAAGGTCGGCTTCACGTTCACTGGTTTCAAAAGCGATCGGCACCAGTAAAACCTGGCTGCGAATACCTTGCTGCCCGATTCCCGACTTGAGCCGTTCATAGGTAATCCTTTCATGCGCCGCGTGCATGTCCACCAGTACCAGGCCATCGCTGTTCTGCGACAGGATATAGGTGCCGTGCAGCTGGGCCAGTGCGAAGCCCAGCGGTGGCACTTCGGAATCTTCACCAATTTCGGTGATATTGCCCGGCAAGACACTGTACGGGGTTTGAAAATCATGCCCCTGCACGGCCGGCCGGAACTGCATCGGGGACTGGCCCCCGGCTGCCACTCCGGGATGCGCGGCCAGGGTCCCGGGCCTGGGTGCTCCGCCGCCGACCCCGCGCTGCGCGAGGGAGCGGTTGAGACTCGAATACAGGAAATCATGCACCGCCCGCGAATCGCGGAACCGGACTTCGTGTTTCTGAGGATGTACGTTGACATCGACCTGCTGCGGCGGCAGACGCAGGAACAGGACGAACGCCGGGTGCCGCCCGTGGAACAGTACATCCCTAAATGCCTGGCGCACGGCATGTCCGATGACCCGGTCACGGACGATACGGCCATTGATGTAAAAAAACTGTCGGTCAGCCTGGGCGCGGTTGTAACGCGGCTCCGCGACCCATCCGCTGAGCATCATGTCCCCCCGCTGCTCATCGATATCAATGGCATGGTCCATGAACTCGGCGCCGCACAGTTTCGCAATCCGCCCGCCTCGCTGTGCTTCGTCCATGGCCGGCAGAAGCTTGCGCACCGCCTTGCCGTTATGAACCAATTCAAAGGCGACATCAAATCGAACCAGCGCCATTTTGCGCAGCAGCTCATCGATATGGTTGAACTCGGTTCGCTCGGTACGCAAAAATTTACGCCGCGCCGGAACGTTGTAGAACAAATCGCTCAATTCAATACGCGTGCCTTGCTCACCGGCGGCCGGCTCGGGCCTGGACACTTCTCCGGACCGCACCGATATCCGCCAGGCATGATCATCGTCCCTGGTGCGGGACACAATATTCATGTGAGAAACAGAGGCTATACTGGACAAGGCCTCCCCCCTGAAGCCCAAAGATCTGACCGCTTCCAGGTCGCTCATGCTGTGAATTTTCGAAGTACTGTGCCGGGTCAGGGCCAGGGCCAGCTCATGGCGCGCAATACCATGCCCGTCATCGCTCACACGTATTTTTCTTTTGCCGCCTCCTTCAATATTGACCGAGATGGCCAAGGCGTCTGCATCGAGGCTGTTTTCCAGTAGTTCCTTGACCACCGAGGCCGGCCGTTCGACCACTTCACCGGCGGCAATCTGGTTAATCAGTTCGTCTGGGAGCGCTTTGATTGGCATCAATATCTGAAACGGATAACACGGCAGGTCATGATAAACGAAGGGGCCGTGCACGACATCGCCGGGCCAATGAAATTCTGGGAGTATCGCGGCCGAGTCGGGGTCAGCCGGTGGGTATGACCAATTCCTTGCCAACGAGTATCTTGTCGCCCGAACCGGAAATATTATTGGCCCGCCGCAGGCTCGACAGACTGACCTTGTAGCGGCTGGCGATTCCGCCAAGCGTATCGCCACGCGAAACCACGTGACGGTCATAGCTACGATTGGCTGCAATCCAGGTTCCCGGTGGCGGGCTGCGGTAGAAGTAATTGCGAACACCGTTGGCGATCGCCTGGCTCATGCGGTGTTGGAAGTCGCGCTGCGTCAGTTTCTTCTCTTCACCCGGGTTACTGATGAAAGCCGTTTCCACAAGCACCGAAGGCACGTCAGGTGATTTCAATACCAGGAAGTTGGCGTGCCCAACATGATTTTTATGGGTCTTGCCGGCATTTTTCAGCGTGCCGAGTATCGACTCGGCAACCGCATTACTGGCTTCCATGGTCGCGCTTTGGGACAGGTCGAGCAGCACCGAGGCCAGCATGTCGTCTTTCTCATCCAGTTTCACGCCGCCAACGAGGTCGGACCTGTTTTCGCTGTCAGCGATCAGGCGCGCATACTCGCTGCTTGCACCACGCCGTGAAAGTACGAATACCGAACTGCCCCGGACCCGCGAATCGTGGAAAGCATCGGCATGGATTGAGACAAACAGGTCTGCCCTCGCACGGCGCGCTTTTTCATAACGGTCCCGGTGCGCGATGTAGTAATCGCCGTCCCGGATCAGCAGACCGCTCATGCCGGGCTCTGCGTCTATTTTTTTCTTCAATTCGCGCGCAATCTGCAAGACGACATGTTTTTCGCGCGTTCGCTTTGGACCAGAAGCACCCGGGTCTTCTCCGCCATGCCCGGCGTCAATGGCGATAACCACGTCACGGTTGGCTTTTTGCACATCTGCCACATGCTTGACTGACGAACGGGCTCCCTTCGATGCCCCGAACAGGTCAACCACCAGGCGGTGGCCATACTCACCGGTCGGTGCGAGCATGAAACTTTTCATCTTTGCGGCTTCGGTCAGGTCCAGGACAATACGCAGGGTTCCGGGTTTTGGTGCTCCGTGACGCACATCCGCAATCAAACCTGACTTCTTCAGGTTTGACTTGAATTCGCTATCGAGCGTAGAGGCCGCGAGGTCGATTACCACGCGATTGGGATTTTTGAGGGTAAACAGCTTGTATTCGGCGCTTTCGGTCAGATCCAGGACGGCCCGGGTTTTGTCGGGATCGGCCCACACACGCAACTTGTTCACCTCGGCAGCATGGCCGTGAAGTGAAAAGGTCAAAACCATCACAATGAGGATGCGGCTTGGAGCCATGTGTGTCCAACCTCCATGTTGATTTTTTAATGATGAATTGCTTTTCCGGAAAAAGCAAGAGTTTTTGTTTAAAAACCGTCAGATATGGAGATTAACTAGAAAGGGTATGCAATACAAGCTGCAAAGCCTTCAAGGCACCCGTGGTGGGGTGAATTCGAGTTCCCGCAAAGTGCCCTGGTGGGTGAATCGAATGACCATGTCCGATGGCGGCAAGGCGCCGGCCCCCTTTTCGGGCCATTCGACAATCATCAGGGTATTGTCGTTGAACAGGTCGTCGAGGCCGAGGTATTCGATCTCTTCCGGATGCTCGATGCGGTACAGGTCAAGATGCAGCACCGACATCGCAGGCAGTTCATAGAATTCAAGCAGCCCATAGGTCGGGCTTTTCACCGTTCCGGAGTGGCCCAGCGCACGCAGCAAGGCACGCGCGAAAGTCGTTTTGCCTGCGCCCAGGTCCCCTTGCAGGTAGAGTACGAACGGCATAGTGATCTTGCTTGCCAGCTGGGCTGCCACTGCGCACATTTGCGACTCATCAACGCGCATCAGCAAACCCTTCCCTGAATAATCCCGGGCGCATCAGGCCAGTACGCGGTGCAGTTGCCTGCTGATATCACCGGCAAGCATGCTCATCTGACCCCTGCGTCTCATCGCTTCGTCGCCGGCAGCCGCGTGAACAGCCACGCCCAGTTGTGCGGCGGTCATCGCATTGAGCCCCTGCCCCCACAAGCCCGCAACCACCCCGGTCAGCACGTCTCCGGCACCCGCCGTAGCCATACCGGCGTTTCCCAGCGGACAGATTGAGTACGGGCCACCGGCTTGGGCAACAACCGTTCCGCAACCTTTCAGAACCACGACTGCATTGAATTTCTCGGCGATTTCACAAGCGGCGGTCACCCGGTCGCGCTGGATTTGCGACGTGTCTGTGCCGAGCAGGCGCGCCGCCTCGCCGGGGTGCGGAGTCAACACCCAGTTATCCCGCCTGCATGGATTGGCAGCCAACAGGTTTAGCCCATCAGCATCCACGACCAGTGGTAAGCCTGTTGCCATGCACGCGGCCAACATGTCCTGGGACCATTGGGATTCGCCCAGCCCAGGACCCACCGCAATGACGCTGGCCTTTTCTGCAAGCGATTGAAGGTGGGTATTTTCCGAAACTGCTGAAACCATCAGCTCCGGGCAGCCGCTCCAGACCGTCATGGCATGCTGCCCATCGGTCGCGACGCTGACCAGGCCCGCACCGCTGCGAAGTGCCGCTTCCCCGGCCAGCCTGACGGCGCCACCCATGCCCGGCCCGCCACCGCACACCAAAATGTGCCCATATTGACCCTTATTGGAGTTTCGCCGACGTGGGGGCAGATTTTCACGGATAAATTTTTCGCCAATCAAAATTCCAGAATTATCAACCGAGTTCAGAATCTTTTGCGGAACATCCAGCGAGTCAAAAATCAACTGGCCGCAGTGATCCGGACCATCTGCGGTAAACTGACCGCGCTTGCGGCCAATGAATGTGACCGTCATGTCTGCAAGGGTCGCCGCACCCAGCACGTTGCCGGTATCGGCGTGTAAACCGGTGGGTATATCGATTGCAACGCGGCTGCAGTCTTGTGTATTCATCCACTCGACCGCAGCCCGGTAGTCTCCCTCAAGGGGACGGTCCAGGCCCGTTCCCAGCAGCCCGTCCAGCAGCAGGTCACATTCGCCCATTCGCCCACGCTCGTCCCAGGCAAAACTTTCACCGCCGGACGTTTTCCACTGCGCTGCGGCCCGGGCAGCATCGCCATGGAGCTTTTCAGGCTCGGTCAACCACAGAACCTGTGCCTGGAGGCCGGCCTTCTTCGCGTTACAGGCCACGAGATAACCGTCGCCCGCATTGTTGCCCGCGCCGCAAAGCACGAGCCAGTGGCGGCTGTCCGGAAAAGCGGCATTGCTGCGTTCGAACACTGCCCGCGCGGCGCGACTCATCAACTCAAATCCTTCAATGCCAGCCTCTCCAATGGCCAGGGAATCGAGGCGGCGCACCTGCTCTGCGGTATACAATTTTGTTAATCCCGTTCCCATGAGAGCATTATAGGTTGAAACCCGCACCTCCAGATGACCCTGGTTCGCCTACTGGCGACTGGGTTGAGCTTGCTCAACTGATCCGCGAATGGGGGCGCGAGCTTGGATTTCAGCAGCTTGGTTTTTGCGATACGGAACTGTCGGAACACGAAGCGCACCTCGAGTCGTGGCTGACTGCCGGTTTACACGGTGAAATGGACTACATGGCGCGGCACGGCACGCGCCGCAGCAGGCCTGCAGAGCTGATTCCGGGCACGATCCGCGTCATCTCCGTCAGAATGGATTACCTGCCGGCCGGCGTGCAGGCGGCCGAAACGCTTTTGCAGGAGCCCGGCAAAGCCTTGCTCTCCCGCTATGCCCTGGGCCGCGACTACCACAAAGTACTGCGCAAGCGCTTGCAAAAACTCGCCACGCGCATAGAACAGCACGCGGGGCCGTTCGGTTACCGGGTATTCGTCGACTCGGCCCCGGTACTGGAAAAGGCGCTCGCTGAAAAGGCGGGGCTGGGCTGGATCGGCAAGCACAGTAATCTGCTTAATCGCGAAGCGGGGAGCTGGTTTTTCCTTGGTGAAATCTACACAGACCTGCCATTGCCGGTCGACGAACCGGTCAGCGAGCATTGCGGCACGTGCACGCGCTGCATCGATGTCTGTCCTACCGGCGCCATCATCGGCCCCTACCGGGTAGACGCCCGAAAATGTATTTCCTACCTGACCATTGAACTGCGCGGGTCGATCCCCGAGGAACTGAGACCGAAACTCGGCAACCGGATATACGGCTGCGATGACTGCCAGTTTGTGTGCCCCTGGAATCGCTATGCAAGTCCCAGCGCAGAGCCTGATTTCCAGCCGCGGCATGGCTTGGATGCACCTCAGCTCGTCGCGTTGTTTCGATGGACAGAAGCGCAATTCCTGGCAAGAACCGAAGGAAGCGCGATCCGGCGGATTGGCTATGAATGCTGGTTACGCAATATTGCCGTCGCATTGGGCAACGCGCCAGGTTCAGAACCGGTCCTCGCAGCGCTCAGGTCGCGTAAAGATCATCCATCCGAACTGGTCAGGGAGCACGTTTGCTGGGCCCTGAAACAGCACCAGGCCGGTACCTGACCTAAGCCCACGGGGTTCTAGGCGCACCGGCGCTATGGTATTCTGCGCACCTTCCAGAGACCTTCCATGGATTGCGCATATGACCATCATTGATCAGCTCAACGAGCTTCGGAAATTTGACGGCGAGGTTCGCACCAGCGGCCTTTCCGATGCAACCATAATCGAGTTCGCAGAACGTGATCCTCGCCTGGGCGAGGCCGTGCAAGCTGCTGTCGATGCATTTGAAGAGGTCAAATCAGACTTTGAATCCCTGCTATCGATGGACGAAATGGACCAGGTCGCTGCGGTTCAGGATGGCTTCATCAATTTTTACCCGGATGATGCCGTTAATCCCTATGTCAGCCTGGCCGCTGCAGGACCGTGGCTGGTGACACTCAAGGGTGCTGTCTTGTACGACTGTGGCGGCTACGGAATGATCGGGTTTGGGCACGCACCTGCACAAATCCTCGATGCAATGAACCAGCCTCACGTAATGGCCAACATCATGACGCCTCACCTGAGCCAGAAAAAACTGATCGATGCCCTGAAGCGCGAAATTGGTCACAGCACCGGCCGCCAGCCGTTCGACAAGTTTGTGTGCCTCAACAGTGGCTCTGAATCGGTGACCATGGCTGCGCGCATATCGGATATCAATGCAAAAATTCAGACAGACCCGGGCGGCGAGCACGCCAATCAACCGATCAGAATGCTGGGTCTCAAGAACGCATTTCACGGTCGAACCGATCGCCCGGCACGATTTTCGGACTCCACTCGCAAGAATTATTGCAAGCACCTGGCCAGTTTCCGCGACCAGGACAACCTGATCACGGTTGAGCCCAACAACACCGAACAGCTGCAGCAGGTTTTTGACTACGCCAACAACAACCAGATTTTCATTGAATCGTTTTTCATTGAACCGGTGATGGGCGAAGGCAACCCCGGCAAGGCGATCACGCCGGAATTTTACGCGCTGGCGCGGAAGCTGACCCGCGAGCACGGCGCATTATTGCTGGTAGATTCCATTCAAGCCGGTTTGCGCGCACACGGCGTCCTGTCGATCTGTGACTATCCCGGATTCGAGCAGCTCGATGCGCCCGATATGGAAACCTACTCAAAGGCTCTGAATGGCGGCCAATACCCCCTTTCGGTGCTGGCGTTGAACCCCGAGGCCTCGGAACTCTATCGCAAGGGCGTATACGGAAATACCATGACGGCCAATCCTCGCGCCATGGACGTCGCGGTTGCGGTGCTGAACATGCTGACGCCCGAACTTCGCAACAATATCGTTGAGCGCGGCAAAGAACTGGTGAAAAAGTTTTCTGAGCTCGCGGATCAGCTCGATGGCCATATCACGGCTGTGCAGGGTACCGGCCTGCTGGTCAGTGTCGAACTGGACAGTCGCCGGTTCAAGAGCTACGGCAGTGGCTCTAGTGAGGAATTCATGCGCTTCCACGGCGTCAACGTGATTCATGGCGGCGAAAATTCCTTGCGCTACACGCCCCACTTCCTGATGAGCAGTGCAGAAGTGGACCTGGTCGTCGAAGCAACACGCCAGGCCCTGCTGAACGGGCCCGTCAAGGCTACCGCCAGCGTAGCAGCCTGAATTTGAACACGGGTCAAGGCGTGATCGCGATGCTGCGGCCCCGGTTCGCGCTGCTGCTGTTAGCAACCTCGGGCGCTGCGGTGGCGGATCTGCCGCGCCCCGCCGCTGAATACTTCGGCGATTTCCAGGCTTGTGCCCTGGTACAGACACGTGACCGCCACCGGGAAACCTGGTTCGAATTCGGTCCCGACCAATGCCACCTGCCACAGTCGCCGTGTTCCACCTTCAAGATCCCCAATGCACTGATCGGGCTGCAGCAGGGCGTTGTCAGCGGGCCGGATCACGTCAAGGAATGGGATGGTGAGACGCGTCAACGCGAGGAGACCAATCGGGACCACGACCTGGCCAGTGCGATGCGTGACTCGGTGGTGTGGTATTTCCAGTCTCTTGCCCGTGATGTCGGTGCCGCGGCAATGCAGCAATGGCTGAAGCGGCTCGATTACGGGAACCAGGATATTTCAGGAGGAATTGATCGTTTCTGGCTAAGCAGCAGCCTGCAGATCGACGCGTACCGGCAACTCGAAATCATCAAGTCCCTCGATCACCAGACGCTGCCGTTCAAGCCGTTGTTTCAACAGCAGGTCAGCGACATGCTGATCCAGAGCAGTGAATTACCCGGCCTGTTGCACGGCAAGACCGGCAGTTGTCGCGGTGCCGGGCCTGGTCAGCCAGACCATGGCTGGTTTGTCGGCTGGATAGACTGGCACGCCAGTACGCCACGCAACCCGGTCACCAGCTGGTTCGTGGTTAATATCAGAGGGTCCGAAGCATGGGGCTGGCACGCCAGGCCGATTGCGCTGTCCTTGCTGCAGGACCTCAAATCACAGGAGTAGTCATGGCACATCTCGATCCCTTATCGCCCGAAAACAGTCCCGAGCTGGCGGACGATTTCGCCATTTTCGAGAAAATTCTGGGTTTTGTTCCGAATAGCCTGTTGACCATGCAACGCCGGCCAAAAATGGTCCAGGGCTTTGGCGCCCTGACCAAGGCCGTGATGGATCCTGATGGCCCTGTAGACCTCGGATTCATGCGCCTGGTCGCTCATTTTGCAAGCCGGGCTGCCGGTTGCCAATATTGCGAAGCCCATTCCCTGATCGCCGCGCAGATCCATGGCATTTCGCAACAAAAGCTGGACGCTGTGTGGGAATACCGCAGTAGTGACCTGTACAGCGAAGCCGAACGCGTTGCGCTCGATTTTGCCCTCGCCGCAGGAGCCGTGCCTAACGCGGTCGATGCCTCCCTGATGGCGCGCATGAAAATGTACTGGAGCGAAGACCAGATCGTCCAGATACTCGGTGCAGTCTGCCTGTATGGCTTCCTCAACCGGTGGAATGATTCGATGGCTACCGATCTCGAGGATTCACCCCGCGCGATGGGGGAACGGGTGCTGGCGCGTGGCGGCTGGACCGGCGGCAAACACGTAGAAGACGACAACTGACCGACCATCCATGGCCAAGAACCGTGGAATGGCTTCCTGCAGGATCTGCGTGACCAGGTTCTGACATGCTGTTCAACTCTCACGTGTTCATTTTCCTGTTCCTGCCCCTGGCAGTTGCAGGTTTCTACATTTTTCATTTCCTGTCGCGCAGCCAACGTCTGCCGATGCTGTGGCTGCTGTTGATGTCCTTGTTTTTTTACGGCTGGTGGGAGCCGAAATACCTGCTGTTGCTCGGCGTCTCGATTAGCAGCAATTTCGCCATCGGCAAGGCCATGATTCGTTCGGGTCGGCGTAAAACCTGGTTGGTATCCGGAATCACATTCAACCTGGCTCTGCTGGCCTGGTTCAAGTACAGCGGATTTCTGCTCGAAAGCGCCGGACGGGTGATGACGCTCGGTTTCGAAATTCCGGACATCGTTCTGCCACTGGCGATATCGTTTTTCACTTTCCAGCAAATCGCCTGGCTGGTGGACCTGTCGCGCGGCGCCGCGAAAGAGCCCCGCTTTCAGGACTACGCGCTGTTCGTTTCTTTTTTCCCACAACTGATCGCCGGACCGATTGTTCATCACGCTGAAATGATGCCGCAATTTGCCGATCAAAAACGATTCAGGCAGATTTCAATCAATATTGCCATCGGGCTGAGCCTGTTTTCGCTCGGCCTTTTCAAAAAAGTGGTCCTGGCGGACCAGTTTGCCTTGTATGCGACCCCGGTATTCAATGCGGCTGAAATGGGGGAATCCGTATCGATACTGGAAGCCTGGGTCGCAACCCTGAGCTACACGTTTCAGCTTTATTTTGACTTTTCAGGATACTCGGACATGGCCCTGGGCATCGCACGCATGTTCGGCATCGTCTTACCCCTGAATTTTTTCTCACCTTACAAGGCGCGCAATATCCGGGAGTTCTGGCGGCGCTGGCACATCACGCTGTCGCGCTTCCTGCGTGACTACCTGTATATCCCGCTAGGCGGTAACCGTAGCGGTTACGTCAGCGTTAATATCATGATTACGATGCTGCTGGGCGGTCTTTGGCACGGCGCGGCGTGGACTTTCGTAGCCTGGGGCGGGCTGCATGGTCTGATGCTGCTTGGCCACCGGGCCTGGACCGGCCTTCGCGGCCGTCAGCCACGCGACGGACTTGCCAGCAAGGTGTTCGGCGGCCTGCTGACGTTCTTTTGCGTGGCGCTCGCCTGGGTGTTGTTCAGGTCTGAATCGTTTGATGCCGCGCTATCGATTTACGCCGCCCTGGCGGGCGCAGGCGGAATGACCCTGCCAGCAAGCATGGAAGCCCTGACCCCGCTGGCTGATGCTGCAGGCTGGCGAGTCGCCAACTTGCAGTACCTCCAGGGGTACGCAGAATTGGCATGGCTGACCGCAGGTGCAGTCATTTGTTTCCTGGCGCCGAATGCCGTGCAGCTGTTGTCCCGGTATCAACCCGCCCTGATTCCAACAGGTTTTTCAGTCGCAAAAGCCCGTTTCAGTTGGCAACCTTCCGTGGCCTGGAGCCTCGGCTTTGCGGTGCTCTTCAGTTGCTCGGTGTTGTCCCTGTTCCGGGTCAGCGAATTCCTGTATTTCCAATTCTGATGAGCACAAGAAAATACATTACGACATTCATGGCCTCGACCCTTGTGGTATTTGCCGTGGTCACATCATTCAATTACTACATCGATCCGTTCACCTATTACCACCCGCCATGGACAGCCATCAACCTGAGTAAAAATCAGCGCTATGCCAACCCAGGCCTTGCGCGGAATTATGACTATGGCCTGGCGGTGGTCGGCACCTCACACGTCATGGAGATCAGCTCCAGCCGCTTGTCGCAAATCACCGGTGTGCGTTCCATAAACCTGCCTTTTACCGCCGGGCTGATTCGCGAAATGGCCGAACTGGTTCGCCTCATAGTAAAGGAGGAAAAAGCCAGCACTGTCATGCTGGAGATGAATTTTCCATCTTTCTCCCTTGGTGATGTGGTCAGTGATTATCCCGATGAGTTTCCGATGTATCTGTATCAGCCCCGCATGGAAATGCCACTTCGTTACCTGATGTCATTTGACACATTGCGGACTTCAATGGCTGCACTGGACGAACCCGGCCAGGTGACACTGGACAACAAGGACGACATTGGAGAACGCCAGTACGGGCGCGATCGCGTCGTGTCGGTGTGGAATTACCTGGTCAGGACCTGGGATCGAAAAAGGCTCGAATTCTGGGCCCGGCACCAGCATGAAATCAAAATGCCAGCGGAAATCATGGAAGCACGCTTGGTGCCGCTTTTCGAAGCCTATCCCGAAGTCGATTTTGAGTTGTTTCTGCCACCCAACAGCATCCTGTTCTTCCTCCACCACGCCTCGCTCAGCGCCAATGACTTCGATCGCTGGCTCAGCTTTCGGAATATGCTGGGCGGGCTGGCGGAGCGCTTCGAGCATGTCAGGATTCACGACCTGCAGACCGATTTCCAGACGATGACTAACCTGGACAACTATCGCGACCTGGGCCATTACAATCCACAAATATTGCAGAGACTGTTCGAAACCATCGTGGCTGGTGAGGCCCTGGTGGACGCCGAAACTGTATCCAGAAACTCAATCGAACTGCGCAAAACTGTGGTTAAATTCGGGCAGGGTTTTTGCAGACAACAGGATGTCGAATGCTCCGAAAACCTGCGCGCATGGCTGAGTTCGCAAGACCCGGCCCGCTGACAACAACAATAAATACACGAGTAATGTGCCCGACATGACGCTATTCAGAACTGCTTTTTACTGGTTTATCGTCCTCGCCTTGATCCTGGTTGCCGGATTCTGGAAATCCTACTTTTCACGGTTGGGTGCGATCGATCACCTGACACATCATTTTCATGCCGTGGCAATGCTCGGCTGGATGGCGTTACTGATCGCCCAGTCATGGTTGATCCGTAATCGTAAGAATGCGCTTCACCGGTCCCTCGGAAAGCTGTCGTTCATCGTGGCACCAGCAGTGGTCATTTCAGGCTTCATGGTCACTTTCTACAGCCAGGCCACCGCCAGGAATCCACAGGCGGAACCCACGGTGGCTATCTTCTGGTTCGGCTTATTCCTCGCGGTACTTTTCGCAACCTTGTACATTCAGGCCATTCGCCATCGCAAGAACATGAAACTGCATGCCCGGTTCATGATTGCAACCGCATGGGTGTTCCTGCTTCCCGGCCTCGCACGGGCGCTTGGGCAGTACATCGCGCCACTGGGCATTTGGACTCCAACGTTTTACCAAATGATGTGGATTCCGGTCATTTTTGGCGCCTGGCTGTTATTCCTCGACCTGAAAAACAAGCAGCCTGCCGGGCCTTTCCTGTTCTCAAACATTGCCTGGGTCGTCAACAACATCGGCTGGATCTCTTTTTACAACATGGGTCCTTTCCGGGATTTCGCAGTTTGGTCAGCGTCCAACCTGGGATAGGCGCAGATTCGGCCTATCCACTCTCAGGCTTTGAGAACCCCGTCGGTATGATGTCAGCATGAGTGCTGACGCATCGTTCGACTCCATCGAGATCAGCCAGGCCGGTTTATTCGAGCGCCTGGAGAAGGGCCACCAGCTGGTCACCGGAAACAATCGCCTGGCCCGCGTGCTTCATGAACGTTACGCCCGGTGGCGCTCCGATCGTGGTGACCGGCAGTGGGCTTCCGCCCGGATCACGCCATGGTCCGCCTGGCTGGACGAGCTGTGGGACGAGGCCGTGTTGGCGGGCGTGGACGGCACCACGGCCGCCGTCTGCAACACCACCCAGGCGACTGCCTTGTGGCAAACCGTTATACGTGACCGGGACCGCGCCCACGAGGCCCTGCATGGCCGGATGACAGCACGGCAGCTTCACCAGGCACGCATGCTGCTACGCGAGTGGAAAATTGACTCGCATGATCCCGCGTGGCGCACGGACAACGAAAATGTCCAGGCATTCGTGTCCTGGAATGGCGATTTCGGACAGCGCTGCTCAAAAGACGGCTGGCTGCCACAGGAAGACCGGATGGCCATCCTGGAACGCGCTGCAAGACAAGCCGATCTGAAACCCACCGGACCACTGATGCTGATGGGCTTTGACGAGCTTTATCCAGCCCAGCAGGACTTGCTGGCTGCAATAGAACGCGCCGGCATCAAGGTCAATTGGTACCAACCGGTAAATCGTCGGGTGGCGGTTTCACGCTGGGAAGCCGAGGATGAACGATCGGAACTGGAAATGGCCGTGCGGTGGGCCAGGCATTGGCTCGAAACTGAAACTGATTCAGAAATTGCGATTGCCGTGCCCGACCTTGCAGCCCGCCACGAATCGGTCGAACAGGCATTGCAGGACATCCTGGATCCCGGTCGAACTTCTGATCCCACGACACAACCGTGGAACCTGTCACTGGGGCCGGGCCTGGACCAGCAGGATGCTGTTCGCACTGCCTTTGCCATTTTCCGGATGCTCGAATACCGCTGTGACATTAGCGATGTGGCCCGGGTGCTGCGCTCTGCGTGGCTACGTGGTTCGACGTCTGAGCGTACCGGGCGCTCCCTGCTTGAACAATGCCTGCGTCGTAAATACCCGCGGACTCTGAACCTGGCAGAAATCCATTATCGCGCGGGGCAAATCAATGACCATGTCCCGGCACCGTGGCACTGTCCTGAACTGGCACGAATGCTACAGGCCCTTCGCCGATTTGAGCGCACGCACCGCGATCCACGTTCCGCTTCGGAATGGGCCCGGAAATTAGATGAATTGCTGACCACGCTGGGTTGGCCGCGGGCCACTGATCGCACGCAATCGAGCCTGGAATGGCAGGTATTACAGGCCTGGCGTGAGC
>JABDJL010000151.1 GCA_013002505.1 Lysobacterales bacterium | reverse complement strand
GCCCTTCGGTATCACCAGCACGTGCACCTTGGCCTGCGGCCGGATGTCGTGGAAGGCCAGCGCATGCTCGTTCTCGTACACGACTTTTGCCGGCAATTCGCCGCGCAAAATATGCGCAAAAATATTGTCCGGATCATAGGCCATGGCAGCATCCACCGGCGCCTCGGGCGTCGCGGCATGCAGGACGCCTGCCGATACCATCGTCAAAACCAACATCCAGATGCGCTTGCCGTGTGCTTTCATGTCTGCCAATCCAGATCGATTCAAATTCACCTGCCTGGCCAGGGCCGGCGTGATCGAGTGTCCCCCGTACCGAGCCAGGGCCATCAACCCTGATCGTACCGGAGCCGGGACCTGGCCCCAAATAACTTAAACCGTTGGCCGAAAAAGCAGGTGCGTCTGGCGCAGCGCGCTGGAAGCTGCGTCCGCGTGCGCGCACACTGGTGGCCTGGCAACTTCAGGCAAAACCATGAGCACACTCAATCGTCGACTGTTCGTCCTTGTCCTGCTGGGCGCGCAACTCTGCATGGCGGCCCCGGCCTTCTCCGCCGACGAGCAGGCAGCGCACCCGCTGGCGGTACATATGAACCAGTGGCTGGTCGGGTCACGCGAATGGACCACCCCCAACCCGGGCCACGACGCGGAGAACCCCGCAAGCTTCGCCGAGTACCGCGTGCGCTGGGACTGGGGTCCGTTCCGTCAGCAATTGCTGGGCAAGCTGTTCGGGGTTCGCGAAGACGGCTCGACCTTGCTGTTCTGGAACCTGTATACCAGCTACAACCCGGCCAGCGACACGGTGATCTTCCAGCAGGTCGGACTCAACGGCGCCTACATCCACGGCGAGCATCCGCGCCGGCACGAACCGCTGGGCTTCGGTGAAGTCGAGCGGCTCGACACCCTGATGGCCACGCCCGACGGCGCGTCCAAAATGACCCGCCATGAGAACACCTTCAAGGATGACGGCACCCACCACGCCGATGTGTATGAACAGGGCGCAGACGGTGAATGGACGTTAACCAGCCAGTGGGACTGGACGCTGGTGCCCGACGATGAGGTGCTGGGCGCCGGGCTGTGAGCCCGGTGAGTGTTCTACCCGCGGATCATTGCCCCATGAACTGGATGTAGCTCATCTTCTGGTCGTAGTGATCGACGTTTTCCATGTACATGCCGCAGTACGCGATGCTGTGGCCCTGGAACAAAGTGCCGTAGTTGCTGCTGCAGAGATTTTCGTCGGCGCACCAGTAGCCGAAATAATCCCAGTCCCACTCCAGGTTGTCCCCGTCACCGCACCATTCGACAGCGGTATTGCGTGCACCGGAAGAGTGGTAGGAAACGGCGCCATCGCTGTGCCAGGGCAGGAACCACCACGCCGCGTCGAGCGTGATGTCGTCGCTGCCGGAAACCTGGTCCAGGAATCCGCCCATGTGGTACACCGGCACGCCGCGCGTGTTGTTGTGGTCGTACAGATTGCGCACTTGGCTGGGGCCGATTTCCGAGGCCAGGTCGCAGGCGAACAGGTCCGCCAGTGAGCCCCAGTTGGACAGCTCGCTGCCCCCGCCGTTACCGGCCGAAGTGCGGACCTCGAGAAGATTCCAGGCCAGCGATTCCTCACAGACCCGCTTGCGGCCTTTGCCGGTGCACACCCGGTCCACCGTCGCCAGCTTGTCCAGCGCGTAACCCACGACGTTATCGCCATTCGAGTAGTTGTAAACGATGCAGCTGTTGGAGTCCGTGCAACAGGCGTCGAGGTAGCGCCCCAGGGTCTTGGCGGCCACCTGGGTGCCGGTGTCGTCGGTCTGGACGGCTTTCACGTCGATGGCGACCGCATTGCTGATGCCCGAGACATCCGCCAGGCGATCCGGGTTGCCTGCATAGTCCCACTTGGAAGAACACATGCCGCCCACGTGCAGGAATGCGATCTGGCCGCTGTCAGACGCGCACTGGAACTCGCCAGCGCATACCGGCGCGTAATCGGCGCAGCAGTTGCCGGCAACCTCGCAACCGGCCGCACAGGAGCAGGACCCGTCATTGCCAAGACCGCCGCAGAAGCTGTCTTCGGTCACGCACACCCGCTTCTTGCCCTTGCCGGTACAGACTTCCGCTGACTCGCTGGCGAGGCGTTCGCAACGCCCCAGGTCGCCGCCGCCGATGGTGCCGGCCAGGATTGGACTCGCAACCAGCACGCCAAGCGCGCAGATTAAAGAGGCTGCACAGAGCAGCAGTGGTTGAAATTGCCGTGGGTTCTTGTTCATTGGTTTTACCTCCCCAGGGGCGGGCCGGACCCGCCTACCGATGATTCAGCCATCGCCGGTGTATTCCGGCCGTGTCAGCCTGACGCCGCGCCGCTCGGCGTCTTCATACATCTCGATCATGCGCTGGCGGCGCGCGCTGTGGTTTTCCTCGGACCGGAACCCCTCCAGCGGATAGTGTCCTTCAGTTTGCCAACCACCCGCAAGTTCAGGGATATCTGCACGGTCCGGCACGTGGCCCGGTTGCATCAGGAAACCACGCAGATCCCTGAGGGTATAAGGCCCCTGCGCCTGGGCGTCGTGGAACAGCAAGCCGTAGAACCTGAGGGTCGCAATCGAGGCGCCCGGCGCCAACGGGCCCTCGAACCGCGCCCAGCCAAATGGCTGGCCGTTGGCGTCGAACAGGTTGCCCTCGACCCGGAATACGCCTTCTTTTTTGACGTCCAGGCCCACGTCGATCAACAGGTCGCCGTCCCCCAGCCGATCACGAAACGCGCCGGTGAATGTCGCGGGAATGCGCTCGGAGCCGGTAAAAAAGAAATCCAGTTCACCCGACCGGGAGGACAGTCCCTCGGCCGAAAACTGCGCGCGTACCCGCACTTTGCCGACGTAGCCGGACCACTGCCGATCCGGCTCGAATACCGCGGTGGCGGCTTTGCCGTCGGTCTGCACGGCCAGCCTGACCGGCGCTGCATCACCGTTGCCGCCTTCCGCGTTGGCGACCAGGGAGACCTGCGCAGGCAATACCGCCTCACCCCGATGCCATAACTGCAAAGAAACCAGCACCGGCTCCGAACCCCGCACGAAAAAGCGGTCCGCGGTATACAGCACTTCCCAGCCCAGGGCGTCTTCGCCGGGCAGCGCCTGCCGGTTCTCATGCCGCGCCCCCGGATTGAGCAGGTCGAACGAGTCTTCGCTCAGCCTGCGGGTGGTCGCGGGATAGCGCGTGCGCTCCTTGTATTGCTCCAGCGCCGACCGGGTTTCACCGGTATCGGCTTCCTGGGGTTCGGCATTCGGTGCCGGCGGCGTGGGCTGCTCGAGCACCGCCACCCCGGATGACTGCGATGCCACCCGTTCGGTTTCGGGCTGGGCCCCGGGCTGCGTCTCCGGCCATCGCCACCAGGCCAGGGCGGCCAGCACGACGATCACGATGAGAGTCACGCGGATGGCTCGTCGGTGCTGCCCCGCGGGTGTGCGCACCGGGCGACTCACGCAACGCCTTGCAGGTAGGCGGATAAGCGCACGACCAGCAACACGGCCACCGTGAATCCGATGGCCAGTCGCGGGGCATAGCGATCACGCAGGTAGTCGCGGGTAAACATCGCCAGCGTCATGCCCAGCACGCCACCCACGTACCATCCTCCAAACAGAAAGGCGAAGCCTCCAACCCCGAGTTCCACCCCTGCGAACAATCGCGCCAGCCACGCGGTTCCCAGCACCATGCCCGCCAGCACGAACAACCAGGGCTCGAGCTTTGACAGTATCCGGGCCAGTCCCGGTCGCGCCAGCTCGGCCTGGCTGGCGCGGTGTTGCCGCTCGACCAGGCCCGGCGACCAGCCACGCCAGGCGGCCAGCGCCGTGAACATCACCCCCAGCGCAATCAACACATAGTGGGTGCGCACACCCAGCATATCCCCGATGAACCAGGCCACCCAGGCCAGCAGCGGCAGGCCAACCAGGAACAGCAGCGGAAACCACAGCAGGTTCAGCAGCGGCGGGTTGTCGATCGAATCCCGGATAGCCTGCTCGGTCGTTTGGGTGCGCTCGTCCGGCGGCCGCAAACCTGTTCCCGGATCAGAATCAGTCGGCGTGGTCATAATTTGTGGCGGCCCTTCGCAGGTGCTTGCAGAAAAGCTTACCGCAAAACCAGAACAGCATTAAAAATTCACCACAGATCAAAAGTTCAAGGTCATAATTGGAGCCTGGGACAGCACCGCGGTGCTGACGCGATGCTCCCGTTCCTTTACTGGAGAAACCGCAATGTCCACCGATTACCTGCTGTTGAGTCTCGACAACCCCGTGTTCCAGGCCTACGTGCTGACCGCGTCGATCATGACCCTGAAACTAATGCTGCAACCGTGGATGACGGTGCAACGAATGATGAAAGTGCGCGCCGGATACCGCAGCCCGGAAGACGCGAAGCGCAGTCCGCTTAATCCCGAACCACGTCCCGGCCAGTTGGAGCCAAACGAATACGTGGAACGTTCGCGGCGCATCAACCTGAATGACCTCGAGAGCATTCCGGGCTTCCTGGTTGCCGGCTTCCTGCTGGTGCTGGTGGATCCGCCGGTGTTACTGGCGCAGGTCCTGCTGTGGGGCTTCGTGGTCACTCGCGCGCTGCACTTTATCGCCTATCTCACGGCACAGCTCCACGACGTCCGTGCGACGCTGTGGACGCTCAATTCCCTATCGGTAATCGTGACGGCAGGGTACGTGCTGGCCCAGGCGCTGTGAGCGCCTGCCACATTCGCGGACGTCAGCGCTTGGCGATGATCCACACCGCGTGCACGATTCCGGGAATATAGCCGAGCAGGGTCAGCAGGATATTGATCCAGAAGTGCTTGCCGATGCCCTCTTGCAGGAATACGCCCAGCGGGGGTAGCAGGATGGCGAGTAGGATTCTGATCAGGTCCATGCGTATGCTCCGGTTGTTGTCTTGAAGGTCCAGCAAACCCGCGCCGGCCATGCCGCTCGGCCGCCGCGCCGCTTGACCGCCAGAATAGCATGGCAACGGATGAGGCGGACGCTGGCCGCCAGATACGGCCAAACCCACGCCTGGCGCGGTGAGACGCTGGTTCCGACGCGCTGCGCCGCCTATCATCATGGATACATGCGGCAACAGGGAACAATGGGTATGCGCAAGGTATTGGTAATACTGGCATGGACACTACTGGCCTGCTCGGCATCTGTTTCTTTAGCAGACGCAGGTGACGCGGAGTCGGTTCGGCAGATGTTTGCCGAGTACCGTGGTGCGTGGCTGGCAGGTGACGAGGCCGGGGTGCTGAGCCTGTTGTCAGACGAAGTACAGGTGTTCGTCCCAGGAGCCAGTGGCGGAAAACTGGACGGCAAGGCGGCAGTCAAGGCGTTCTGGTTTCCCCCTTCCGATATCAGCTACCCGATCCGTAAGTACGAGATTTCGGACCGGCAGATCCACGTGCAGGGCGATCTCGCCGTGGTCACCGGCCGCTCGCAACTCGACTGGGACACCGTCGAGGGAGGCGAGATCACCGACAGCGCGTCGTCCAGCAGCGAGTTCATGTCCGTGCTGCGACGCGAAGACGGCCAATGGCGAATCTTCCGCCAGATGTACCAGATGCGTTGATGATCGGCCTGCAAGCCCGGCACTGCTGTGCCGGAATCACTCCGGCTCGTTCTCGATAGTCGGGTCAAATGTGTAGGCAACTGGAACGCCGCCATCCACGCTTCTGCGCAGCATCAGCATGTACTCGTAAGTCGCCGCGCCATCGGCGGTGTCGTCATGCTTATCCAGCACCCAGATCATTTTCGATGTATAACTCATGGGCGTTTCCAGCACGAATTCGCCATTGCCGCCATGCTCGAAGGGGTTGGCCGAGATCATGTTCTCTCCTTGCATGTAGCGCAGGCCAGTCACGCCGACCACTTCGTTGCTCGGTTCCGGGCCCGCATACCCGAGCACGAACAGGATGTCCGCCCCGGAGAACAGCTTGACGGGGTCTGGATACACCCGTCCGTGACACAACAGACGTGCCGAGTCATGCGGGTCCGGATCTGTCGTCCAATTGAAATACGAGAGATCGACAAACACCAAACTGTAATTGGCGTCTACGTTGAACTGAACGCCTCCGGATGGCCAGCATGCGGGATTGGTCATGATGTTTTCTCCTTTTCAAACCGGCTTGAGGACCCGCCGGCTAAGGGCCTTTACTCCGGATTTCCCGGCCACGGCCACAGAGGCCGATAGCCGGTTTCATTCAGTTGCGCGATGATGGCCAGGGACTGCTGCTGCTCTCCCAGCGCCCACCGGCACCGCGCCAGCATGTCCCGCAACAGCGGTTTGTCCTGTTCCGGCCGATCCATCAGCGAGCCGACAATGCGTTGAGCCTCGGCGCGCAGCGCCTGGCGACCGGACCCAGGATCGGACAGCGCCAGGGACTCGCAGACCGCCTCGCCCTGCCCGATCGCGACCGCGACGTCATCTGATTCTGAAGCCAGAGTCGCATACATTTCCGCGGCGTCTTTGAATTGCAGCGCCGCCTTCTGTGGTGCTCCACGGGCTGCGTCGATGCGTCCTGACCATAGCCGGGCGCTGGCCAGCGCGCGCCGCGCGAAACGGTCGGAATCATCGAGCGCGATGCGCTGTTCAAGGTTTGCCGAGGATTCGCCGAGAAGGCGCGACGCCACTTCCAATTCATCTCGGGCCACATGCACCTGGGCGCGCGCATTGATGGCCGTGGACAGGATACGACGCCACTTCCGGTTGTCCGGGTCCTGCCGGTTCAAGTCACGCAATAGGTCTACCGTGGCGTCCAGGGTCTGCCCGGCGGGTTGCAGCTCACCGAGCAGGGCCTGCACCTGGCCAACAAACAACATCGACCTCGCCAGGTGAAACCGGAACACGACATTTTCCGGCTCGATCCCGGTCATCGTCTCGAGCACCGCGCTGGATTCACGAAAAAATTCCAGCGCCTCCTGCAGCCGTCCCCGGTTCCGGGCCACCGTGCCTTGCCACGACAGGCTGTCGGACAGGCCTTTGAGCACCGCGGTGTCAGCAGGGTTATCGTCCAGCAGCGTCCGGGCGATAGCCACAGACCCGGCAAAGGCCCGGCTCGCCTCCTCGAGATGCCCGGTTTCGACCGACAGCACCGCGAGGTTGTGGTGCGCATAGCCCGTTTCCGCGACCCAGTCCCTGCGTTCGGGCTTCAATGCCTGCAAGTCCTGGCTGGTGGCGAGGTAGCGGTTCATCCAGTCACGGGCCTCATCGGTCCTGCCTTCGCGCCACAGCACGTAACCCACCCAGAATTCCGCCTGGCCGCGGTCGAACAGGCGCTCACCCACGCCGGGGTGGCGCTCGGTCAGCTCGGCGCTGCGCTCGTACGCCGCGGCGAAGGCCGCAACTGCGTCAGTCCAGCGCGCCTGCTGCAGCCTGACCTCGCCGATTTGCGTCAGCACCCTGGCCTGGCTGGCCAGCACTTCGTCGGTCAGGTCGCTGGGCACGGTGCTGGAAAAATGGGCCATGGCACGCTCGCCCACCGCGTCGAGTATGCCGAGTTGGCCCAGCGGTTCCAGTTGCGCGCGCAGATCGCCGACCATGAAACCGAGCAGGTCTTCGCTTTGCTGCAGTCGGCGATCGGCGTCCTTGCGCGCCAGTTGCGCGGCAATCGCGAGGGCGATGGTGATGACTGCGATGAGCGCTGAGCCGGCTGCCACACCGGCCAAAAAGCGCATGCGGCGCTGCTGGTCGCGCTGGCGCAGGTCATCGAGTTCAACGCCAAATAGCGCGGAGGCGATCTTCAACAAGGCCAGCCGCTTGCCGTCGCCATGCGGGCGCGGATCCGCCGCCAGCGGCTCGGGCAGGGTTTCCCCGTCCGGACCCTGCGTCAGCGCCGACGGAAATACCGGCGCGTCGGCACCATCACCCGGGCTGCCGTCCACCAGTAGGCACAGCACCTGCCGGTCCGGCGCGTGCTGCCGGAAATAGCGGACCTCCTCGTTGGTCCAACGTGAGCGGGCGGAGGCAGGAGAGCAGATGACGATCAATGCTTCGGACTGGCGCAGCTTTTCCTGTAACACGGCGCCGAGGTCCATGCCCGAGGACAGGTCTTCCTTGTCACGGAATACCGGCTTCAGCCGGCTGGGCAACCCGGGATTGGCCGCGCGCAGCCGCCGGGGCGTGCGGTAACGCTCAAGCGAACGCTGCAACCAGGCCGCCCACGGCTCATCGGCATGGCTGTAGCTGATGAATGCGCTGTATTGATAAGACAAAGGTATTCCGTTGTTCTTGTTGTCCTTAACAATATATACCCGTCAAGACGCCAATTGCCTGTAAGCAGGCTGCCGAAGCGTTTCCGCGGAAACGTCTTTCAGGGCCGGGGAGAGATTTTACTCTGACCCCAAATATCGAGTGACCTACTGCGCGACGAACCAACACAGTTGCAGGTACATCAGCAGCACTACCACTACACCGAAGAGAAAAATGAAGGGCCGACGCTTCAGGCTGTTGCTACCGAGATGCTCGATCGCGTGCCAGCCCCTGGACGCGACGAACAGCCATGCCAGCGCGACGGTCCACAAGTTGGCCTGCCCGACCACCATGTGGGCCACGCAGCCGATCATGAACAGCACCGGCACCTGGAA
>JABDJL010000145.1 GCA_013002505.1 Lysobacterales bacterium | reverse complement strand
GTCCAGGTGTCATCTGAACTTGCTCCCTTTGCAAAAACCGGGGGGCTGGCTGATGTGACCGCCGCATTGTCTGCCTACCTGCACGATGCCGGTCACGATGTGCTCGCACTGATACCGCGTTATCCGCGCGTGGAAAAGACGGCCGGGACTATTGAGCCGGTTGAACGATTGCAAAATTTGTCCATCAGGATCGGGCCACATGAAATACGCTATTCGGTAGATGTGACGACGTTGCCGGGACGCAAGCTGCCGGTATACCTGTTGCGATGCCCGGGACTGTTCGGCCGCGAGGATATTTACACCCAGGACAGCGATGAGCACCTGCGTTTCATCATGCTGACCCGGGCAGCCATTGAAATTTGCCAGCACCGCGCATTCGCACCTGATATTTTCCACTGCCATGACTGGCATACGGCGCTTGCGCCGCTGTATCTGAAGGCAGTGTATGGTTGGGACCGCCTTTTTGAGAACACGCGCTCGGTCTTGACCATTCACAATATCGGCTACCAGGGAATATTCCCTGCTTCAGTATTGCCGGACATCGCGCTGCACGGCAGCGAAGGCTTGCTGCACCAAAAGGACCTCGAGGCCGGCCGCATCAATTCAATGAAAACCGGCATCATGTATGCCAACCTGGTTACCGCAGTGAGTCCGGGTTATGCGCGTGAGATCCAGAGCCCCGAGTTTGGCGAAGGCCTTGATGCATTATTGCGTGAGCGCAAGGACACCGTGATAGGCATACTCAACGGTGTGGATTACGCAGAGTGGAATCCCGCCACGGACGAACTGATTCCGGCCAACTATTCACCCGGCAAGCTGAAGGGCAAAGCGAAATGCAAGGAAGTCCTGATGGCCGACCTGGGGCTTCAGCCCGGTATGGATAAGCCGCTGATCGGTTTCGTCAGCCGCCTGGTTGGTCAAAAAGGCATAGAGCTTATCGAAGCGGTCATTCCCCGCCTGCTCGCCCGGCGGGATTTTTCGATGGCGATCCTCGGCAGTGGCGAGAAGCGCTACGAGCATTTCTTCAGCGCCCTGCAAAATCGTTTCAGGGACCGGGTCTGCTTTTACCGCGGCTACAACAATAAGCTGGCCCACTGGATTGAAGCCGGCAGTGACATGTTCGTCATGCCCTCGCTCTACGAGCCCTGCGGACTGAACCAGATGTATAGCCTGAAGTATGGCACGGTGCCCATTGTGCGCCACACAGGCGGTCTGGCGGACTCGGTGGAAATGGTCAACCCGGATACCGGCACCGGCAATGGCATCCTGTTCCGGGACTTCGATGCCAATGGCCTGAACTGGGCTGTCAACCTTGCCCTGGACCTGTATGAAAACAAGCCCGTGTGGCAGAAAATGATTGATAATGGCATGCGCAAGAATTTTTCCTGGGACCGCCAGGGCGCGAGGTATGTGGACCTATTCAGGCAATTGAGCGGGCAATCATGAACATTATTTTTGTCGAACCATCTTTTCCCTATAACCAGCGCGAATTTGTTCGCGCATTGCATGCTGCCGGCGCGAACGTGATCGGAATCGGTGAGCGGCCAAAAGAATACCTGTCGGATGAAATGAAATCCTGGCTCGGCGCCTATGTACAGGTCAGGTCGGTGGTACATGAACCCTCGATGCTGGAGGCGGTCAGGTCCATCCAGAAGAAGGCCTGGGTTGACCGGATCGAAGCGACGGTCGAGGCGCACATCATGCCTGTTGCCAAGGTACGCGAGGCCTGTGGTATTCCCGGCACATCGGTGCACACCGCCTACCTGTGCCGCGATAAACCGGCCATGAAAGAAGCACTGCGCAAGGCCGGCATTTCCTGTGCCCAGTCAACCCGGGCTGAATCCCCGGCCGATGCGAGGGCGTTTGCCGAAGCCGTGGGCTATCCCCTGATCATCAAGCCACCGGCCGGTGCCGGAGCCTCGGGAACTTACCGGGTTGATTCCGATGATGACCTGGAGAAAGTGATCATTGAATCGGGACTGGCCGAGGGTGTTGCCGTGGCGGTCGAGGAATTTATCCAGGGCCATGAAGGCTACATAGATACCTTGACAATCAATGGCGATGTCGCCCATGAATTCATCACGCATTACTACCCGAACGTGCTGGAGGCCATGCGCAAGCGCTGGATATCGCCACAAATGGTGACCACCAACCGGATTGATGCAGAAGGCTACACCGAGGTGCGCAAGATGACGCGAAACGTCATACGTATACTCGATATCGACACTTCGGCCACGCACATGGAGTGGTTTTACGGGCCCAGGGGGCTCAAATTCTCTGAGATTGGCTGCCGTCCGCCGGGTGTCGGGCAATGGGACGTTTACAACACGGCCAACGACTTTGATCTATATCTTGAATGGGCCTGCGCACTGGTGCATGGCAAGCCACACAAGGCGCCTTCGCGGCGCTACGCGGCCGGAATGATTGCATTGCGGCCCGAATGTGACGGCCGAATAACCGGTTACAGCGGGGTCGAAGAAATCAATCAACGCTACGGCAACCGCATCGTGGCCGCTCACTTGCCGGACCCGGGTTCGCGCACACAGCCTGTTGAAGGCGGCTACATGGCGAATGCCTGGATGCGCGTTCGTCACCCGGATTACGATGAATTGCGGCGTACGATGGACGCCATCGGCCAGACCATCAAGGTGCATGCTGCGTGAATGCGGTGAATGGCGCTCGCAGCGCTCCGGGCTGCTGGCCCGTGTCAGCTCATTGCCCGGGTAATCTCCAGGCTCCTGCCTGACCTGTTAATTGCGCCATTGCGTTGGCGCTTCGCATGGCGGGTCAGTATTGCTGCAGGCGCATTGCCTGCCCCAGTTGCAAAATACCGGGTAAAGCAGTGGCCAGTTCCCACATGTCGCGATGGGATTGCGGCGCAACCACTTGGAAGATGTGATGGAAGAATCAACCATAGTTTTGCTGACCTGGATTGGCATTGCTTTTTGCCTGACGCAATCCGCCATGTTTTCAGGGCTCAACCTGGCATTTTTTGGCCTCAGCCGGCTGCGCCTGGAAATTGAAGCAAAGACCAGTTCGCGGGCGCGCCGTGTGCTGGAAATGCGCAAAGATTCCAACTTTCTGCTCACCACGATCCTGTGGGGGAATGTCGGAATTAATGTCTTACTGACCTTGCTGACCGACTCGTTACTGGCAGGGGCAATGGCATTCCTGTTTTCCACGTTCGCAATCACGCTGTTTGGTGAAATCATCCCCCAGGCATACTTTTCACGACACGCCATGGCCATGGCCTCAATGCTGTCCCCGGTATTGCGGTTCTACCAGCGCCTGCTATGGCCTGTGGCCAAGCCCGCGGCCCGGATGCTCGACCACTGGCTGGGCAAGGAAGCGCCGCAGTTCATGCGCGAGCACGTCGTACATGAAATGCTGCTGCAGCATATTCAGGCAGAAGATACCGATCTCGATATTGTCGAGGGAACCGGGGCGGCGAACTTTCTGGCGATTGATGACCTGACGGCCTGGGACGAAGGGGAGTTGCTGGCGCCGAGCAGCATCGTGACATTGCCCAAGGATGTGGACCTGCCGCGGTTTCCTGCCTACAACGCATCAGCCGACGACCCCTTCCTGCGCAAGATCAATGCTTCCGGGGAGAAATGGGTAGTGCTGACCGATGACGAGGGAGAGCCGAGGCTGCTGATGGATGCGGATGGGTTCCTGCGCGCCGCGCTGCTGGGTGAACGCACCGTGAACCCCTACGAATTTTGCCACAGGCCAATCGTCGTGCAGGGAGAAGACCGTTCCCTGGGGTGGGTCATTCAACAACTGGCCATCGGTGGCAAGCAGACAAAACGTGGTGTCATGGAGAAGGACGTGGTCCTGGTGTGGGGTAAAACACCGCGCATTATTACCGGGGCCGATATACTGGGACGCTTGCTCGACGGAATCGATCACTCATGAACTCAACCAATCCTGAACCGGCAACCCAGACTAGGCCGGGTTTGCCGTGCTGACCGTAATCCTGAATCTCGCCGGTGGCCTGGTGATGTTGATGATCGGTGGGGAGGGGCTGGTCAAGGGCGCGGTATCCACCGGCCTGCGCTTTGGACTAACGCCACTGGCGGCAGGTCTGACGATCGTGGCTTTTGGCACCAGTGCACCGGAATTGATGGTCAACCTGCGCGCCGCCACCCTTGGGCAAGACGGGCTCGCGGTAGGCAACGTGGTCGGATCGAATATTGCCAATATTGGCCTCATCCTGGGTGTGTCGGTATTGGTCAGCCCTTTGAAACTGGATGTGCGGGCGGTCAGGAACGAGGTTTACATCATGGCCTTTTCCATGCTGCTGCTGGTCTTGTTTTTGCTCGATGGCCGGCTTGAGCGTTTCGAGGCGATGATCCTGGTGGCCGGTATTATTATCAATATATTCATTAATATGCGTGCTGCCAGGCGTGCCAGGAGTGTGTCTCACCAAAAGTACAGGGAGTCTGTGCATGGCGCAGATCTGCCTGCCTGGAAGGGCCTCACGCTGATTACGGTTGGTTTGGCCATGCTGGTCGGTGGCGGCTTCTTCTTCGTCAAGGGCGCTGTGCAATTAGCAGCGGCGCTGGGTGCATCGCCGGCCCTGATCGGCTTGACCGTGGTGGCCATTGGAACCAGCTTGCCTGAACTGGCCACGTCATCGATCGCGGCAGTCAGGGGCTACGGCGACATGGCGATTGGAAACGTCGTGGGCTCGAATACATTCAACGTGCTCGCAGTGCTGGGCCTGACGGCGCTGATTATGCCGCTGGATCGCTCCGCCGTCAGTAATATCGACCTGATGGTAATGTTGGCATTCAGCCTGTACATGGTAAGGCTGATGCGCCTGGGCGTGCGCATTGCACGTTGGGAAGGGGCAGTGCTGTTGGCGGCGTTCTGTAGCTACATGGCATGGCTGGTCGCGTGACGCAGCGATCCAAAGCGGCCGGCGGTCAAGATAAAGCGATGTTATTCGGATGGCGTGAGTGGGTCAGCCTGCCGGAGATCGGAATTACAGCCATCAAGGCCAAGGTAGATACCGGCGCGCGCACATCGGCGCTGCATGCATTCGAGCTGAGAGAGTTCGAGGAACACGGCAAACGGCGGGTTGCCTTCAAGATTCATCCCCTGCAGAAGCGCGATGACCTGGTCGTGGAGTGCGTTGCGGATGTCATTGACGAGCGACAGGTGATGGATTCCGGCGGCCACAGGGAAAACCGGCTCGTCATCTGCACACCGGTCGCCATTGGCGGAAGCCGTTGGCCGATCGAGATCACACTGACCGGGCGGGACGACATGCTGTTCAGGATGTTGCTGGGCAGGACAGCGCTGAAGGGTCGTGCCATTGTCGACCCGGCTGCGTCTTACCTGGTGGGCCGCAGACCCAAAAAATAGAGGAATTCAGCTTAAATATGGCAAAGAAAAACACACCAATCACGATTGGCGATATCGAGGTCATGCCCGGCGAGAGAACCAGTATCAGCTTGCCGGTGGCTGACTTGTACACCGCCACGTCACTGTCCATGCCTGTCGAGGTCATTTGTGGCCGGATGGCGGGTCCGGTCATGTTCGTTTCGGCGGTCGTGCATGGTGACGAACTGAATGGTGTCGAGATCATCCAGCGCCTGTTGAAGCGCAAGGCATTGAAGCGCCTGCGGGGAACCCTGCTGGCGGTCCCGATTGTCAATGTACACGGATTCCTCAACCAGTCACGATACCTGCCCGACCGGCGTGACCTGAACCGTTCATTCCCCGGCAGTGCGAAGGGATCAATCGCAGGCAGGCTGGCGAACCTGTTCGTTCGCGAAGTCGTGTCCAAGGCCGATTTTGGCATTGACCTGCACACCGGGTCCCAGAACCGGATCAATTTCCCCCAGATTCGCGCATCGCTGGCCGAAGCGGGGACCGAAGAGCTTGCGCGGGCATTTGGCGCACCGATGATCTTAAATGCCTCGATCAGGGAAGGCTCACTGCGTGCTGCGGCAGCCGAGCTGGGCTTGCCGGTGCTGGTTTACGAGGCGGGTGAAGCGCTGCGTTTTGATGAAATATCTATTCGTGCCGGCTTGCGAGGAATATTGAACGTGATGCGGCATCGCCAGATGCTTCCCCGCGTCAGCACCAAGAGCACCTTGACCCCGATGATTGCAAATACGACGCGCTGGGTGCGTGCGCCTGACAGCGGCATCGTCATCAAGAAAGCCAGCCTGGGAAGTGCGATCCGCAAGGGCCAGAGCCTGGCGGTGATCAGCGACCCGATCGGCCACGAAGAGCAGCCTGTGATTGCCCCTTTTGATGGTATCGTGATTGGCAGAACCAACCTTCCCCTGGCCCACGAAGGCGACGCATTGTTTAACATGGCTTCTTTCGAGAGTGTTCCGGAAGCCGCAGACGCTGTTGAAGAATTTGCCGCGGTTCATGATGCCGACCCCAACGACGTCGGCAGCCATACCTGACCTGAGTCTAAAACGGAAACAGAAACTGATGAAAATTGCCATACTCTCGACCAACCGCAACCTCTATTCAACC
Organism: Lysobacterales bacterium; assembly: GCA_013002505.1. Taxonomy (GTDB): domain Bacteria; phylum Pseudomonadota; class Gammaproteobacteria; order Xanthomonadales; family SZUA-36; genus JABDJL01. Next base: position 47,706 of record JABDJL010000145.1, on the reverse strand, counting down.
CGGAGGCTGGTCGAAGCGGCCAAAGAACGCGGCCACGAGGCGCCGGTGATCAACCACACCCGCTGTTACATGAATATCACCAGCCATAACCCCAGTATCCATTTCAAGGGTGAGACCATCGAAAACGTGGATGCAATCATCCCGAGGATTGGAGCCTCGGTTTCGTTCTACGGCACGGCCGTGGTGCGACAGTTCGAGATGATGGGCGTTTACTCGGTCAACGAGTCGGTCGCCATCTCTCGCTCAAGGGACAAGTTGCGCGCCTCGCAATTGCTGGCACGCAAGGGTATCGGGCTTCCGGTTACCGGGTTTGCCAATTCCCCCGACGACACCGAGGACCTGATAGAGATTGCGGGCGGTGCGCCGCTGGTGATCAAGCTCCTCGAGGGCACACAGGGCGTCGGTGTCGTTCTGGCTGAAACCAACAAGGCTGCAGAAAGTGTCATTGAGGCCTTTCGCGGGCTCAAGGCCAATTTCATGGTCCAGGAATTCATCAAGGAAGCGGGGGGTGCAGACCTGCGATGTTTCGTGGTTGGCAACAAGGTCGTCGCAGCCATGAAGCGCCAGGGCAAGGAGGGAGAATTTCGATCCAACCTTCACCGCGGAGGAACAGCCAAGCTGATTAAGCTGACGCCCGAAGAACGGTCCACCGCGGTTCGGTCCGCTCGGGTCATGGGCTTGAATGTAGCGGGGGTTGACCTGCTGCGTTCGAATCATGGCCCCGTGGTCATGGAGGTCAATTCAAGTCCCGGGCTCGAGGGCATCGAAAATGCCACCGGCAAGGATGTGGCAGGCCTGATTATTGAATTTATTGAGAAAAACGCCAGGCAGGGTAAGACTCGCACCAGGGGTACGGGTTAAACGCTTCGTTGAGCGGGTAACATCTCGTCATTGGCGACCAGCACTGCAACAGTCCATGGCGCGGCGATGAAGTGTTCTGCACCCGGGCGCCGGGCGCCGGGTTCTGAACAGAAAGCAAGATGCCACCGCGATTGCGGGCCACGTGGTAAATGGAAAACCGCCTCGTGATCATCACCATTGAGCAGCAGCAGCGCCGCGACATCGCCATTTGAATCAGGCCATTGAAGCTGAAGTGACCGCAGTCCATGCCATTCATGCTCGGTGGGCACAGTGCCGTCTGCCTTGTGCCATGTAAAGACGGCTTCGCGGTGTGAATCCGGGCCTCCGCTGCTGCGATACAGTTGCGTGCGTAACCACACCAGGTCGCCGACCTGCTGCGTAAACTGCCGGTCTGCGTCCAGGCCTTTCCAGTCAACCCAACCGGTTTCATTGTCCTGGGCGTAGGCATTGTTGTTGCCACGCTGGGAGTTGCCGAATTCATCGCCACCAAGCAGCATTGGAACCCCGCGCGAAAGCAGCAAACTGGCCAACAGGTTCAGGCGCTGCCTGCGGCGGATGGCAACGACCGATTGATCTTCGGAATCGCCTTCAACACCGTGATTGCAGCTGAAATTCTCCTCGTGTCCGTCGTGGTTGTTTTCGCCATTGGCCTGGTTGTGGCGATGGCGGTAACTGACAAGGTCCGACAGGGTGAAGCCGTCGTGGGCGGTCACGAAGTTGATGCTGGCGGCGGGAGAGCGGCGTGGAAAGATATCCTGTGAGCCTGACATCCTGGCAGCCAGTTCCCCGGCCTGGCCGGCATCACCACGCCAGAAACGGCGCAGGTTGTCACGAAACCGGTCATTCCATTCGCACCAACCCGAAGGAAAAGAACCGAGCTGGTAGCCACCGGGTCCCGGGTCCCAGGGTTCGGCCACCAGGTGAGCGCCTTTCAGACGAGGGTCCATACTGATCTTTTTCAGCAAGGGGTGCGACGGGTCAAATCCATAATCGCTGCGCCCAAGTATGGTTGCCAGGTCGAAACGAAACCCGTCCACACCCATGTGCCGGTGCCAGTAGCACAGCGCTTCGAGAACCAGTTGCTGGACCCGCGGGTGATCGGCATTGATGGTGTTGCCGGTGCCGGTGTCGTTAACACAAAGCCCAGGGTTGTCGGCCTCGACCCGGTAATAACTGAGCTGATCAAGCCCCCGCATTGACAGGCTGGGGCCGTGGGCATCGCCTTCTGCGGTGTGGTTAAAGACCACGTCGAGTATGACCTGAATTCCGGCATCATGCAGGCTGCGCACCATGTCACGGAACTCAACGATTGCATCGTTTCCGGCATAGCGCGCTTCCGGGGTGAAGAAATTCAGGCTGTTGTAGCCCCAGGCATTACGCAGGCCGCGCTCGACCAGGAATTGCTCGTCTATGAAAGACTGCACCGGCATCAGTTCCACGGCCGAAATCCCCAGTGATTTCAGGTGTTGAATGATGTGCCCATTGGACATGCCTCGGAACCGCCCACGTTCGGACTCGTTCAGCGCCGCGTGGCGCATCGTGTAGCCGCGCACATTGGCTTCATATATAACCAGTTCTGACCATGGGACACTGGGCCGGGTGGATTTGAGTTCCTTGCCGGGTGCGATGGCAACTGAGCGAGGTACGTAGGGTGCGCTGTCCTGCTTGTTGATGTGCCAGCTTTTTTTTCCCGGCAGGTAATCGAATACTGCCGGTGCCCACTGAAATTCGCCCGACAACGCGCGGGCATAGGGGTCGATCAGAAGTTGGGCGGGATTGAAGCGCAGGCCCCTGGCGGGCTCGTAAGGCCCGTGAGCACGGTAGCCGTACTGTTGGCCCGGCGGGCAGGCGGGCAGGTAAACCGTCCAAAGGCCATCGCCCGTGGAGTGCATTTGCAGGCGCTGGTATTCATGGCCGCCGGATTCGAAAAGGCACAGGTCGAGGCGTTCGGCGCGTTCGGAAAAAACTGAAAAATACGCGCCGTCCCTTGTCCAGCGAATCCCGGGCCTGCCGGGGCGTTCTCCGCTCATAGCGGTCCAATTGGCTCCAGGCCCCAAATGTCATTGTTGTACTCGCGCATCGTGCGATCGGTCGAAAAGCGCCCCGAGGCGGCGGTGTTGAGGATGCTCATGCGTGTCCAGCCGTCGCGGTCCCGGTATGCCTTTTCAAGGCGTTGCTGGGCATCAACGAATGAACGGAAATCCGCCACCGTCATCCATGGTTCGTTCGGGTCATGCAGCGCGGCAATGACCGGATCAAGAATGCCCGGCTCGCGGCGGTTGAAGTGGCCGGATTTGAGTAATTCAATGACGCGCTCCAGGTCTGGATCCGCCTCGATAATGGCTGCCGGATCATAACTGGCGCGGACCGCCGGGATTTCCTCAACGTTAAGACCAAACAGGAAGAACTGGTCATCACCCACCGCTTCGCGGATCTCGACGTTGGCGCCATCCATTGTTCCAATCGTCACGGCGCCATTCATCATGAATTTCATATTTCCCGTGCCCGACGCTTCCTTGCCGGCGGTGGAGATTTGTTCCGAAACATCGGCCGCCGGGCAGATCGCCTCCATTGCCGTGACGTTGTAGTCCGGGTAAAACACCAATTGCAGGCGGCCGCGCACGGCCGGGTCTGCATTGATGACTTCGGCGACATGGCAAATACACTGGATTATGCTCTTGGCCATGGCATAACCGGGCGCTGCTTTCCCGCCGATCAGCACCATGCGTGGCAACAGTTCGTCACCGTCGCCCCGCCTGATCCTGTCGTAAAGGTGAATCACGTGCAGCACATTCAGCAACTGGCGCTTGTATTCGTGGATGCGCTTTACCTGCACGTCGAACAACATACGGCTGTCCACCTCAATTCCAGTTGCAGACTTGATCCTGTCCGCCAACCGGTCCTTGCTGCATTGTTTTGCCGCGCGCCATCTGTGGCGAAATCCATCGTCGTCTGCGTGGGCACGCAGCCCGGCAAGTTGTTCGAGGTCACTGATCCAGCCATCGCCGATGTGTTCGGTGATCAGCGCCGACAAATCGCGATTACAGGCGGCCAGCCATCGTCTCTGAGTGACGCCGTTGGTCTTGTTGTTGAATTTGCCAGGCCATAATTCGGCGAAATCGCGAAACAGACCCCCGGTCAGCAAGCGTGAATGCAACGCCGCCACGCCATTGACCGAAAAACTGCCGACGATGGCCAGGTACGCCATGCGCACGCGTGGCGCAGGGCCCTCTTCAATCAGCGACATGCGGCGAATACGCCGGTTGTCACCGGGCCAGTGCATACTCACCTCGTCGAGGAAACGCGCGTTAATCTCGTAAATGATCTCCATCAGCCTGGGTAGCAGGCGTTCGAGCATCTCGACCGGCCAGGACTCGAGCGCTTCGGGCAACAGCGTGTGATTGGTATAGGCCATGCAGGATTGCGTCGTCGCCCAGGCCTCACCCCAGGGCATCCCGTGCACATCGATCAGCAATCTCATCAGTTCGGGCACCGCGATGGCCGGGTGCGTGTCGTTGAGCTGAAACCGGTTCTTGTCGCCAAACTTTTCGAGTTGACCGTCATTTCTGCGCAGCCAGTCGGCGATGATGTCCTGGAGGCTGGCTGAGGCGAGGAAATATTGTTGCCTGAGCCTCAGTTCGTGCCCGCTTTGCGTCGCGGTGTTTGGATACAGCACCATCGAAATGTTCTCGGCCTCGTTTTTCGCCGCCATGGCCTCGGCGTATCCGCCCGCATTGAACTCGGTGAGATCGAATTCATCGGTGGCTGCAGATGACCACAGCCGCAAGGTGTTGACTACGCCGTTACGGAATCCGGCAATTGGCACGTCGTACGGAATAGCCAGCACGTCGCGCGTATCGATCCATTCATGGCGTGGCCTGCCGTGCTCATCAGGCAGGTGGCTGACGCGCCCGCCAAAACGCACAATCTGTGCAAACTCCAGCCGTTCGATCTCCCAAGGAAAACCGTCCCTCAGCCATGGATCCGGTTCTTCGACCTGGCGCCCGTTGCTGATCCGCTGGTGAAACATGCCATAGCGATAGCGGATGCCGTAACCCACCACCGGCAATCCGAGGCTCGCGCAACTGTCCAGGAAACACGCGGCGAGCCGGCCAAGGCCGCCGTTGCCCAGGCCGGCGTCGTGTTCCGCCTCGATGATCGATGAGATATCAACCCCGAGGCTGGCCAGGGCCTCGCTGGAAGCGTCCTCGCTGCCCAGGCTGAACATGGCATTACCGAGCAGGCGCCCCATCAAAAATTCCATGGACAAATAATGTGCGCGGCGGGCATTGGAGCGTTCGAGCGTGATATTGGTGCGATTCCAACGCTCCATCAGGCGGTCGCGTGTTGCGTGGACCAGCGCCTTGTACAGGTATGGTGTATCCGTGCGCAGCGTGCGCCGCCCGAGCATGCGGGAGTAATAGTGCGTCAGGTCTGCGAGGATGGCATCGGCATCCATGCCCAGTTCCGAAACCTGCAACAGTTCCAGTTTGCCCTTGGAGGATGAGCCTTCATTCAATACGTTCAATTGAGCTGTTCCTGCTTTTGACCGGCTTTCGAAACGGGTGCGAGAATCATGGTTGCCAGCGGCGGCAGCGTGAATACAAGCGAGTCGGGCTTGTTATGGCAACCGGCGCCACGGGTGTCCAGTTCTGTTATTTTTTCAGCATCGCTGCCGCCAAACTCTTCGTCATCGCTGTTGACCAGCACGCGGTACGTTCCCGGCTCCGGAACACCGACCTGAAATGCTTCTCGTACCACCGGCGTGAAATTGCAGATCACGATCACGAAACTTCCGTCACGGGCGTAGCGCACCCACGAAAAAATGCTGCGCGATTGGTCGTGGCAATCGATCCAATCGAATCCTTTGCTGGAAAAATCCTGCTCGTAAAGGGCCGGAGTCTGACGATAAACGTCATTCAATGTCTTGATCAATAACTGCATGCCGGCGTGAGGCTTGAACTCCAGCAACGGCCAGTCAACCTGGCGATCGTGGCTCCATTCGCGGGTTTGGGCGAACTCGTTGCCCATGAACAGCAGTTTCTTGCCCGGATGGCCGAACATGAAACCGAAATAGGCGCGCAGGTTGGCAAAGCGCTGCCATTCATCGCCCGGCATGCGCCCAAGCAGCGTACCTTTTCCGTGCACCACCTCGTCATGGGAAAGCGGCAGTATGAAGTTCTCGCTGAATGCATAAACAATGCCGAATGTCATGCGGTCATGATGATACTGCCGATTCAGCGGATCCTCTTTCATATAAGCCAGCGTGTCGTTCATCCAGCCCATGTTCCACTTGCAGGTGAAGCCCAGACCACCATTGTCCGCCGGGTGCGAAACGCCCGGCCATGACGTGGATTCTTCGGCGTGGCATGACGCGCCTTCGCGGTGAACCAGCCTGTTCAGCTTTTTCAAAAAGTCCACCGCTTCCAGGTTCTGGTTTCCTCCGTGCTCGTTGGGCAGCCACTCGCCAGGCTTACGTGCATAGTCGAGGTACAACATCGACGCCACGGCGTCGACGCGCAATGCATCAATATGAAACTCACGAATCCAGTAAAGAGCATTGCCCAGCAGGTAGTTCTGAACTTCGCGGCGGCCATAGTTGAATATCAGCGTTCCCCATTCGGCGTGTGCGCCCTTGCGCGGGTCGCTGTGCTCATACAAGGCGGTACCGTCAAAAAGCCGTAAGCCGTGATCGTCATTGGGAAAATGTGCCGGAACCCAGTCGATAATGACGCCGATTCCGGCGCCGTGCAGGCGGTCGACCAGGTAGCGGAAATCATCAGGGTCACCGAAGCGCTGGGTCGGGGCATACATTCCGATCGGCTGGTAGCCCCATGAGCCGTCGAAGGGGTGTTCCGTAATGGGCAGGAATTCAACATGGGTAAAGCCCATTTCAATCGTATAATCAATCAGTTGGCTTGCAATATCCCGGTAACCGATCCAACTGCCATCGGCATTTCGGCGCCACGATCCCAGGTGCACTTCGTAAATGCTTTGCGGTTCGTCCAGGCCCAACTTTCCCTTGCGCTGATCCTGCCACTGCTGGTCCTGCCACTGGTATTGGCTGGTATAGACGATTGAAGCATTGCCGGGTGGTGACTCGTGGTAGCAGCCATACGGGTCGGCCTTCAGCGGCAGCAACTTGCCTTTCGAATCGAGCAGTTCAAACTTGTAACAACTGCCCGCTTCCACGCCCGGCAGGAAAATTTCCCAGATGCCATTGTCCGGGTGCAGGCGCATAACGTGCCGCCTTCCGTCCCAGCTATTGAAGTTACCGACCACGCTGGCGCGGGAGGCGTTGGGTGCCCACACGGAAAATGCCGTACCGCTGACCCCCATCAAGGTATCCGGGTGTGCGCCAAGTACCGAATAGAGCTGCTCGTGCGAACCCTCTGCCAACAGGTGCAGGTCCAGGCTGCCGAGCCGGGAAGGAAAGCGATAGGGATCTTCCAGACGGTACTGGTCGCCGTTTCGAGCCGTAATCTCGAGCTGGTAAATGCGCAGTCGCGGCGGCATTTCAGCTTCGAATATACCCTCTTTGTGCAGTCGCGTGAAAACGCCCAGGCGCTTGCCCTGCCGGTCGAGTAAATTCACCTTCTCCGCATCCGGTTGAAACGTGCGCACTACCCTGCTGTTGCCGCTTTGTTGCACGCCCAGCACCTCGAATGGCCGCGCAAAGTTGCCCAGGGCCATCGCTTCGAGCATCGAATGGTCCGGTTTTGTGCTCATGGGTATGAATTCCGGGATGGCGTCCTGATCAGCACGTATGTGCGCCGCGCCCGGTGGCCAGCAATCTGCATGCTAACGCGTAAAATGCAGTTCCTGGCCAAGCATTTCCGGTACCACCAGCGTTCGCCCGCCTTCGGTGATACGGAACCCGCGTTTGCGGTCCTGTTCCTTGTCAATACCGATTTCGGTGCCTTCGGGAACAACGGTACCCCGGTCGATGATGGCATTTTGAATGTGACAGTTTTTCATGACTTCACAATCCGGCAGGATGACCGATTGTTCAATGACGCTGTGGGAATGAATCTTGCAGCCTGAGAAAATCAGTGACTTGCGTACGCTGGCGCCGGAAATGATGCAGCCTGCCGAAATCATGGATTGCAGCGCTTCGCCTCGACGGCCGGGCTCATCGAATACGAATTTTGCGCTGGGCAATTGCAACTGGTGGGTGAATATTGGCCACTTCCGGTCATATAAATCGAGCGGTGGCGAAACGTAGGTGAGTTCCATGTTGGCTTCCCAGAAGGCATCCAGTGTTCCGACGTCGCGCCAGTAAGCCTGCTCGCCGGTATCCGGGTCGCGAAAAGGATAGGCGTAAACCCGATATTTGCCGACAATCGAGGGAATGATGTTTTTACCAAAGTCGTGGCTGGTATCGTGGGCATCGGAATCCTTGATGACCTGCTCGTAAAGAAATTCAGTATTGAAAACGTAGTTACCCATCGAGGCCAGGCAGGTGCCTTCCTTGCCCGGAATCGATGCGGGCTTTTCGGGCTTCTCGTGAAAGGCGATGACGCGATTGTCCTCATCGACAGTCATGACACCCAACTGGCCGGCCGCTTCCTCGACCGGCACCTCCAGGCAGCACACGGTCATATCCGCTTCCTGCTCATCGTGCCATGCCAGCAGCGGGCCATAATCCATCTTGTAGACGTGGTCGCCGGCCAGGACCAGCACCAGCGCAGGGTCATGCGTGCGGATGATATCGAGATTCTGGTACACCGCATCGGCAGTACCCTTGTACCATTCGCCGCCGACACGCTGAGAAGCAGGCAGGATTTCAACAAACTCCTTCTGCCCTGACTGGTAGCGCGTCCAGGCATGCACCAGGTGACGGATCAGCGAATGCGCCTTGTACTGGGTCAGCACGCCGATCCGCCGGATGCCCGAGTTGATGCAATTGGAAAGCGGGAAATCGATAATCCGCATCTTGCCACCAAAATATACCGCCGGCTTGGCGCGCCAGTTGGTTAATTCATACAGCCTTGAGCCCTGTCCGCCGGCCAGTATCAGTGCCACGGTTTCCCGCGTCAGACGGCTAACGCGACGACCGTCGTCGGAATTAACTTGCTTGGTCATTTTAAGCTCCCTGGTCCAGGTCCTGATTGTAAGGCATGTTCCGGGTCGCGAGAGCAAGCCTGCACCATACCTGCAACGGAATCGAAGAATTGTGATGTCATCAGCGCCGGATCGACGCGCCATTGCCAGTTGTCCGATGTAGAACCCGGGGTATTCATCCGCGCCTCGGATCCCAGGTCGAGGAAATCCTGTAACGGCGCCATTGCAAGCCGGGCAGGGCTTTGCAGCGCCACCCTGATCATGTCACGAGTTATGGTCCGCGCGGTTCCGCCAGTCAGTTTTTTTGCCCGCTTGCGGCAGGCGCGCAACTCAGATCGTGTGCGCGTGTCATTGAGCCTGCCCTGAAACCAGCCACGTATCGTGTCATTGTCGTGGGTGCCGGTGTAAATGACATTGTCCTGGTCCACGGCCTGCGCATCGAAATCGGGGTTTTCCGCTTCGAACTGCAAGATAACCATGCCGGGCAATCCATGCCGCTTTCTCAGCGACTCAACTTCCGGGGTGATTTCACCGAGATTTTCGGCGACGATGGGCAGCTTTCCCAGGCTTGCTTCAAGGGCCTCGAACAATGCGTCACCGGGCCCGGGTTCCCAATTTCCCTGCTTGGCATTCTCGTGATCTGCCCGGACTGACCAGTAGGATTCGAAACCCCTGAAATGATCGATGCGCAGTAAATCGAATCGCTGCAAGGCATGTTCAAGCCGCTGGGCCCACCACGCGTAACCATCGCGATCGTGTTCAGCCCAGTTATAGAGCGGGTTTCCCCACAACTGGCCTTCGTCGCTGAAGTAGTCTGGCGGGACGCCGGCCACGAAGCGGGGGCGGCCCCGCTCATCCAATTGCACCAACTCGCGTCGCGCCCAGGCATCTGCGCTGTCGTGCGCGATATAAATGGGCACATCGCCAAACAGCGTGATACCGCGTTCATGGGCATCGGACCTCAGGCTGTTCCATTGTTGGTCGAAGAGGAACTGTTGCAGCTTGACGCGATTAATGGCGGCCTGGCTGGTTTTGCGAATCTCTGCCAGCGCGTTCGGCTCCCGTTTTGCCAGGGCCGCAGGCCACTGCCACCAGGGCTTGCCGCCCTGATCTTTCTTGATGGCCCTGAACAGGGCGTAGTCGTCAAGCCATGCCGGGTCGTGACGCGCCCGGAACTGTTGGAATTTTGTCATTGATTTGGCTGAATCAGAAACGTCAATACGGTCAGCGGCACGGTCCAGCAGCATGCTCTTGATGGGGTGCAAGCTGCCATAGTCGACATGCGAAGCCGGAAGCTTATTCATTGCTTTCAGTTCCGAAGATTTGAGTAAGCCTTGCCTGGCCAGTGGTTCCAGGCCGATCAACATTTCATTCCCGGCAAAAGTGGACAGCGACTGATAGGGCGAATCGCCATACCCGGCGGGACCCAGCGGCAGCATCTGCCACACCCGCAACCGCATGTGGTTCAATTGATCAAGAAATCTTCGCGCTGAATCGCCGATGTCCCCGATGCCGGGGCTTCCGGCCAGCGAACTGATGTGCATCAGCACGCCGGCACATTTATTCTCGGGCAAGGACACGCCCCCTGCTCAGCCAAGCCCTTTCACGGCTTTACCAGGACGATGGAAAAGAGCGGTTGATGACCAGGTTGTGACCGAGCTTGCTGATGTAACCCCCGGTACGCAGGTCTTTCATGACGCGGCCTACCATTTTGCTCGAGGCGCCTACCCTTTGCGCCAGCTCCTTGTAGGTGATGCCGCCCGGAATCATGGTCGTGCCATCCTGATCCTCTGCCAACTCGATCAGCGTATGGGCAACGCGGCCGTACACATCCATCAGTGCCAGGTTGCGGACGTTGGCGCTGAGTCCTCGCAGGCGTTCAGTCAGGCCACGGATAATGGTCAATGCCAGTTCAGGGCTTGATTTCATACAAGTGAGAAACGAAGATTTTTCCAGAACTGCAAACTCGCTGTCCACCAACGTCATGATTGATGCCGACCGCCGGCCGTCATCGAACAGAGAAACCTCTCCGAAATAATCACCGGCTTCGACCACGTTGAGGATGACTTCCTTGCCATTCTCGTCGTTGAGAAAAACCTTAACCCGCCCACTGAGGATGATGTACAGCGAGTTGGTCATATCACCTTCATTGATGATGACCACGTTCTTCGGGAAGTGCCGTCGCAGGAGATGTTCTGACAGCGCCTGGAGTTCCTTCTCGTCCAAAGATTTGAAAAGGTTGATGCCGTTGAAGATTCGCAGGTCCATGAGTACGAATGATACTAACGTATGGCCGATGTTTCAGCCGTTTAATGAAGATCAGGTAGTCGGACCGACATAAAAACCAGCCCGGCTGGAAGTCTCTCCCACTTCCAGTCGGGCTGTATCGCCACCCCCCAGGTGGGCGATCGCAACTTCAGCTACCAGTTGGCAGCCAGTGTCCTTACGTTGTTGCTGAGATCCTTCAGTCGCCTTGTCATCCCCTTGAACATAGTCATAGCCAGGTTCGGATGGGTAGCCATAATCTGAACGAAATCTTCTTTCTGCAATGTGCCAAAGTAACAGTCGTCCATGGTCTGTACAGAGGCTGAGCGGTGACCATCGTCAAACAACGACACTTCACCGAAATGATCCCCCTCATGCAGATAGTTGAGGATTACCTCCTGGCCTGTTTCGTCGAGGAGAAATATTTTGACCTTACCCTTGAGAATCACGTACAACGAACTGTTTTCTTCGCCTTCGTGAATCATCAGGCTGTTGCGCGGATAACAGATAATTTCCATGCGTTCTGCAACGAGTTTCGCGTCGCTGGGGTCCAGCGATCGAAATATGTCTATCCGTTGCAGTTGCTCTAAATCCATTACCAGTGCCCTTGGGCCAATCCTGACGGTTGCTCGTTCAGTGGCCACAATTGTCTCCTGATGTCATGCAGGCTGTCGCGGAAGTGTGGGCGCCTGAAAACCGGACATTTGTCCGTTTTTAAGATGTACTTGACGCCCGGCCCGATACATTGCCGCGGGCCGGAAGCGCCCAGCGCAACACCAGGTAACCCCCGAGTCCGGACAGGGCGGAGCCAAGGATAATGCCAAGCCGCTCATCGAACAGCAGGTTCACCTGGGTCTGTTCGAACGCCAGGGAGCCGATGAACAGACTCATCGTGAACCCGACACCGCATAACAAAGAGGTACCGTACAAACTGGCGCTGTTCATTCCGTGTGGCAGCTTTGCGAGGCCCATTTTCACGGCCAGCCAGCACAGCCCAAACACGCCGATCTGCTTGCCCACGAACAAGCCCAGCGCGATTCCCAGCGGCACATCATGAAGCAGGTACGAGGGACTGACGCCGGCGAGCGTGACGCCGGCATTGGCAAAGGCGAATACCGGCAATACGACGAATGCGACCAGGGAATGCAGATCGTGCTCCAGCGCCTTCAGCGGCGCTGGGTCATCAGGGTCTTTCGACTTGATGGGGATAAACACCGCCAGCACCACGCCGGCCAGCGTGGCGTGGACGCCGGATTTCAATAGCGCGACCCACATAACGAGGCCAATGCCAAGATACACGCTTCGCGATTCGACGCCTTTGCGGTTGACCGTGAGCAGCAGGCCCGTGCACGCGGCGGCGACCAGAAGTGAGAACACGGAGAGGTTATCAGTGTAGAACAAGGCAATGATGACGATGGCGCCGATATCATCGAAAATCGCAAGTGAAGTCAGAAACACCTTGATACTGAGCGGCACGCGCGAACCCAGCAGCGACAAAATGCCCAGGGCAAATGCAATATCCGTGGCGGCCGGAATTGCCCACCCCTGCCGTGCGACCGGGTCATGCCAGTTGAGGTAGAGGTAAATGGCGGCCGGAATGGCCATACCGCCCACCGCGCCGATCGCTGGTAGTGCGATCTTGGATAGGTCAGATAACTCACCCTCGATCATTTCGCGCTTCAGTTCCAGGCCGACCAGCAGGAAAAACAGGGCCATCAGGCCGTCGTTTATCCACAATAGCAGGGGCTTGGCAATCACCAGTTCGCCAATCTGAACAACGACCGGTACATCCAGCATCATGTCGTAAATACCGGAATAGGGTGAGTTGGCAAATATCAATGCCACGATGGCTGCAAAAATAAGCAGCAGGCCGCCAGATGATTCCTTTTTCAGGAAATCATTAATCATGGATGGGATCATTGCTTGTCCTCGATCATCATTCTGTATGCGCGCTCCAATTCACGGGCCAGGCCAGCGCCATCGCACAGCGGAGAGCTGCGCATCTCGGCACGCAGGTTTGCACGCACTCTGGCCAATGCGTCCAGGTCGCCAGCAAGCCTCGCGGCTATTTCAATATATTCATCCTCGCTACCGGCACACCAGGCCTCGCGATGGATCGCGGAAAGAATACTCGCCCCCATGCGTTGATAGAAGTGTTCGCCTGCCAGGCTGACGACCGGTACACCCATCCAAAGTGCATCGCAGCTGGTGGTGCCGCCACAATAGGGAAGGGTGTCCAATGCAATATCGATGTCGGCGTAAGTGCCCAGGAATCTTGTCAGCGGCGTAGTCGGACCACGCATATCGATGCGACCGGCATCGATGCCGTGCCCGGTGAAGCGTTGCATCGCCAGGTCGCAGGTGTGTGGGTCAGCCAGAACCTGGGCCTTGATGATTAACCTGGAGCCGGGTACCGCATCAAGAAGCCTCGCCCAGGTTTGCACGCAGCGGTCTGATACCTTCGCATAATTGTTACAGGAGCCGAAGGTAATGAAACCATTGTGCGCGGCGGGCAGCGGCGCTACATCGGGCGTACCGGGCTGCGCCTGAAAACACAGGAATGGCGATTCGAGCCGGACCGCTTGCTCGGAATACAAGGACTCAGAACCTTCCGGCATCAGTGCCTTGTCGCCCAGGCAAAAATCTACCTGTTCCAGCCCTGTAGTACCTGGATAACCGAGATAAATGGCCTGTACTGGTGCGCCGCGCCGGGCGACAACGGACACGCGGTTGTTCGAGGTGTAACCCGCCAGGTCAACCAGCACATCCAGCCTGTCCTCCCGCATGGTGTTCAGCAGGGTTTCATCATCCAGCCCCGCGCACATGCGGAAATGATCGCAGTACCCGGCCAGGGTTTGTCCAGTCTCGTCGAGGCGGGCCACATTTGCATAGGCGAAAATTTCAAATGCATGCCGGTCATGATTGGCCAATATCGGTTCCATGAAATAACCCACGGGGTGCGCGCGAAAGTCGGGTGACAGGTAACCAACCCGGATGCGGCCCTGGCGGGATTGCCGTTCGGCAATTGTGCAACCGGTGGCCAGGCCGGAGAACCTGCCTGACATCTCGTGGTGCAGTTCTGTCACCTCTGCTGCGCTCATGAAATCCGCATAAAGGCTACTGAAGCACAGGTTGCCGATGGCATCGATGTCTTGCGGTGCAATGGCGCATGCCTTTCGGTATGCGTCCAGGCCTTCGGCAATGCGCGCCTGCTGCACTGCAATGTAGCCTTCGAGCATATACGCCAGGGCTGAGTCCTTGTATTGCGACAGCAGCTGACGGGCAATGGCACCGGCTTCGCCGAGTTCACCCAGTTCGGCCAACGTGAATCCCAGCTGGCACCGAGGTTCCAGGTCCCCTGGTTTCAGCTTGACAGCGCGGCGCAAATGTTGGACGGCCAAATTCACATCCTGTGACCCGCTGCGCATGCGGTAAAGCAAACGGCCAAGGTTGAGATGCGCTTCAGCCGAATCCGGATTGTGCTCAAGCAGCGACTGCCAGGCGGTGTGCGCGTGGATTTCCTGGCCGGTCAGAACAAAAAGCTCAGCCAGTGGCGCCAGGAAACGTGCGTCACCCGGTCGTAGTGCCAGACCGCCCTTGAATGCTTCAATCGCATCCGGGTACTGCCGGTTCTCTGCCAGGACGTTACCCAGTCCAAGGTAAGCCAGTGGCTCGGTGGGGTCGCTCTCGCGCGCAAGCGTAAAGTGTTTCAAGGCTTCGGGCAGATTGCCCTGCTCCAGCATCAGGTCTGCATAAGCACAATGCGCCCTGACCAGGCCGGGCACCAGTTCGATGGCTTTATGAAAGCATTTTGCGGCATCTTCCGTGCGCTTCAGTTCACGTAACAATGCACCGAGGTTGTTCCAGGCCGGAGCAAAATCTTTATTTAATTTCAATGCTTTACGATAAGAGCGTTCCGCTTCCAGGCGGTCGCCGGCCTGGCTCATCAGGTTGCCGAGGTTGAACCAGATTTCCGGTGCCTGCGGTTCAATCTTCAGTGCGCGCCTGAACAGCTTGATCGCTCTCTTGGGGTGCCCGGAGCGAGCCTGCAGCGACGCCAGGTTGGCCAGCGCCGGCACGTGATTGGGGTGGGAATGCAGAATTCGCTGCCAGGCCTGGTTGGCTTGCTCAAGGTCGCCCTGGCGTTGCAGTTGCATGGCCTGCCGGGTTTGCCTGTCGAGGCTCATGGGCCGGCTGCCAGGAATTGGGGGTTCACCATGGTCGGGGACTCAGCGCGTTTCAGGTTCAGGAAAAGCGCACAATATACCCGAAGCGGGGGCCGCAGGGCCAAGCGCCGCACTCAAATGAGCACAACCGGCCCGTTCCATGCGTGGAACGGGCCAAGCTAGACTTTAAGCACTTGCCAGTATTACCCAGCCTGCGCCTGATGATGGAATTAACCTTCCGGCATCGGCATTTCGGGCATGCTTTCAGGCTCAGGGCTGCTGGACGGACAAACCGCCTGCATCAGGTTTTTACAGGTTTGGTCACCTTCCGAAGTGGCGAAATCACCAGATATGTCATCCCAGCCGCTTCCGTTGAACTCCCGGAAAACCGAGCAACCGACGGCGGGCTGATTATCCTGGTCGTGGACGCATCCGAAGCCTGAGCAATAAAGCGCGTTGTTGATGAACTGGGCCACGAACGGATCACTTCCCGCGGAGCTGCAGGCGTCCACGCTACCTTCATTCTGAAGGTCAGCCAATTCGAAGCAGGGGCAGGGCTCAACAGGTTCAGGCTCATCTTCGATGCACCCCTCAACCGGATCGCAGATATAGCCCTCGGGGCAGGTGATCTCGGTTTGCAGGCAACTGCCATCAAGAGGGTCACATGCCGCAACATGGCAGGCATCGATGGGATTGCAGACTACCGGGTCATTTTCACAACCCAGCAATGAATCGCAGGAGTCGATGGTGCACAAATCCCCGTCGTCGCAGTCGACCAATTCGGGAACGGCCGGGCAACCGGCCTCTTCGCAATTGGCTGTATCGTCAATTGTGCAGGCGTCCCCATCGTCGCATAAAGCTGCACATAAGCCGTCACAGGCACCGGCCAGGTCGAGGTGATTCAAATGCGCATTCAGCGCCTTGCTTCCAATCCGGATGGTGTGAAAGTTATCCGGGTCGTCCGGCGGAATGTGGCAGACCTCGACCTTGCTGCCGCCGGCCAAAGCAGGCTGCGGCAGGGTCAGCGCGGTAAGAGAAAAAATAAGAAAACACAGAAAAACAAAACAGCGGTTGGCACTGTATAACATGGCAAATCTCCCTTTTGCAGCGCGTAATCCATTACTCATATACGCTCGCTGTATTCTCAGTATAGGAAAATATGGGAGTTTTTCTGGACTGTCGGCGATTTTCGCGATGAAGCGAGAAGCACCGCGCTATGAATGGCTGTGGACCGTGAAGGTTTAATGCAAACCTTGCGGCGATGGTAACAGGGCTTGCGTGGGGATATGATCGAATCGACAGGGCAGACCACCGCCAGCCAGCGACCGGAGCTTTGCCGATGACCAGGAAATTTTCCCGCCGTTTAACCATTCAAACCCTTGGCATGGCCAGCGCCACGGCGCTTATGCCGGGAATCGCAGTGTCAGCGCCGGGCAAGGATGACCGCCATAGCTTGAATGCTCTTTACCGCAATGCGCTGGTCATCGACTCCTTGTCTTTCGCGCACCGGTGGGACGAAGAAGAATACGCAGCCCTAGACGCCTCCGGCTACACCGGCATCATTAACAGCCTGCCGCGCCGCAATTTGCAAACCGCCATTGACGCGCTGATTGAATGGCGAAAACGGTTCCGCGAACATCCCGACCGCTTCACGGCTGCCTTGTCCGCCAGTGATTTTGAGTACGCCAAGAACAACAACAAGCTGGCGGTCATGATGAATTTTCAGGACGCGACCATGCTCGAGGGTGATGCCGATAACGTCGAGGTGCTTCATGCCCTGGGCATGCGCTGTTTCCAGTTGACCTACAATCAGCGCAACCGGCTAGGTGACGGGAGCACGGAACGCACCAACGCCGGGCTTTCCGATTTCGGCATCGAGGTGGTCGAGAGAATGAATGAAGTCGGCGTGCTGGTAGACCTCTCACATTGCGGGCGCCAGACAACCCTTGATGGGATCGGATTTTCACAAAAGCCGGTGGCTTTCACTCACACCATGTGCGAAGCACTGCGTTCCGGTCATCCGCGTGCCAAGACCGACGCACAGATCCGCGCTTTGGCCGAAAAGGGCGGGGTGATCGGCATCGCGGCGATCGGCTATTTTATTGGCCCGGATCCAGGCGGCGCTACGACCATTGACACGTATATTGATCATGTCGAGCACGCGATCAACCTCGCCGGAATTGAACACGTGGGCCTGTCCACTGACTTTCCCATTCGTGGCATCGCATCGTGGGCAACCCGGGAAGACTGGTACGAGCCCAGGCTAGAGTGGTTTAAGCCTAGCTACGACGTGAAATGGCCATCATGGATCCCCGAACTGGACAAGCCCGATCGATTCCTCCAGGTGACCTACCGCCTCCACCAGAGGGGTTACGGCGACGATGATATCGAGAAGTTGCTGGGCCTGAACTGGTTGAATTTATTCAGAGAAACAATCGGTTAAGCGCGACACCGACCACGGTTGTCGGCTTACTCAGCCCGGTCCCGATGGCCTCGTCTGAACAGCTTGAGCCAGAAAGCGATCTCGAATATTCCCCCCAGGACGATTGCCGCTACTGCCCCGCTGTAAAACCCAAGCGAGTAAAAAAAGGCTGCTGCCGCCAGCAGCCCCAGCAGGATGTTCCAGCGCTTGCTCATGGCCATTGCGTTTTTTCCCGGATTCAACTTCCCTCCATTTCATCACATCAATGCTTGCATCCACATACTGTGTGGTATACAGTATATAGCACATACTATGTGGTACACAGTATATGAATGATCTACACGATCGCGATGAATTGCTTGAAAAACTACGCCTTGAACTGCGCCGTGGTGCTTTGCCTTTGGCCGTGTTGGCGCAACTGCGGACCGAGCATTACACCTACTCGCTGCGCAAAGAGATCAATGCGCTGGGGCTGGATATTGACGAAGGCACGCTGTACCCGCTGGTGCGGCGACTCGAAAAGCAGGGCCTGCTGAACAGCGAATGGCGATCCGAGGACAAGCGCAAAAAGCGCTATTACCAAATATCGGCACTGGGCCAGGAAGTCCTGGCAGCGCTGGTCATCGAGTGGCACAGCCTGAACAACAGCCTGGCCAGTATTCTGAAGGAGCATTGAGATGGATTTATTGAAGTCATACGCACACCAGGTGGTGTCTTATCACCCGGAAAAGCTGCGCGATGAGTTATTTGCGGAACTATATGACGCCCTGTGCGAGGAGTACGACGACTGGCGGGAACAGCATCCGTCCGGCAGCCAGCATGAATTCCTCGATGCCAACAGGGAGCATCCCATGCGCCACGCCACGCGGCTGGCGCCGGAGGGCGGGGCGTACCTGATCGGGCCGCAGTTCTATTACAGTTTCCTGTCTGCACTCAAAACGGGTGCAGTTATTACCTCGGTGTTCTACCTGGTCATGGCGGTTACGGCCGCTTTGGCAAGTGGCGCCTATGTGAGATCTTTTTTGCAAATACTCACGGATATTCCCGAAACCCTGTTGTGGGTCAGTGCGTCCATATTCGGTATTTTCATTGCGCTTGAGAAAAGCGGTTCGCGGGCCGTGTGGCTGGACAAATGGAGTGCCAAAGACTTGCGGCTCGTCGAAAGTCACCAACAAATTTCCAAGGGTGAGACGTTTTTTGACCTCGCCGTCTCTACATTGGCGCTCCTGTGGTTGCTGGACATCGTTGAATTCCCCACGCTGATTCGCCACGACGGGCAATGGCTCAATGACTGGTCCGTAAACCTCCCGGACTGGTTCTGGGTAGCAGCAGGCGCCCTGCTGGTGTTCGATATTGCTTACTGTGTCGTTCGGCTGGTCAAAAATTTCTGGTCGCCCAGGCTGAGAATCACATCAATTCTGACCAACGTGCTGTGGATAGCGCTGCTTGCCTTTGCGATAAGCCAGCCACAGCTGCTGTCGACAGAGCTTGCAGCCGAATCCGTAAACCCGGAGCTGCTGACGCTGATCAACAAGGCAGTCGATGGGGTGATGTGGGTCATCGGCATCCTGCTGGTCGTGGACACCGGATGGCACGCCTGGCGCCTGCTGCGCCCCGGGCAGCCCCTTGAGCAGACGAAAAATTCAGAGCGCTCAAGAGCGGCAGGCACTGATTGAAATTGAATTACGCGCCATTCGAAAAGCATCATTCTGGGCCGGGACCCGGCCCGGCTCAGAATGAATCAGTGGCAAGAAACGCTCGCGACTTTACTTGCAGGACTTTCCGCCCGACGGCCCGCGGCACTTGTTGGAACAGCAATCACTGTTCAGACTGCACGCGTCGCCCTTAACCGCGCAACTGACCGGGCAATCCGGATCATCGAGATCAACCAGTCCGTCACAATCGTTGTCGAGGCCGTCATCGCACGAAACTTCAACGGGTTCTGTCGGGTTGCACGGGCCCTGGCAGTCAGGGTCATCGGTGTCCACCAACCCGTCGCAATCGTTGTCGATCCCGTCAATGCAGCTGACCTCCGGGTTTTCCGTGGGTGTACAGATCGGGTCGCCTTTGCATGACTTGTTGCGACCACCGCGACACTTGTTGGAGCAGCAATCGCTGTTAATCGTGCAGGAATCGCCCTGCGCCGCACAGGCCAACTGGCAATCCGAATCGCTGCCGTCGACGAATCCGTCACAGTCATTGTCGATGCCGTCATCGCATACTTCGAACTCCGGAAAATCGCAGTCAATGATTTCGATGAGCTGGTTGTCGGCCCGGTCGTTGTTAGTCTCATTGCTTTCAGCCACCAGGTCCTGGTCATCGATAATGGCAACCAGGCTGTAACTGCCGGCAGCGAGGCTGTCGGGCACATCCACCATGATGTTGTCGCAGTTGTAAAGTGCACCTGCGTCGAGTGCCGGGACGGGGCAATCGGTACCGCTGAAATTCTGGTCCGGGTTGTTTACCGGATCGGTCGAAAAGTAGTAACCCAGGCCGTTTGCGCCTGCAGCCGCGCCCCCCTGGTTCTGCGCCTGGGCATTGGCAACATTGATGACGCCGCCCTTGAAGCCATACAGTGGACCGTCCACGTTATTGACCACCAGGTCGGGCTCCGGTGACGACGGTGGACGAACGCGGTAGATGGACCCGCCGCCGGTGCCCAGGTACAGCTCGCCATTGTGGCGTTCACCAAAAGTTGTGATGGAGAAAGGCAGGCCCGTATCCTGGTCCATGATGTTGCTCCAGCTGCCACCGCCGTCCGGCCGGGCACCCCATAATTCACCGGTGCAGTAATCGGCGTAAAAATACGTGCCGCCGAATTCTGTATCGAATTCGCTGCCGCGGTAGACATAGCCGCCCGTAACGGAGAAACACCCTTCGCCGTGGCTGTACTCGAGAATGGGCGGGGTCAGGCCACCGCCTCCTGTGCAGCCATCGGGTGCTTCTGCAGCGAAATTCACCCGTGTGCCTTCGCATTGCCGCCAGCCATAGTTCTCGCCGCCGCTGCTGGAAGCGGCCTGGAAGTTGATCTCTTCACGCGCGTTCTGGCCAACATCGGCGATGTGGATATCGCCGGTCAGCCGGTCGAAGCTGAAACGCCAGGGATTACGCAAGCCATAGGCCCAGATTTCATCATTGGAACCCGGCAAAACGGGGTTATCCGTGGGAACGTTGTAGCGGGGCAGTGTGGCGCCCGGATTATCTACATCCACACGCAGCATTTTTCCGAGCAGCGAGTCGAGGTCCTGGGCCCGCTGGTTGGGGTCGTTGCCACCGCCGCCATCGCCCATGGCGATGTAGAGAATGGTTCGCCCGTCACCCGGATCCGGGAAAGGCTCAAACTGGAGTTGTCCGCCATTGTGATTCGACGCGTCCTGCGCAATGGTGGCCATGACCAGTCGCGATGCGGCATCGGCGCTGTCCGGGTCGGTGCTGACCGAGAACCGGGCGATAATAGTATCGCCGTCCGATACGCATTCGGGCACCTCGGTCGCCACGCAGCTGTAATTGACGTAAAAATAACCGTTGCTGTCGTATTCCGGGTGAAACGCCAGGCCCAGCAGGCCGCGTTCATTGCTGACACTGACCTGGCTACCGAGGTCGAGGAACGGCGTGGCCACCAGCGTGGCCTGGCCTTGTGCATCGAAATTGATCACGTGGATCGTGCCGCCCTGGGACACGGCAAACAAGCGGCTGTCGCCGGCGCTCTGTAAATCAACCACGGACGGCAGGCCGGATAAAACCAACTGTAACTCCACTTCCGTGGCCAGTTGGGCTAATGCCGCAACGGGCGGCATGCAGAAAAGCAGGACCAGCAGTGCCTGCAGTGGGTTAAATGATCGCCTGGAGCCCCTTTTTACAAACCTGAATTTCATCGCTAATTCCCTTTGTGATGATTTGAAACCGCGGCTGTCTCTGCACGGCCTTACTGGTTAGTATAGTCATGATCAGACAAATCCTGCAGGCAATCCCGCAAAGTGGGGCGAGAAGTGCTGATAGACAGGAACGCCAAAACCCGGCTGAAAACCTACCGGTTTACTCGCGCGCGGCGATGTGTCTCAGGACCGTCCTAGTAGCTAATGCTGACACCGATGACGTGAGCATCTATTCCCTGGTTGGGCTTTTCTATGTCCGCATTGGAATAATGCATGTAACGGTAGTGGAAGTCGTACTTGTCAGATGCAAAGCCAAATCCGATCCGGTCCTCGAATTGCCATGACGATCCCAGGCCTCGCCCCCCAGCGCGTTTTTCGCTCAACAGGGCGACACCGACTCCCGCTTCGATATAGGGCCTGAAACCGCTTGACGCCTGTTTGAACTCGAGAACGAAAACCGGTGAAAAGGCGATTGCCGTGACATCATCCACGCGGCTGTCCCAACGATTCACCGACGCTTCGAAATAGCCGCTCAGCTTACTGTCCCGGCTTTGCCAGAATGTCGTTTTGAAGTCCCATTGCACACCCAGCCTGTAAATATCCAGCTCTTCGTGTCCGCGGGTGGCATTGGCGTTGCTGCGGCCGATATCCAGGAATACAGACTTTTTGCGTTCCTCGGCAGACAGTGCGCCGGGGGACAGAAGCATCATCGCGCATAACAGTTGAACTGAAATTTTCATCGAAGATTTTGACCGGTTCAGGTATATGAAAACCGATTCTATCCCAGTGACACGCTCGTGCAACGGTCAGACCACAAGCGGTGCAAGTCAATCGCCTGGAAAACCCGGCGCAGGATCATTCAGCGGGCACAGTTCCAGTGGCAGCTGTTGCTGCAGCCGCGTGTGTGTGAAAACCGGCATGCACTGCATTGCGGCTTCAGGGGTCAGGCCCATGAGTCTCAAATCCGCCTCCAGGAATGGCTTGGCGCCTTCGCTGGGAGACTGGAGTAAGAACAGCGGACCGTCATGCCCGGAGATGCGCTTGAGCGCCAGGCGGGATAAACGATCTCCGCCAATTTCCGGATCAAGCAACCCGCGGTCCGGGCGCATGAAATTTGATCGGATACGAATCATCGGAATATCGTCACTGAGCCACAAGGCTGCAAAACTCAACGGTTCATAACCCGATACGATCAGCATCGAGTTGCTGGGCAAGTCCTGAAGGGCAGTGGCCTGGTTAATATTCAAGTCCGGAATGACATCCGCCCGCTTGTAACCCACCATCAGCTGGCTTGCAATCAGTAAAGCCAGCCCGCCCATGGCTGTTCTGCGGCTCGCCCCGAGCCAGGCGATCACGGTAAAAAGAGCCAGTGGTGCGAGCATTTCGAGCACCGAAAGGTAGCGATAGATGGAAAACAGCGGCAACCACAACAGGTAACTGAATGCGAGGAACACCAGCAGCATCCTGAGCGCCGGCGCTTCACGGCCGGTTTTTCTCCAAGCCAGCAGTGGTACCAGGAACATCAGCGGATAAAGCAGCAGGGGCCGGACATCGCGAAACCTGAATTCCCAGACCTTGTAGTCTTCCAGTAACCATGCGAGTGGGTAAACCATCCACTCCAGCGCGTTGCCGGGCAGAAACCGCCGGTCGCGAAAGCTGACAGTCGACGCCCAGTCGGACTCGAACAGCTGGTTGAAATACGGGAAAAGCGGGTTGTGGAAATTCAGCCATAACCAGCCAAACCATGCGATACCTCCGAGCAGGAACCCGCCCGCGCAAGCTGCGCCAAACCGCCAGGCGCTGGCTAAAGGAGCCTTGAAAGGGCGGCAAACCAACAGCGCAACGAACAATCCGATGACGTATAGCGCCATGGTCAGCTTCAACGCTACAGCCAGCCCGCCCAGCAGGCCAGCCAACCAGGCCCTCGCGTGTGCGTCATGATTCCCGGAATCCTGCTGGCCGGGAAGTATCAGCAACAGCGAAGCCAACACCAGGGCACTTACGATGGTATCGCCCTGGGTACTGCCGAGCTCGTAAATGAAAATCGGCCCGAACATGCCAAACGCGGCAACTGTCCAGGCCATCCACTGCGGTATCTGCTGCGAGGGCAGGATGCGCATCAGCAACAAGCCCAGCAGAACCCATTGGAGCCCTTGTAGCGCCCCTGCAAAAAAGACCAGTGCTGCCGGGCCAAAATGAACGAATATATAGTAAAAGGGTATATGAAACAGTGGGTTGAGAAAGCCCTGTATTTGCGCAGGTGCGATATCTGTAGTCAGCCGTCCCTGGATCAACGCATGCGGGTTGTACAGGTGATAGTTGAACAGGTCCCAGTCTGGCGAAAAGCCGAGCAAGAGCGCAGCAATGCCACCAGCAAGTGCACCCAGGATAGCAATTTGCCACAAGTGGCATTTTTCAATGACCTGGTTCAAGCCTGACCCCGGAAAAGCAGAAAGCGAATTATCCACTCCGGCCGGGGTGGCAACAAGGCGCTTGGACGAACGTTGCGGTGTCCAGGCGTTACGTCTATTGACGGAAATTGCCCAGCTTGGCCGTTAAATGGCCGGGAGCAGGACACCGTCGAGCGACTGTCCGTCCGCAAGGTTGATGCCTTGCTTACACCCCAGGCGTGATAGTCGACTGGAAGAAGAAAGCCGAAGCCAGGCTGATTAAATGCCGGGACAACCTGAAGCGGGCCTTGGATTAACCGGCCTGGATCAGGGCTGACTTGCACCGAGCAGGGGTGGCAGGCGACGGTTGATGGTCATGGCCCCGATGGCAATGACGGCCGCGGTTGCGAGACCAACAGTCCATCCAAAATCGTAGTCCAGGTAGCGGGTGGCGGATTCCGAAACGGCTGCCGCCAGCAGGCCGACATATGACCAACTCATCCAGTACGCATGCGCCACCTTCCAGTGCCGGGCAGGCTTTTTACGCCACGCGGCCTGTGCACCCATGATCACCGTGGCCAGGCTGATGACGGCGGCGATATGGAACGGGCCGAAGTGGCCCCACAAGCGGTAAATACTCAACGCGCTGATATTGACGGTCAGCATTGACAACAGGTACAGGCGACCACACCACTTGTGAAACCGTGTGCCCTTGCGCCGAAAAACTACAACGGCGCCAGCGACGATCGCCAGAACAGCGGTTAAAAAGTGTGCCAGTCCGAGGTAATTCACCCGCACAGTATGGTCATGAGCACCAGGCGATCGCCAGTGTCTGAAGTCAGCATTGCGGGGCTGGCCGCCTCATGGGAAAGGGTCAGGGAACCGCGCACCGAGGAACCGGCCTTCACAAAGAAGGCCGGCGGTAGTCATGGAAAGTTCGGCCTGCTTACATGCCCGGTTCGCTACCGAACTGATCCCAGTCGTCAAGATCGGAATAGACCTTTTTCATGTCCCGGCGACGTTCAATTTTTCGCCTTGGGGAGAACCGGCCCTGGACGTCGTCTTCTTCGTCCCATTCATCGTCATAGCCTGCGAGCGAAGCGATCTCCAGTTCGTCTTCGAAGTCAAAATCGAACTCGTCATCGAAGCCGCTTTCCTGGACCATGCCCCTTAACTTTTTCAGCTTCATCTTTCCTGATTTCTTGCTCATCTCAAAGACTCCAAACAAGAATCACCCCGCGTTGTAGCATGGGGTTTGGTGAAATTTAAATGGCAAAATCTTCACAAGTCAAGAGCTTTGATGGGCACCCGGAAACGCCTTCGTAGGGCCGTTTGAATGCGCATTGACCGGGCTGTTTCCGGGTTGCTGCGTGAATTCGAAAACACGCTGTAAATCAATATGTTATAAAATATAATATCAGGCAAGACAGCCGCCCGTAGCGAGCATGATTGCAGCTGCCGGAAAACTGCACAGGAGACATAATGAGCGAACTGATGATGATCAAACCATCCATCACCGATCTCGGAGCATTCGAAGTACGCAGGTTGCTGCCTTCGCGGCACAGGAGATCGGTGGGTCCCTTCGTATTCTGGGATCATTTCGGTCCGGTGACTTTGCCTGCAGGCAGCAACATGGATGTGCGCCCACACCCCCACATCGGCCTGGCCACGCTGACCTGGTTGTTCGATGGCCAGATCACGCATCGCGACAGCCTCGGGTATCAACAGGACATCAAGCCGGGCGCCGTCAACTGGATGACGGCCGGTAAGGGCATCGTGCACTCGGAACGGACGCCCCAGGCGCGCCGCGGCCAGGACAACCCGTTGCACGGCTTGCAGATCTGGCTGGGATTACCTGGTGATTTCGAGGAAACCGAGCCTTCATTCCAGCATTACCCGGCCAGCGACATTCCCGAAGTGGAGTGCGGCGGCGTGCGGTTCAAACTGATCGCGGGTTCGGCCCTGGGCTCGGAATCACCGGTCGAAGTGTATTCGCCATTGTGCTACCTGGCCGGCCGCCTGGACGCCGGGCAGTCGTTCCGCTGGCCACGTGTCTACCCGGAACAGGCGGTTTATGTCGTAGAGGGCTCGTTGCGGGCGGGAGGGCAGGCTGCGGAAGCTGGTCAAATGGTGGTACTGCCCGACCATGAAGCATTTGAAATCAGTTCATTGAACGGCGCCCGAATCGCCATTCTCGCCGGTGAGCCACTCGGTAAACGCTACGTATGGTGGAATTTCGTTTCGAGCAGCCGCAAAAAGATACGTGCCGCCGCCGCGCTGTGGGACCGAGGCGGTTTCGACCGCGTCGACGGCGACGACGAGTTCATCCCGCTGCCGGAAAACCGCCCCATGCCCTGAACGGCTTAAAGGTACTTCAGCACCCAGTGATCGTGATCGCGCTTGACCTGGGCAAACCAGCGGCAGGCAAAGTACATGACGACCGTGATGATTGCCCAGGCGATATAGCAGCGCAGCAAACTGGGCTCATAGCCATCAGGAAATCCCTGTGCGCCCATCTGAAACCAGCCCGGCCTGAACCCACCGGTTGTCATGTTCAAATACAGCAGGGAACTGGCATGGATCAGCGGTACGTGCAGCACGTAAAAGAAAAACGGTACGCGCCCGAACAGCACCAGGGGCTTGCCTGGCAGCGTTTTCGAATTCTGGAACCAGCCCAGCAAGACCAGCGCCGGTCCCAGGGTCATCAGCAAGTACGACAGGGATGGTGGGTACTTCTCGTTCTCGAGGAATGACAGAAAAGTGAAAAGGCCCCCGCGCTCCTGGGTGGACCAGGCTGCCGGATCGCCGTAGACATTGATGTAACGGATGACGACAAAGGCAATGGTTACGGCCAGTCCTGCCTTGATGCATCGTGATGCAAACTGTTTTGGATCGCTGAGGAACCAATTTGCACTGGCGTAGCCAACGGCGATTACGCCGATCCATGGAATCAAGGGATAGGCAAAATAAATGCCTGAGCCCGAATCATTGAACGGCACCCACATCGGCTGATGCAGCATGCCCCAGAGCCAGGCCATGTCGCCAAACTGTGAAGCCTGGATGCCATCCAGCAGGTTGTGCCCGGCAATCAAGATCGCGCCGAACGCAAAGATCATGACCCTGGGCAGGTAAATCAATGCCGACAGCACCAGCATGCTGACGCCGATAGCCCAGATCACCTGCCCAAAAAACCACGGCGCAAAACTGAATTTCCAGGACAGGTTAACCACTGCAAACTCAATGAATACCAGCCACAGTCCCCGGGTCAGCAGAAAGTTTCGCACGGTGGCCTTGCTGTTGCCCTTGTTTTCGAACAGGTAAGCACTCATGCCGGTCAGGAAAATGAAGACCGGTGCGCAGAAATGTGTAATCCAGCGGGTGAAGAACAATTCCGGCGATGTCTGGTCCAGCGCCAAAGGGTCATAGGCAAAGGGTGAATAGAAATCACGCACGTGATCGAGCGCCATCAAAACCATGACCAGGCCTCTCAGCTGGTCAATGGAATCGAAACGGAATTTCTGATCCAGAGTTTGCATTGATGACTCCCGTTCTGCCGTTGGCATTATTGTTATCAGGGCGAGCCAAGCATATGCAATTTGGGGTCTGGCGTCAGCAATTCCCCGCTGAATTGACCTGTTTTGGCGGTAACATGGGCCAAAACTTGGCAGAATTTGCCAAGCAGATGCATTGCCGGCCGAGTGGCTCTGTCCCTATGGCGTCCTGCTACGCGAATTTTGTAACTGGCCCTATTCTTGCATAGTCTATACAAGGTGGATTGACTGAAGGAGTGACAGAAATGAAGCATCAACTGATTTGCACAGCATTACTGGCCGCAATGACGATGCCAGTCCAGGCAGACTGGGGTGAAGACTGTGAATATAGCCGCGATATCGAGGCGACCCTGGATGTTTCGGGCAGTGAGTTGCTCGCGGTCGTCGCGCGCGCAGGCACGCTGGTCATCAACGGTGAGAGTGATCGATCCGAGGTTGAAATTCATGCCAGGGTCTGCGCATCGGAAAAAGACTGGCTCGAAGAATCGAGCGTCGAAACCCGCGAGGCCAAGACCGCCCGGATCGAGGTCGAAATACCGGACTTTGACGGCGGTTGGTCGCTGTGGGGCGGCAACCGCTACGTGCGCGTGGACCTGGAACTGGTGGTTCCGGAAAACCTCGCGCTGGACATCAAGGACAGCTCCGGCAGCATGAAGCTGCATGGCGCCGGGGCAGCCACCATCATTGACAGTTCCGGTTCGATAGCCGTCGAAGACAGCAACGGCACCGTGTCGGTAAGAGACTCTTCGGGTTCTGTCCGTTTCGCACGAATCAATGGTGATGTGATCATCGAATCTGACAGTTCCGGGAGCATTTCCGGCAAGGACATTCGCGGCTCAGTGCTGGTTAAGAAGGACAGTTCCGGCGGAATCAGCTTCACCGACGTGGCCGGCGATTTTACTGTCGAGCGTGATTCCTCGGGCAGCATATCGGCCAACGGTGTCGGCGGTGATTTCGTGGTGCTCAAGGACGGCAGTGGCGGCATCAGTTCAAGAGGCGTCAAGGGCGAAGTCAGAACACCCTTGGATTAATGTAACGCACTAGATTCATGAGTAACGGGGTAGGTCCGGTCTGGTTCCGGGCCTGCTCTGGTGAACGGACTGGAGGCAAACAATGGCAATGCATAAACACGGTGCGACCCGCGCCGGAATCGGTTTTGGTGTCGCGCTGGCAATCGCGATCTCGTGGACGGCCAACAAGTCAATCCTGTGGGCCATCCTGCACGGGGTGCTGTCCTGGTTTTACGTCATTTACTACGCGATTCGTTACCAGTAAACGACCCGGTAAACGAAAAAAACCGCCTGCATCGAGTCTCGTCATGCATTAACCGGGCCTGCAACATTACAATAGGTCCGTGGATGAGATGATGAAACAAAGCGCCACCAATCTCGGTCCTTCTCCGGGCGCCCTCAAAGATGGACTGAAATCCGATGAATACCAGTGCTAACCCCGCCGAGGCCCACAATGAAGCGTTGACCGGATTTCGTGAAGACGTGATCAGGGGACTCAGCGCTTCACGCAAACGACTTGACCCCAAGTACTTTTACGATGCCACGGGCAGCGAACTGTTCGAACACATTACCCGCCTGCCCGAGTATTACATTACGCGAACAGAAACCCGGCTGATGGAACAGATTGCACCGGAAATTGGGCAGGCATGCTTCGATACACGTGCCGTTGTCGAGTTCGGCAGCGGTTCGGGCAGGCGCAGCGAGATACTGCTGGGCGCGCTGTCCACGGTCACCAACTACGTGCCGATGGACGTGTCGGCCGAACTTCTGGAGGCAACGCGAAGCGTCGTTAACCTGGCCTATCCGGAAATTCGGGTCGTACCGTTGCTGGCTGACTTTGGACAGGAACTCTCCTTGCCTTCCGAGGTGCCTTCCAGCCGCCTGGGTTACTTTCCGGGCTCTACCATCGGCAACTTCAACCCGCAGGGTGCGACTGAATTCCTGGCGCGTGCGCGATCGTTGCTCGGCGACAAGGCCCGTATGCTGGTTGGTGCTGACCTGGTCAAGCCACATCATGTACTTGACCAGGCGTACAACGATTCGGAAGGCGTCACCGAGCGGTTCAACAAGAACATCCTGGCCCGTATCAACCGCGAACTGGATGGGGATTTCGATCTCGACGCATTTGCACACCAGGCGTTTTTTGATGAAGGCATGGGGCGCATTGAAATGCACCTTGTCAGCCTCGCGGACCAAAAAGCAAGGATCAACGGTGGGCCTGTGTTCGAGTTCAAGGCCGGCGAAACAATCCATACCGAGAGTTCGCACAAGTTTACGCTTGGTGGTTTCAGGGACATGGCGCGCCAGGCGGGCTGGCACCCGGTGCAGCACTGGACAGACGATCAACAGCTGTTCAGTATTCACCTGCTGTCGCAGCGATGAGCACCATGGGCACACAGGCAGAACCGAAAAACAGGCAACGGCCCGATCCGGAAAGTGCCGGCGACCGTTACCGCAGCGTCCGCCGCTTTACCATTGAGCTGTGTGACGGACTCGAAGCGGAAGATTTCGTGGTCCAGAGTATGCCGGATGCAAGCCCGGCCAAGTGGCACCTGGCGCACACGACATGGTTCTTTGAAAAATTTCTGCTACAGCCGCAGCTGCAGGGTTATCGCGTCTTCAATCCGCGCTTTGATTACCTGTTCAACTCCTATTACTACACCGCCGGTGATATGCATCCGAGGCCCAAGCGCGGCATGCTTACCCGGCCGTTGCTCAGCGAAGTATTTGAATACCGGGATTATGTGGACGAGCACGTTGCGCGCCTTCTTGAAGGCAATGATTGTCAGCAAGTTGCCGGCGTGGCGGTGCTGGGCATCAACCATGAACAGCAGCACCAGGAGCTGCTGCTGACCGATATCAAGCACGCATTTTCCCGCAATCCGCTTGAACCGGCTTTGAGCGACGCCTCCGGTGGTACAAGTGACAGGGTTTTGACTACGCTTGGGTTCCGGGAGGGACGCTCAGGGATTCAGCAAGTGGGTGCGGTTGGTGATGCCTTCTGTTTCGATAATGAGCGGCCGCGACACGGTGCCTTGTTGCATCCGCACGCGCTCTCAACGCGCCTCGTCAGTAATAGTGAATACCTTGATTTCATTCGCGACGGCGGATACCGCGACAGCGCGCTTTGGCTATCTGACGGTTGGGCGCTGATACAGCAAAATGACTGGGATCGGCCGTTGTACTGGTCTGAATCACTGGACAGTGAATTTACCCTGGCTGGCAGGCGCGAGCTGGATCCGGCCGCACCGGTGGTGCATGTCAGTTACTACGAGGCAGACGCGTTTGCGCGGTGGGCAGGCGCCAGGCTACCCACCGAGTTTGAGTGGGAAGCGAGCGCCCGTCACGAAGCGGTGAACGGCAACTTCGTAAATTCCGGGCATTGGCACCCGAAGCCGGCGGAGCAAGGAAACCGGCAGTATTTTGGAGATACCTGGGAGTGGACGTCATCGGCCTATGCGGCCTACCCGGGCTTCAAGCCGCTGGAAGGTTCGCTGGGCGAATACAATGGCAAATTCATGTGCAACCAGTTGACCGTGCGGGGCGGATCATGCGTCAGCTCCAGGGATCATCTGCGCGCGAGTTACCGGAGTTTCTTCTACCCTGGCGCACGCTGGCAGTTCCTGGGTATCCGGCTGGCGCGAGACCTCCCCTGACGACTGCCGCGCATGGGCTTACGGTCCTGTTGGAATGCAGTTTAAGATAGACACCCGGTTCCCCA
Source organism: Lysobacterales bacterium (assembly GCA_013002505.1). Taxonomy (GTDB): domain Bacteria; phylum Pseudomonadota; class Gammaproteobacteria; order Xanthomonadales; family SZUA-36; genus JABDJL01. The sequence continues at coordinate 16,380 of JABDJL010000145.1, read as the reverse complement.
TCACCCAGCGAGTGCGCTCAATACATGCTGATCAGCCCGTCCCTGATATTCATTCACTATCCGAAAACGGGTGGTTCATCGGTGCAGGCTTACCTGCAGAAAGCGGTCCGGGGGCGCTTTTATCCCCATGATGATGCGAGCCTGGATCGCAAGCAAAAAGAACGCCTGATGCACGAAGGTCTGCAGGTCGCATTCCAGTATGCTCACCGGCTTGGGCTGGACCCGTTCAAGGTTCCCGCGATCACCTGTATCCGCAATCCTTACGACCTGATGCTGTCCGGATACCTGTTCCTGAAACAGAAGCATGGGCACAAGATTGCCGACCTCGAGGACAGTTTCCTCGAATACCTGAAAAACCTGTTTGCCCGCACACCAGGGCAAGTGATGCGGGGCAGGGCTTCGGCCTTGTACGGCCCCTATACCGCTTACCTGACGGTCGGACACCAGAAGCCTGAAAACCTCACCGTGGCGCGGACCGAAAACCTGCAGCAGGACGTGGCGGATTTTCTCAGGCATCAAGTGGGCATCACACCGAAGATTCCGATGCCGCACAAGAACCGCACCCGGCATCGCCACTTCTCCAGCTATTATGGTGATGAAGAAGAGCGGCTGGTTTACGAAATGTGGAAGAACGCATTCGACAATGGGCTTTATGCCCGCTATCAAGGGCTCGCTCAGGGCGGCCAGTAACCACCGGTCTCGATTTGGCAGGCACGCCGCGGCAGTGTACATTCGGGACAGGTAAATCAGGCGCGACGATCAGCGCAGGGATAGTTCCTGGTGGGCAGCGAAGAATCCGGACCGGTCGGTGGCTTGATGGCGTTGATTGACCAGTTGTGGTCACAACTGGAGGGTGTGCTGCGTTACCCGGTTTTACCGACGCAGAGAATTTACGGGCTCTACCTTCTGTCCGCGTTAATTTTTGCCCTGTTCGTTTTTTTGCGCAGTGCCGCGGGCCAGTCGCTTCGTGCCAGCGATTTTCCACGTCGGTTCACGCGATTCCTGTTTCCGGCCGAGGTCTGGAAGTCGTCATCGGCCTGGTTGGACGTGCGTTACTTCTTTTTCCACAATTTTCTCTGGATCAGCGTGTTTGGTTCGCTGGGGATCGCGGCCACTGACTGGGCAACCTCGCACACGTCCGAGGTCCTGTTGAGCAATACCGGGGGTGCGCCGCTGTTCTTCACAGAAAACTATTTTTTAGGCGGCATCATTTACATGGTGTTCCTGTTGGTGGTGATCGACTTCACGGCCTTTGTCATTCACTACCTGCAACACAAGGTTTCTTGGCTGTGGGCCTTTCACAAAGTTCATCACTCGGCGACGGTCATGCATCCGCTGACCAACTACCGGGAGCACCCGGTGGATAATTTTTTCTACGTGGTCGGCGTTGGCCTGGTCACGGGTGTGGTTGCCGGCTTGTCGAATTTCCTGTTTGGCGGAATTTTCACGACACCCAAGATCATTGGCATCAGCGTGCTCGCCTTTGCATTCAACTTCCTTGCCTATAACCTGCGTCATTCACATATCTGGCTCCGCTGGCCCGGTAAATGGGTTTACGTGTTCGGCTGCCCGGCCCACCACCAGGTCCACCACAGTTGCCATCCTGAACACATTGACCGGAATTTCGCCTTCATGTTTCCGGTTTGGGACCTGGTGTTCGGTACGTTCTGCCTGCCGAAAACCAACAAGGATGTGAAATTCGGGCTCGGCAACGGCGAAGAGGCGGATTTCAAATCCTGCCTTGGCCTGTACTTCGTGCCATTCAAGAAGCTGTGGCAGAAGCGCCGCCAGAAAGCGCTCAGCGGCCAGTGATGAGCAAGCACTCAATCATTCTTTACCCTTCTATACATCCGCAACACCCCTCTTGACGGCGGATTGCGCTTAAATAATTGGTGTAAATTCAATCCAGCGAAGGGCGGGTAGGTATGATGAATCTGAAAGCGTTCAAGACCCTGGTGCTCTTGGTGGGCAGCCTCGGTTCCGCAGTCTGCCAGGCAGAAGCCACGCAACAACACAACTACAGTATTGCACTGTCGCCCGGGGCAACTTCGATTTCCGCCATCGAAAACGTGGCGCTTCCATCGCTCGAAGGATTGACCACGGTTGATGGCAAGAATTGGGGCGAACAACAGGTTCGCCTGGTGCTGCAGACCTTTGCGTGGGGTGGACAGGCCACGGACCGCCAGATTGAAACCTGGGCGAACATGGCGCCGCACGCGGCGATTGTCCAGATTCTGAATTTCGAGCCGGTCAACCTGCGGCTCTCAGGTAGAGCAGGCAAAGATCCTTCATCGCAATACTGCGATTCCCTGACCGACATACAGCAATTTTGGGGTTCGGATCACCCGGACAACCCCATGCGCCTGGTCAACCGGCCTTTTTACCAAATTTTGGCCAGGAATAACCCGGTCGTGTCACAGCTGAATCTTTACCTCGCCTGGAGCAGGCTGGTTCATACGCCGGGTTGCAACATGTTCCTGCACAAGATGGCGCTGTACATCACCAATTACCACGCCTCGATCCACGTGCAGAACGCTGGCCCGAGCCTGATCAGGGCCTATTATGACGATGTCGTGCAGCAGTTGGCGCAAAGCGCGGATTTTGTCGACCTGATGAACCTGGCCGCCTCGCACGCCGCACTTTCACGGGCCTATGGCCACGTCGGCAATCACTTCGACCGGCAGGGTGAATTCAACGGCAATGATGATTTTGCACGCGAATATTTCCAGTTGTTATTCGGAATTCAGGGCACGAGTGAAGACGAGGCTTATCACGAGGATGTGACCATTGAGCACAATGCCTGGCTGCTGACCGGTATGATCCTGGATTTACAACCGGGCGCCTGGGGCTCCGAACGTCGCTCGGACTGGCTCATTTCGCCGATCAATTTCAGCAATCACTTCGACGCCTCCGGAAGGTTCATTCCCAACCAGTCGGCGCATTTCAGCGTTGACGGAAGTCCTTCCAGTTGCCTGGAAATCCTGCATGAGCAGATATGTGGCGCCAATGCAGAACAAAAACTGATGGCGCTGGGACCGGTTGCCGCGGCACACCCGGAATCCATGGCCAGCATACCGCTCAAACTGATCCGTTTTTTCGGTGATGACCGTCTTGACGGGGCCGAGATTGCTGCCCTGCAGGCCGCCTGGCAGGATGCGCAGTTCGACATGTTGGCATTCCTGCGCGCATACGCCATTTCGACCCAGTTCCTGGAGGGCGACGCGGTCAAGTTACGCTCAGCTTTTGACCGCAATATCGCGATACACAATGCCAACCAGCTGACCACCGAGGAGGCTTATTCCGAGCTTTTCCGAAATGGTCCCGGAGTGCGCATGGCGGAACAGGGCGCCCAGGTGTTTTCGCCGATTCGCGACGTATTCGGCGGGCAGACTGGTAACGACGCGGCCAACGATCGCTTCCTGTTCAAGAGTGCGTGGGACGTCAACGTCACAAACCCTGATTTTCTGGCCGACACGCTGGAACCTTACCGCCTGCCTGGAGTTGATTCGATCCAGTACTGGAGCAAGGACTGGTCGCAGGTGATACCGAAGGACAAGCGAGGCTGGCATACCGTGTCGGCCGTCGGCGAGTGGTTGTGGAACCACTTTATTGGCGACAGTGGCACAAATTATGACGCCGTGGCGCGAGCCCAGGTCCACGCTTTGCTGGCCACCGGTTTCGATTTCGGGGCCATCGTCAATGAACAGGATCCGGGCGTGGTTTACAGCTCGGCGGACCTGGCTTCCGGCGAGCTGGCTGCATTCGTGGACACGCTGGGAAGCATGAATATGAGCCTGGGCAAGCTTTCAGGCAACCAACGAGTTGGTATGGCAGTCAATTTCATCACTGCCCTGCCTTATACGTTCGCAAGCGGAGGTGAATGATGGAACGCCGGGCATTTTTAAAGCAGATGATTCTCGCATCAAGCGCGGCCGGTATGGCCGGCGTGATGCCAAGACTGCTGCGGGCAGAATCCTGTGTCGCCAGCGCCATGCCACGTACGCTGATCAATGTGATGCTGCAGGGCGGGGCGGATTTCCGATACCTGTTCATGCCTGCGCCGTCGCATCCGGATAGCCTGTACCTGGATGGCATCTGGAATGCACGAAGCAGTTTGTACAGCGCGGACTATGGCGACTACCAGCAAATGTTCGATTCAGAGTACCTTTTGGCCAGCGACCCGCTTTCCGGGCTTCCTTTTGGCATACACAACAGCGCGGCCTGGCTGCACAGCCAGTTCGAGGCAGGGCAGGTGGCCGTCATTGCCAATGCTTACTGCTCGCGCAACCGGAGGCACGACCAGTCGATTCTGAATGCCGATGCCGGAGAACCGGATCTTGCGCAGCTCAATTTCGATCGCGCGGGCTGGGGCGGCCGCTTGATCGAAGCCATTCCCGGTTCGGGCAACGTCGTCGAACTGGGCTCGTCCGTGTCGGTATTCAGCAAGGGCAGCCAACCGGGTGACCGCATGGCGCGGGTCGTTCACGCCGAAAATATGCGTGGCATGGCGCTGGCCGGCCAGGACGAAGAATCGGCCGCTGGTTCCCGCCGCAATGTGCTGGCCCGCGCTTTGAACGCATGGTACGAGGGCCGTGGCCCTGAATTGGCCAATGAAAAGCCTCCTGGCTGGGCCTACCAGACATTTGTATCGCACCGGTCCGCCATCCAGCAGTTCGGGCTGGCGATCGATGAACGCTTGGCGCAATGCCAGCCATTGCCGGACGAATTGCTGAACCTGGAACTCAATAACGGTAGTTTTGCCCAGCAATGCCGCAACCTTTTTGACGCGTGCCAACTACCTGACGTGCTTGATTTAAGAGTCATGTCGATGAGTTATGGTGGTTGGGATACGCACGATAACCTGGCGGTCGAAATCACTGAAAACATCAGCGATATATTTGGCGCGGCCGGCGGACTCGCGACGACATTCCCATTACTGGATGGCATTCCGTTTGCCGCGCAGCCGGTCAGTGACCAGCTGGTGATGTATTTTGCCAGCGACTTTGGCCGCCAACTCGCCGCCAACGGCACATTCGGCACCGACCATGGCCGCGGTACCTACAGCATCATGCTGGGCAAACCCGTCCAGGGCGGCATTTACGGCGAGCTGTTTCCGGCCGCTGAAGCGCTGGCAAGTGACGATGGTCGGATACCGCTGCAAACCCAGGGTGCTGATATCAGTGGCAGAACCTCGACCGAGAAAATCCTGGCGGAGGCTTGTGAATGGGTCGAGCCGGGTACATCGACAGCGGTATTTCCAAATGCCGGAACGGCCGATATCGAGACGCCGGGAATGCTCGACAGCTTGCTTTCATGAAACGGGCGACTGCCCGGGCCGGAGCCGGCCAGGATCATTTTTTGCTGCGGGTCATGAGCGCAAATTTAACCGCGCCCACGGTCACCAGGAAATAGCCGAGTAACTCGAGCCCCTCCTGAATATAGGTCTTGATGGCAGCACTGTACTGGTCCTGCATGATGGACTGCAGGAAATCCCCGGACCCGAAAATTCGGCTGAATACGATTACAATGATCACCCCTGACATGAAGTAAGGTGTTGAGTTACTGGAAATAAAGTGCGCGAGGCCATTTTTGAATGTACCGCGTGAACGCAAGGCCAGCACCACAACAAACACCAGAAACAGGCTGGCGACCAAGGACCAGAACCCGTGGTAGACATAATCCAGGTAAAAATCCATTTCGCGGATCAGGACGATGGTGAAGAACCCGCCCATGCATTGCAGCCAGCTTCGATATTCAGGCAGTTGGGCCGAACGCATCCAGAAAACCGAAGCTGACAATAGAACCAAAATTGCTTGCAGGAATTCGGTGACGGAATGCTCGGACAAGCCATGCATGAACACCTCGCGGTCACTGATGACCACCAGTGGCACCAGCACCGCGCCGAGAAAAAGTACGCCGCCTTCCAACAAGGTCGACCTGAGCAATGATCTAAAATTCGTTGGGTTCATGTTCATGGGCTAGCCCTTGTTTCTTCCTTGATTTTCTTCCTGACCTGACTTCATTTTGCTAAACCTGACAACACTGCCGATTGATTTAGTCAGATGTGTTTGATGGCTTCCAGAATCAAGTCCGCCAGTTCCTGGCCAGCTTCGTTGCCGCTATTCACGGCATTGAAGTGCAGTGCCACCAGGAAAGCGAGCGTATTGTGACGCTTGGCCAGCCCGGCATTGCTCGACCACGCCTGCTGCCAGGTTTCCAGCGGCGTCGCTTCGGTTACGCGGTCCAGCCAGGCGACCCACCAGTCCCGATCCAGGAGCTGCCGTTGGTGGGCATAAAAAACCGGCCGCGCCAGTCGTGAAGGTTCGCCGTACACGTAGAAAACCTCGTTTTCGGGTGCGACCTGTTGTCGAACGGCTTCCAGCAACCGGGTGGTCTGCGATTCATCGATGGCCGGATTCAGCACCAGCTGCAATACCAGGTCGGCTCCGTGCGCAACACCATGGCGCCAGCCTTCGCGATCGGAAAAGCCCCGGTAGTCTTCAACAGACTCCAGGTAGAAGCTGGCAGCCTCTACCAGTTCCTGGCGTGTTTCCGGGGTGAAGGCGGGCGTCACCCGGTCTGTTCTGACTACCTCCGAAAGCACCAGGGCGGCGAATGGCTGTTTGAAACCGTTGGTATCGGGTGTGCCACGAAGCTGATGCAACAGTCGATCAACCAGGTGCTGAACCGTGATTCCTGACAACAGGTCGGCACGCAGCCAGGTGGAGAGGCCGCCGTATGCCACGCCATCGCGAATTGCAGGATCGGGATGCGCGGTGCATTCAAGCAGTTTTACCGCGAGATCGTTGCGGGCCTCGTCAGACTCGATTTGAAAATCTTCCTGCTTCAGCTCAATCAGCGCTGTGTGCGAAAAACCTTCGGGCGGACACTGTGATTGGGCCACCGCCGGCGTAAGTCCAAGCATCATCACGACCACAAGAAATTGTTGCACCGGAGGCTCCTGGCTACCAAAGTACCGTGATTCTACGGGATTTAGACGCGCAGCTTAGCACTGCCCGTCATGATGGACATTGCATCGATACCGTGCAGGAAAATAGTTCAGGGCTGGCCCAGCGATTTCTGCAGCGCCACGTATTCAGGCAGTCCCGCAATACTAACCGCCAGGGCCGCGTGGCGCCTGGCGCCGTTGATATCGCCGGTTCGCTGCAGCGCCAGGGCGAGGTTGTAGTGGGCAACATGGGAAACCGGATTCAGCTCGGTGGCATTCCGGTAATGCCTTGCCGCCGCTTCGAAATTGCCCTGGCTCCAGTGCAGCAAGCCCAGCGCCTCTTCCCACTTGTCGGTGATATCCATGCCCGGGTGCGGTGTTTCCAGTACTTGCTCTGCCGCGATCAGGTCGCCCATCTTGAAATAACCCCAGGCAATGGCGTCCCAACTGATGCCGGTTTGAGGAACCTGTCTCGTTGCCCAGGCGGATACGGCTGCAAAAACCAGCACCATGGCGAAGGTGCCTGCCAGACTCTTGTGCCGTGCTGCACGCATGAATCCCCATAACTGGTCAAGCAGCAGGCCACCGCCGAGCGCCAGCAGTGGCACCGCGTGGAATCGGAAGCGGGCCTCGGCGAAGAACACCGAAAACGTGGCGATGACCACCAGCAGGGGCGCAATGATCAGCCAGCCGCGCCGGTCATGCCAGGCCAGCAGGATCAGGCCGGGTATCCCAAGCGCAAATAGCCAGCCGAACGGCGACGGCAGGGTTCTTAACACCGGCGAGAAAAGCCTTTCCTCGGCCAGCGACCGATTGTTGGCGACTTCCTCGTGCGATGCAAACTCTAATGTTTTGCGGGCGATCGAGGTGGCCACAGTCGATGGATTGGACCTGATGTACTCGAAAGCCTCGTTTCGCCAATAGGCGTCCACCTGTCCGGCAGTAAGGTCCGAACCAGTCCTGCGTTCGGCCTCGGCAGCATAGCCACTGACAATATCGGTCGGATTCGAATAAGCGGCAAAAGGCGGATACCAGCTCTCGGCGCGCGGGTTATCCGCGTTGTACACCTGGTGCAGAACAGTGCCGCCGTTATTTGGCAGCGGAGAAACCTTTCCAGACAAATCGGCATTGCGCCAGGCCAGCGCCATCAATGGCAGTGCCATACCGGCCATCAGCAAGCCCAGTCGCTGCAAAACGATGCTTCGGCGCCGCTGTTCCTGGGCTGACTGGACCCAAGGCAAGAGCACAATTGCGGCGGGCAGCAGCAATGACAAATTGCCCCGCAGGGCTACACAGTATCCGCAATAAACGCCAAACAGCAGCCACGGCCAGGCGTGTCGCTGCCGCACCAGGACCAGGCCGATGAACACCCATAGCATCAGGGCATTGGCGACCCAAGTGGCCTTGAGGAATGTTGCGCTGTACATCACGGCCGTCGCGGTCAGGGCGTACAGGGTTGCGCCCATGAGCCCGGCGCGCGGCCGGCCCAGTTCCCTGCCAGCCAGTGCAATCAGCAGGCATGTCGTGGTATCGAGCACCGCCTGCAGGGCGAGCACCACGGGCTTGCCCGGACCCAGCATTTTGAAAATGCCGCCCAGCAAGTATCCGTAGGCCGGATCCATGAACGCGAATTCGGCGGGGTCGCCCGAAGCAAGCCCTGCCACCCACATTCCGAAGCGCAGGTAATAGTCTTCGTCCGGGCCCGGGTGATAAAGGAATGGACTGTTTACGGCCGCGGCAAGATGCAGCACGCGCACCAGCAGGCAGGTACTCAGAATGATGAAGACGGCGCGCCGCCAACGGGCTGGATTCATGGAATGACGGGTGGTAACCACGCCCGCTAAGGTACACGGAAAAGTGGCAACCGGAAACCTGCGTGCCCTCGAGCGCTGCGCGTTTTTAGTCCAGAGAGGGGGCTGGGCGCCGGCGTTCCCAACTGCTTTTCATTTTTCTGAACGGTGGTGGACGCCTGCAATCAATTTGAAGCGGGTGGGTTGGGATCCGTTTCCTTGCGTACATACCGTCCCTCGAACCACAGGTTCCAGGCATCGTTCGCGGCGTCGTATGTTTCAAATCGCTGAATCACGTCGCCATTGTCTTCGGCTGTCCACTTGCCCCTGAATTTGGTCTTGGTGTTGGTCTGGTAGCCGTCGATTTCGCCCTTCATGACCATCGCGCCTTCGTCGTTTAGTCCGCCTGCATAATCAATCGAGTATCCGTTGGCAACCCAGACCTGGCGCCACTGTCCGCGTACCGGGTTATAGAAATTGATTGAAAATCCGCCGCCGTTGGCTCCTTCCCACTGTTCCTTGATCAGGCAGTTGTTGTAATGCTTGGTGATGGAATTGGTGCCGGCAAAAATACGATTTTCGTCATTCGAATAGACATTCCATTCACCGACCCAGAAATCGAAATCGTTGAATCCCGGATTGTTTTCACAAAACGGCGGAGGCGGTGCAGGCGGCGAACTCTCCTGGGCCAGGGTCGCAAACGAAAAACCGCCTGCCAGGGCAATAAAGGTCAGGAGCTGGATTGTTGGTTTCATGATGGGTGTCCCCGCTGATGTCAGTCGCACTGTATGCCCGCCAGGCCATTGCAGGCAAGTCACAGGGCGACGAACAGCTTACTTATGCGGTCAAACTGACAAGGAAGAACCCTGGCGTTTTTAAACTACAATGATATAATAATATATATATAATATGGTAACAAAATATGAAGAAATTGAAAGTTGAACGTGTGCAGACCGGTGTGCGGCTTGAAAAGAGGCTGCTCAAGGTTTTAAAGGGCCTGGCAGAGTATTTCGATATTTCGATGACCGAACTGCTCGAAGGAATCCTGCTGAACGAATTGGACGGCAAGTCAGCGTTTGCCGGCAAAAAGGATATTCTGAACGTCATTTCCGGGCTCAGAGCGGTCTACGGGCTGGATCTCGACAGTTCCCATGCGCATCAATTGCAGGATTGATAATGGACCACGAGCAGTTGTTGAAAGCGTTTCTGGGCGGGCAACTTGAGGCGCTCGATTTTGGGCATCGCGAACATGTCGCGGTGGGCTGGTCCCTGCTGGAGTCTCATTCATTTGATCACGCAGTTCACCTGTTCTCGATTGGCGCCCGGGACCTTGCAGAGCGGGCAGGCGCGGGCGATAAATTTCACGTCACGCTGACCCGTGCTCTGATGCATCTGATCGCAGCAGACCGGCTCAATGCCCCGGCAAATTCATGCACGGAATACCTGCAAAGTAGGCCGCCGGTGCTGAAGAATGCGCTCGCCGCGCTGTCCCCTTATTACAGCCACGCTTGCCTCTGGTCAAAAGAGTCGCGTTCGACCTGGGTTCCGCCGGATCTTGGGCCTTTGCCTGCACGCCTGTTCCAACACCGGATGAGCAAAGCTGACTTTGCAAATCACCCGGACTGAACCGGCGAGAGCATCACGGAACTGCACCAACCAGAGGAACAGCCCTGAATTCACGCCGAATCGTTTCTTTGCCTGGCGGTAAACCACTAGCATCAGGTTATAGACAAGCCCGACGGGAGAAGCTGATGTCACACCAGGCGATATTTCTAAAACTGATACTCGCGCTGTTTGTCAGCAGCTGCGCCATGGCGGATGAATTTGGACAAGCCAGTCCTGATGCCCCGCAAGAGCTGGGCCAGTACGCCTTCATCATCGGAAAATGGCAGTGTCAAACCCGGTTCATGGGCCCTGACGGAACATTCAACGAGGGCCAGGCAACCTGGACGGGCCATTACACGCTGGACGGCTGGGCGATCAAGGATGACTGGCGCAGCACACTGCCCAATGGAAGGCCATTTCACGGTTTTAACATTCGTTCATTCAACCCGCAGACGGGCAAGTGGGACAATCGCTGGCTGCCGCAGTACAGCCTGCAGTGGAAATACTTTGAATCCGAGCAGGCCGGTGACACGATGGTTATGATCGGCGGTGAAGGCACTGATGCGCGTGGAAGTTTTGTCGATCGAAATACTTTTTACGAGATTTCCGAGAACAGCTGGCGCTGGCGCAAGGACCGCAGTTACGACGGCGGGGAAACCTGGTTTGAAGGTGTAGGATTTATCGAAGCGACCCGCATCACCGAAGGGTTGTGAAGCAGCCGCCTGAGCCTGGCCTGGTATCAGTCGGGCGGCGGCGATGATAATCTAGAGCGCAACCAACGCCCACCCATCTAGAAGTCCAATTCGGAGATCAACATGGCAACTTATGAATGTGAAAAATGCGGTATGAGCGTCAATGCCACATGCGGTCAATGCGATGCGCCACTGGAAAATGACTCATTGACACTGGACAACGGAAACGATGTTCAGATTTCAAAATGCCCCAATGGCCACGGCAAAATCAAGTCGCCGATGTGCTGCGGGCAGGACATGAGCTGTTCTATCGATTGAGGCCCTGGCCGGCTTCGGCTGTCAATGCGGACATTCTGTCCACCCGAAATGGGTGGCTTGTGAGCTGGAGCATTCTTCCATCACCTGAACGGGGGGGTCTCTAGCTGCCGTCCAGCATCCAGTTCATCAGGCGGTTCGAGTCGCCGAACGGTGTCAGCTTGCCGTAGGAATTGAGCAACACGATGAAGACGGATTCGCCGTCTATCATCGCCTGCATCACCAGGCAGCGTCCGGCTTCCATGATGTAGCCGGTTTTGCTTACCGATATGTCCCATTTACTGTTCTTGAGCAGGCGATTGGTATTGCCGTATACCAGCGGCCCGCGGCGCGCATAAGGCCGCACTTCAAGACGCTGCGTGGTGCTGGCTTTGCGGATCAGCGGATAGTCGTAGGCAGCCTGGGTCATTCTGACGAGGTCGCGGGCTGTCGAACGGTTTTCGACACTGAGACCCGCCGGATCGGCAAAGTGGCTGTCTTCCATGCCCAGCGCTGCAGCCTTTTCATTCATACGGGTGACAAATGCGGCCATGCCCCCGGGTACTGTTCGTCCCAGCACCGTGGCGGCGCGGTTTTCCGAGGCCATAACGGCCAGCATGATCATCTGTCGGCGGCTCAGGCTGGCACCGTACTCGAGTCGCGAACCGGTCAGTTGTATCAGGTCGCGGTCTTGCCTGGTTACAGTCACTTTGTCCTCGAGGTCCAGTCCCCAGTCAATAATTACCATCGCCGTCATCAGCTTGGTGATCGAAGCAATGGGCATAATGGTTTCCGGGTTTTTTCCGTAAATGACGGAACCTTCGGCGTCCACGACCAGGGCGGACTCGGAACGCAGCCCCGGGTTGCCATCGATCATGGCGAAATGGCCGGCTGCTGCGGTTTGAATCAACAAACATCCGAGCATGATTGGCAGCAGCAGGGGCCAGGTTTTGTTTGCGCGAGCATTTAACATGTTGTTCTTATTCATGGGCTTATGGTTGTTTTGCTCAGGGACAGGCAATCCAGGCGGAAAAATTCATCCAGCGCCAGAAACTGTCCACCTGGCTAAAGCCTGCCTGTTTCAACAGGGTGCGGTTATGCTCCGCCGTTTGCGGTACCAGCACGCCCTCAAGAGCCAGGCGTTTGCGGTCTACTTCTTCCTTGCTGTAGCCGTGCCGGGTTTTCATCTCGTGGTAAATCTCAACCATCACCTGGTCAATGCCATCTGACTCTCCGAGCACTTTTTCGACGAGGATCAAAGCGCCATTGCTGAAGGTTGAACGTCGCACGTCACTCAGTATGCGGGCGCGCTCCCCGGGCGGTGTGAACTGCAACGTTAAAATGCACAGTGTCAGGCTCGCCTGAACGTCAGGATATGACTGGCGAAGGTCGTGCTCCAGAATGGATACAATACCTTGTTCAATTTGGCCGGCGAAGCGGGAACGCGCTGCGCTGAGCATTGGTTGAGACATTTCGAGCCCGATGTAACGGCATTGATCGCCAAAGCGGCCGATAAAAGGAGCCAGCGCGTCGCCCCGGGAACAACCCAGGTCAACGATATCGGTACCGCTTTGCACGAAGCGGCGGCCCAGGTCGAAAACAAGGTGCCGCATTTCATCGTACTGGGGTATGGACCTCTGCAGCATGTCGGAGAACACGCGCGTAACGGATTCGTCGAAGGTCCAGCGGTCTTCAGGTTCGTGACCCAGCGAACTGGCGTCAGGTTGTTCCGTATTTCGGCGCGTCATTGAATTTCCACTCGTTCAGTCTGCCGTGGGCGTTGCACCTTGACAACCAGCCGAGCCAGTGACTGAAGCGTGCAGGCCATTTCTGGGCATTTGGTTTTCGGGTATGCTACCGCATCATTCGTTTTCCAGACGAGGCCGGGATTGGATTTTTTATACCTGGTGTTGGGGATAGCCGGCCTGTTGATCGGCACGGAGCTGACCATCGGCAGCGCTTTGGCCATCGCCAAAAAGCATCATCTGTCAGAGTTTTTCGTCGGCCTGATCGTTTTGTCCATTGGCAGCGACTTGCCGGAAATCGCGGTTGCCATCGATGCCGGGATGAAGGGGCTGATGGGCCAGGATGCTTCCGGCGTGGTGGTGGGCTCTTCGGTCGGCAGCGTGGTGGCACAGATTGGCTTTGTGCTCGGCGTCGCCGGTCTTCTCAGTTACCTGACCTTGCCCAGGCGTTACATCGTGCGGCACGGTGCCGTGTTGCTGGGATCAACGGTATTCCTGTTTCTCGCGGCGGTCGACGGTCTCGTCTCGCGCGCCGAGGCGCTGACACTGATCACGTTCTACATCATCTACCTCGTGGTCCTGCTGTCACGTGAAAAGGTGCCCGAAGAAGTCCAGGTCACCGTCAGTGATGAGCCGGACCGGCCATGGCTGAAGCTGATCGTGGGGCTGGTTCTGGTGATCGCCAGTTCAGAGCTGACGGTTTCTTCAGTGGTCAGCATTGCCGAGGAGTTGCACATTAACCAGGCCGTGATATCGGTACTGATTATCGGCCTCGGCACCAGCCTGCCGGAACTCTCCATTTCCCTGGCGGCCATACTGCGAAAGAGGGTTCACCTGTCGGTGGGCAACATCATAGGCAGCAACATATTCGATACCTTGATTCCGATCAGTGCAGCGGCGCTGCTTTCGCCGGTCCTGTTCGACCGGGAACTGATCCTGTTCGACCTGCCATTCGCGTTCATTCTGACCGCAGTTGTACTGTTGTTATTCGTGCGCAAAAAAGGATTACAGCGTGGTGAGGCCGCGCTGGTCCTGGCGCTGTATTTATTCTACGTCGGGGTCAAACTGACCCAGCTCCAGTAATCAGCACCGCCGTCTTTGCCAGGCAGGTGTTTTGGGTATACTGGCGCGCTAAAGTGGGTCCTGGGAACAGGTCCGCCATCGTTTTCTGGGAGCATCATGAGCGATATTCAGATCATTTATACGCAGACGGATGAGGCGCCGGCGCTGGCGACCCGTTCTTTTTTGCCCATTGTCAGGGCATTCACCGCGCCTGCCGGTATCGCGGTAGACACCCGGGATATTTCCCTGGGCGGCCGCATCATCGCCAATTTCCCCGAACACCTCGAACCGGGCCAGGTCATAGAGGATGCACTCGCTGAACTCGGGGCGCTTGCCAAGAGACCAGAGGCCAATATCATCAAGTTGCCCAATATCAGCGCTTCGGTTCCGCAGCTCAAAGCCGCCATCGCCGAACTACAGGGCCTCGGCTACGACTTACCTGAATTCCCCGACGAACCTGAAAGCGAGGAAGAGTTGAAGATCAGGAAGACTTACGGGAAGGTGCTGGGCAGTGCCGTGAACCCGGTGCTGCGTGAAGGAAATTCTGACCGCAGGGTTGCGGCGCCGGTTAAAGCCTTCGCGCAAAAGCATCCGCACAGCATGGGTCAATGGAGTAAGGACTCACGCTCACACGTGGCGCACATGACTGAAGGTGATTTTTACGGCAGTGAACAATCCCACGTCATGGAAGCGGAAGGGCGCGTCCGGATCGAATTCGAATCGGCGGACGGGGCAGTCACGGACCTGCGAGAACCGGTAGCGGTTTTGGCCGAAGAGGTCATCGACACAGCCGTCATGAGCGTTGCGAAGCTGAAAGCGTTTTTTGCGCGCCAGATTGAAAAGGCCAAAGACCAGGACTTGCTGCTGTCCCTGCATTTGAAAGCCACGATGATGAAAGTTTCGGACCCAATCATGTTCGGTCATGCCGTGACCGGCTTTTTTGAACCAGTCTTTGAAAAGCACGCGGCTTTGTTCGAACATTTGGGGGTCAATCCGAATAACGGCATTGGAGACGTCCATAAACGCATTGCCTCCCTGCCCGAAGATCAAAGGGCGCAGGTCGAGGCAGACCTGCAGGCGGTCTATGAACAGCGCCCGGCGCTGGCGATGGTCAATTCGGACAAGGGTATCACCAACCTGCATGTACCCAGCGATGTCATCATCGACGCCTCGATGCCGGCCGCGCTGCGTTCCTCGGGCAAGATGTGGGGGCCGGACGGCAAGCTGCATGACACCAAGGCCATGATTCCTGACCGCAGCTATGCGCCGATATACCAGCAGGTATTCGATTTTTGCCGCCAGAACGGCGCGTTTGACCCATCCACGATGGGCAACGTGTCCAATGTCGGTTTGATGGCGCAGAAAGCAGAGGAATACGGCTCTCACGACAAGACCTTTGAAATACAACGGGACGGAATTGTGCGCGTCATCGCCGACGATGACCGCGTGCTGATGGAGCACCCGGTTGAACAGGGCGACATCTGGCGTATGTGTCAGACCCGTGACTTACCGATCAGGGACTGGGTAAAGCTGGGCGTCAACCGCGCAAGGGCAACCGGCAACCCGGCCATCTTCTGGCTCGACCCCGGTCGCGCACATGATGCGAACCTGGTTGGAAAAGTGAAGGCTTACCTCGAAGACCATGACACCAGCGGCCTGGACATTTCGATTATGTCGCCCGCAGATGCCATGCGGCGGACACTGGATGGGGTCCGGCAGGGTCAGGATTTCATTTCCGTGACCGGAAACGTACTCAGGGATTACCTGACCGACCTTTTTCCGATACTCGAGCTGGGGACCAGCGCCAAGATGCTGTCCATCGTGCCGCTGTTGAATGGTGGTGGCCTGTATGAAACCGGAGCGGGCGGCTCGGCGCCCAAGCATGTACAGCAGTTCGAACTGGAAAACCACCTGCGTTGGGACTCGCTGGGTGAGTTCCTTGCGTTGCAGGTTTCAATTGAGGACCTGGCTGAAAAGTCCGGTAACAAACGTGCTGGCGTCATCGCCTCGGCGCTGGACACCGCCAATGCGCGTTACCTGAACGAAAACAAGTCACCGTCTCGCAAAGTGGGTGAACTGGATAACCGGGGAAGCCACTTTTACCTGGCGCTGTACTGGGCTGAAGCGCTGGCTGCGCAGGACCACGACGCGGCGCTGCGTTCGCGCTTCGAAGTGGTGGCGAACAAGCTGCGGCTAAACGAGGAGCGCATCATCGGGGAACTCAACGCCGTGCAGGGTAAGCC
>JABDJL010000115.1 GCA_013002505.1 Lysobacterales bacterium | reverse complement strand
CCGGGTCACCCAATGCCGCCGCAATGGAGCAATCGATCAGGAACATCATCGCTGTTTATAACGATCTGCTACCCACTACCGGCAACCTGAGGCCTTCGCAATTACCTGGCCAAGTAGATTTTGAATCCGTCGCTTTACATGAACTGGGTCATTGTATTGGCAAAGCGCATGTCAACCTGGCTTCTGAATCCGGCCTGGGAGAGCCAGACCGTAATTACACCAAGTCAACCGATGGAGTTAACGATGGGACGACTACCCCCGGCAATTTTGATCTCAACACTGGTGTTGACGGTACAAGGGGCTCTCGAGATGACATTCGTGGCGATGACAACAACCTGTTTTGGTTTCGCAACTTGAACAACAATCCATTCACGATGGACTATTCCACGATCGATTCAACGACGTACTCGAGAGACCTTTCTAATCTACCCGCAGGTGACTCTTATGCCGCCAATGGTGATTGGGATGTCGCTGATAGCGAATTGGCAACCCCCAACACCGAAGCAGTGATGCAACAGGGTTCATTCTTCACTGAAACCCAAAGAACGTTAACTCATGACGGCGTGGCAACGCTCAGATATGCCATGAGTGGCGCAGACGAAATCGAAGGCACCGCGGATGACTACACGTTTCAGTTAAATTTCGCGACATCGGGTTGCGACATCAATATGTCGTTCGATGACGGCCAGACCGGGTTCGCCGTGTGCCAGACGTCTGCGGCTGTTAATAATGATGTCTATGCCCGAATCGCAAGTGCAAACGCCTACTTCAATACCGGTTACAACTGGCATTTCAACACCGCCACGCCCTGCACCGAAACCGTGAACCTGGTGCAGAACCAATGGCTGATGTTTTCCCCGGCCTGCTACCTGGGCATTTCCACTGGCAACACCGTGGCGGATATTCTTGGCGCAGGACTGGATTACGGCGTTGACGTGGTCATTCTCGAGTATGACGCAGTATCGGAAGCCTACGTGCAGTTGGTCGAGTCCAGCGAGATCGTCACCGGCGGGGGATATTTCGTGTACACCAACGAGGCCGGAAGAACCCTGGATATTGATGGCCAGTTCAATGGCTCCCCGGACATGCCACTGACGGGCGCGGGTACGCCCATGTCCGGCGGGCGGTTCAACCTGATCGGGCATCCCTATGATTTTGATGTGCCGTGGTCTGAGGTCCAGATTGTCGATGGGGCCAATGTTGAAGCCCTGGCGGCTGCCGTGAGCGATGAGGATATATCCCGCACCTATTACGTCTGGAATGGAAGCAGTTACGACCCCTTCGTCGATACCACGCCCGGAATGGTCGGCACACTTACGCCCGGCATGGGTATCTGGGTTGAAGCCTACAAACCCGGAATCAGGTTACGTGTGCCATCCACCGGCCCGGCTTCGCCAAGCCCGACCGGACCCTCGTCCCTGGCTGGCGAGTCACGAATCGAGACCGTCGCCAGCGCTCGATCAAAGAAGCTGGCGCAGAAAGTTGATGGTGAAGGATCCTGGTTTGTCCGCGTAATTGCGGAATCGGGAGCCTTGCGAGATGCCGGAAATGTATTTGGACAATTGGTGGAGTCGAGTGACGGACCTGATATTCATGACATCAAGGAGCTTGAACCATTCTCTAACCCCCACCTGAGCGTTGTGTTCCCACACGAGGAGTGGGGTGAAACGACCTGGGGTTACGCCTCTGACTACCATGCTGCAACACGGAAACCATCAGGGGAATGGGTATTCGCGGTACGCGGTTCTGAACCTTTTGCCGAAGTGACCCTGAAACTCGAAGGACCAGCAGAAATTCTGAAGAAAGGAAATCTTCGCGATCTGGAGTCCGGAAAGCAGGTCAAACTGGCTGACGGTTCCTATACATTTGATATGGCTTCCGACGTGCATTATTTTTCCTTCAGGCTAAGAAGAAAGTAGGCTAACCAGTTAAATATATAAATGTAATTTATTGATTATTAAACATATATTAACTTGTAATGATCAATGTTCAGAATTATACTGATGCACAAACAGGGGTAACGGACTAATTTTTGTCCGGCGCTGAAAAGCGCAGAAAAGGGAAGGCTCACTCTGGATGAGAAGCCGGTCACTGTATCAGGGTAATGATCCTGATCGTGACGAGGGGGAATTGGGGAAATGCGTTGTTTTGTTTCACGTAAAAGGGCTGCACCACAGGCAATTGCTCATCGTTTGACGGCTTTGGCTGCAGTATTGCTGTTGACCGTTATTTCAACTCAAACTGTCGCCCAGTCGAGCAATGCCAATCCGGCTACTTTTAGTGTCGGCAAGCCCGCTAAAATTCAGGATTTGCCGCCAGGCGCCTTTCGAGACGATATTCTCAATCTGCCTCCACAGGCCCGCGCCAACGCCCTGAAATGGCTTCAGGGATTCAATTTTCCAGCCGAAGATGTGGCGTTCCTGCATGTAAATCAGTTCGGTGAAATTTTCTACGCAGACAGATTTATTATTGCCGAGCGTACCGAAAAGGACATGGAACCCATCGCCGCGCCATTGGCCATTCCACATACCGAGATTTTTAAGTTACACAGCAGGCCCGGCTCCAGCAACGTGCTGTACCTTGATTTTGATGGCCACATCATCACCGGGACGCGTTGGAACAGCGGCCATAGTTCATCCACCGGCATTGATCCACACCCGGCTCTGCCTTACGACCCTTCCAACAATGATTCCCCTGACAACGTGGCGAATTTTACTGCATTGGAATTGGATAACATTGGTGAGATTTGGCATCGGATGGCAGAGGATTTTGCGCCCTACGACATTGATATCACGACCGAAGAGCCGGCGTCGTTTACCAGTACGACAGGCAGAGTCTTGTTCACCCATGACGTCGACTTCAACGGTAACAATATGCCAGCGTTTGGGGCCGGCGGTGTGGCTTGGATCAATGTTTTCGGTACTGGAAATTATGTTTCGCTTTATTCGCCCGCCCTGGTGTATTACACGAATGTTTCAGGAGGCGCACCGGGAAACAATGCGGAAGCCGGATCGCATGAGTTTGGTCACAACATTTCCCTGGGCCACGATGGCATCTCCGGTGGAGCGACCTATTACGGTGGTCACGGTTCAGGATTCATACGCTGGGGACCCATTATGGGTGGCAGTTATGGCGACCATGTGTCGCAATGGAGCCAGGGCGAGTACACCAACGCGAATAACACTGAAGACGACGTAGCCATCATTGCTGGCGACCTGGGCTTCGTGTCCGACGACCATGGAAATACTTCAGGGGCCGCCACAGAACTGGTCGTCGCAGGCACTGGCGATATCCTGGTCTCAAGCCCCGAAACTGACCCGCATAACCTGATGCCGGAAAACAAAGGCGTCATTAACAGTCGTACTGACGTTGACTGGTTTTACGTCGATGTCGCGGCTGGCGACATTAATCTCGTTGCCACACCCGCCTGGCATTCGTTTTGCTGTAACGGCCACCGCGGCGCCAACCTCGACATTGAGATGACGCTTTATGATTCCGCGCTGGTCCAGCAGGACTACTCGCAACCCGCAGACGATACCTTTGCCAGCGTCAGCCTGGTCGCTGCACCGGCAGGACGTTATTACATCAGGATCGATGGTGTGGGGAGTGCCAACTACACAGATTACAACAGCATGGGTATGTATTTTATTGAAGGCACTGTTGAACCGGTTGACCCGGACATCACGAAGCCCTCGCCGGACCCGATGACCTTTGCGATCGCGCCGGCAGCGACCGGACCTTTCAGTATCGAGATGACGGCGACCACGGCCACTGATGATTCGGGATTCGTCGAGTACCAGTTCCAGTGCACCTCGTCGGCAGGGGGTGGCTGCTCCACCAGTCCCTGGCAAAGCAGCACCTATTACGAAGCCACGGGTCTGGATTCAAGCACGCAGTACTCCTACGTGGTTCGTGCACGTGACTCATCTCTTAATACCACGGATGATTCCACGCCTCCGCAGTCGGCCACCACCGACCCTGAGCCTCCAAATGCACCCAGCAACCTGATCGCGAGTGTCATCACCCAGACCTCCATTACCTTGAGTTGGACCGACAACGCGTCGGATGAAGACAACTACAAGGTCGAGCGTTCGCTGACCGGGGCGGCTCCGTGGACAGTCCTGAGCGATACCTTGCCACCTGACACGACTTCCTATCCTGATTCGGGCCTTAACGACAACACCACTTATTATTACCGTGTCAGTGCCACCAACTCGGTTGGTGCGTCCGGGTTTGCCAGCGGCAATTTCACGACCTTGCCACTGCCTCCCAACGGGCCGCCTACAAACCTGGCTGCCGTTGCGGTTTCAGGATCGCAAATTGACCTGAGTTGGACCGACGGCTCGACCAACGAAGATGACTTTGAAATTCAGCGGTCACTGGATGGCGCTGATTGGGGCACGCTCAGTGCACTGATCGCCGCGGCAAATGCCACTTCTATATCCAACACCGGGCTGAACGCCGGGACGACATATTACTACCGGATTCGGGCCCGCAATGGTGGAGGAAATTCAAGTTTCGATGGCCCGGTTAACGCGACCACCGATTATCCCTGCACCGCCAGCAAAGCCATGCCGGCCAACCAGTGGTTCTTTTTCTCTCTGCCCTGCATGCCGCCCGACAGCCGGGCCAGCCAGATATTTGCAACCGGTCCCGCGGCCGGCGACTACGGCGCCACCTGGATCCTGTACGTCTATGACAACGACGTCGGCGGCAGCTCTCCGGGTTATGCAGTGGTTGGCGCAGATACCAATCTGCAGGCCGGGGTTGGCTACCAGTATTACGCGACCTCAGCCCATAACGTGACCGTCGAGGGTGACTTCAACAGCAGCTCGACATTCAATATTGCTGAAAACCTGGATCCGGGCCGCTGGAACCTGATGGGTAACCCGCATAACGGTTCATTCGAATGGACCGGCGTCAGCGTGACCAATGGCAACAGTTCTTACAATTTTACGCAGATGGATTTCAAACAAGGCCAGCAGCTTCACCATTGCGACCAGGCTCCTCCGGGTAGCAAGTGCCGCCTGTGGCGTGTGATGAACATGTGGGGCGGCAATTCTTACCTGAGCTATGACGGTACCGAAAACCCGGCGGCCACCATTGATGCATTTGATGCATTCTGGGTCCGGTCTCACCGCGCAGATTCGATTACGCTTCCATCACCGGCGGCACCTCCGGCCGAGGCGCCGTTGCAGGCCGAGTTCGCCGATGCACCCATCGAAGATTCTCCCAATGGCAAGAAAGGCGGTGGCAACGGTAACGGTAACGGCGGTGGTAAAGGCGGCGGCAAGTCGAGCCTCGAAGACTGGGAGATCCGACTGGTGGCCACCTCCGGTACGCTTGAAGATGCCGGCAACCGGCTTGGGCAGGCCAAGTCGGCCAGCGACGGTTTCGATTCCCGTGACCTCGAAGAATGGACGCCCTACTCCAGCCCCTACCTGAGCATCCTGTTCAGCAATCCGGATTTTCCGGCCGCTGACTGGGGATACACGACAGACTTCCGTAAACTGGGCAAGAATTTCGGCGGCGACTGGGCGTTCGTGGTGAGGGCGTCATCCGGGGTATCGGAAGTGACGCTGCAGTGGCACGGTGATGAAAGTCTGTTCAGCAATGCGACGCTTGTGAACGAGGTCTCCGGTGAAACAGTGGCCATCGAAGCTGATGGCAGTTACACATTTACCATGAGTGGCGACGAACATGCGTTTACCATTACCATTCTTTAATGTGGTGCGTTGATCTACAGGAACATGGAGTGTTCTGAATGAAGGGGAAGTCAAAAAACAGTGACGACGCCCTGGGCGCTGAGTCCGGAGGCCTGTCACGTCGGAAGCTGCTCAAAAAGGCTGGAAAAGCAGCCTGGGTAGCCCCTACGCTCACAGTTTTGTCACTTCCGACTATTGCCCAGGGGCCGCCCGATCCGCCCTCTCCGTGTTTGCCCAGTTGCCCGACCGGTTTTGGTGATGAGCCGACTCCCGCCAACAGCAAGCCGCGTAAACCCGGCCAGGACTGAGGCCGGGACAAGCAGGATTTACAATAGTCGGCATTCAGCCACTCAAACCTGTGCCCCGTTACTCAATGTACCGACTGTTCACTCATTGCTTTGAATGCAGCTTTCCGCTGCCCGAACTGGCGGCCTGCGGCTGCGGGAAACCCGTATTCGAGGTTCGAACCCGCGACCTTGAAGGCTTCGACCCGTCCGGTTTTGAACTCGCTTTTGAATGGCGTGATGAACATGACCGGCAGGTGTGCCGATGCGAGCGCAGAGACGGTGAGTACCTGTTCGTGTTTCCGCACCACGCTGCCTTTCACATAGCCAAGGGCAGCATCATTACCTGCATGCAGGATGCGGATGGCACTGAAGTCATGATGCGCCACCTGCTGCTTAACCAGGTGATTCCCCGATACCTGGCGAGCCGCGGCCATTTTCTGTTGCACGCGAGTGCACTGACGCTCCAGTCGGGTCGCTCGGTAGCCATCATTGGCCGTTCCGGACATGGCAAGTCCACGCTGGCTGCTGCATTCCATGGCCGGGGCGCAAGCATCATCAGCGATGACTGCATTCAGATCAGCCTGGCCAACGGCCAAATTCAAGCCCACGGCGGGCTGCACGGCGTTCGCCTGTTGCCGGATATGAAGCAGGCATTGTTTACGCAGGACAGCCCTTTCGCGCGCTACAGTCCCTGGTCAGAAAAGCAGCAACTGCTGCTGCACGATGAAACCAACGGCCCATCTGATCAGCACTGCCAACTGGATGCGCTGTACTTGCTCAACGACCCGCATATAGAACCTGCAGAACACGTTGAACTCAGGGAACTTCCTGCCACGCAGGCCGTGGTGGCCCTGATGCATTGCGCATTCAATCTTGATCCTGGTGATGCAGCCGCCAGGGAAGCCAACCTGGCGCACGCCTCCGATGTGATTAACACGGGATTACCGGTGCTTGAATTGTCGTTCCCGCGGCAACTGGAACGGTTGCCGGAGCTGCTCACCGTCATCGAGCAGCAAATGGAAAGTTGACCCCTCGCCGCACACTGGATAAGCTTCATATATCTTTTAATCAAGATATAAAGATATATGCCGCAACCACTGGATCTTCAACTGGCATCGCAACATTGCCGTCTGCTTGCCGACAGCACCCGCATTCGCCTGCTGTTGCTGCTCGATCGCGAGGAACTGAGCGTCGCCGAACTGGCCGCCATTACGCAGCTCGCTCAGCCGCGTGTTTCCACCCACCTGGCAAAGCTCAAGGAAGCCGGCCTGGTCATCGACCGGCGCCAGGGCGTGTCGGTTTACTACCGTATGGCCGAACGCGTCGACGACCCCGGTTTAAGTTCGATGTGGGGCGTTTTACGTCAGAATACCGATGATCCCCTGATCGGCCAGGACCTTGAGCGAATCCCGCAGGTGCTCAATGCGCGCCACGGCGGAACCTGGGCAGACAGCGTCGCCGGTGACATGGAACGCCACTACTCTCCCGGCCGCACGTGGGAAGCGACGACCCGCGCGCTGGCCCAGCTGTTGCAGTTGGGCAACGTGCTGGACGTGGCCTCTGGTGACGGCGTTTTGGCGGAATTACTTGCACCGCATGCCAAGCATATTACCTGCATCGATATCAGTGAACGGGTCGTGGAAGCGGGCAAGCAACGCCTGTCCTGCTGCCCGAATGTGTCATTTGATATCGGCGATATGCACGATATGCCGGTTGAAGACGGGTCGATTGATACTGTCCTGTTGATGCATGCGCTGACTTACACACGCCGCCCGGAAGCGGTGCTGGCGGAAATTGCCCGTGTGCTGGGCCCGGGCGGGCAATTGCTGGCCGTCACGCTGCAACGTCATAAGCACGAAAAAGCAGTGGAGCCATTCAACCATGTCAACCTGGGATTCACACCGCAATCGCTGGACCAGCTTTGTTCAGATGCCGGGCTGGCTACCGTGGAATGCCATGTTGCCGCGGTCGAAAAACGTGCCCCGAACTTCGCCATCCTGACCTTGCTCGCCAGAAAAACCTGAGCCCTGATGGCTACCGCCGGTAAAGCAGCAATCAAGTGGCGCGACCCACAGGTCGTACGACAGCTCGAAACCACGCTGGATCAACGAATCATGGTGATGGACGGGGCCATGGGCACGATGATCCAGGCCCTGCAACTGGAAGAGGAAGATTTCCGCGGCACTCAATTCGCCGACCACGCGCAGTCGCTGCGGGGCAACAATGATTTGCTCAGCCTGACTCGCCCGGATGCCATTTCCGGCATTCACCATGATTTTCTCGAGGCCGGCGCCGATCTTATAGAAACCAACACCTTCAACAGCACACGGATTTCACAGGCCGATTATGGCACCGAGGATCATGTGTATGACCTCAATTTCGCGTCCGCCAGGCTGGCGCGTGAGCAGGCCGACCTGTTTAGCCGCAGGACACCACAGCAACCGCGCTACGTTATCGGCGCGCTGGGCCCCACAAACCGAACCGCGTCCCTGTCACCGGATGTAAACCGGCCTGATTTTCGCAATGTGACTTTTGCTGAACTGCGTGAAAACTACGCGGAGTCCGCCAGGGGCCTGATTGAAGGTGGTTGCGACCTGCTGGTTGTCGAAACCATATTCGATACGCTCAACGCCAAGGCCGCGCTGTTCGCGATCGGCGACGTAGAGCAGGAACTGGGCTGCCGGGTGCCGCTGATGATCTCCGGAACCATCACCGACGCCAGCGGCCGTACGCTGTCCGGCCAGACCGTCGAGGCCTTCTGGCATTCAGTACGCCACGCCCGGCCATTTCTAATCGGACTGAACTGTGCGCTGGGCGCCAGTGAAATGCGCCCATGGATTCAGGAGCTGTCAAGGGTCGCCGATTGCAGGGTCAGTGCGCACCCCAATGCCGGCCTGCCGAATGAACTGGGCGAGTACGACGATACCCCCGAGCACATGGCCGCGGTACTTGGTGAATTCGCCGAGCGGGGTTTGCTCAACATGGTGGGGGGGTGTTGTGGTACGACACCCGAGCATATCAGGGAAATCGGGGTGCAGGTCGAATCTGCAAAGCCGAGACAAATACCTGATATAAAACGCCATTGTAGGCTTTCTGGCCTCGAGCCTTTCACCATTACACCGGAAGTAAACTTCGTTAATGTAGGTGAGCGCACCAATGTCACGGGTTCGGCCGTGTTTCGTCGCCTGATCCAGGCCGACAATTACGAAAAGGCCGTAGAAGTGGCCTTGCAACAGGTCGAAAACGGCGCCCAAATCATCGACATCAACATGGATGAGGGCTTGCTTGATGGACCGGCGGTCATGGTGCGATTTTTGAACCAGATCGCCTCCGAGCCGGACATTGCCCGCGTTCCGGTGATGTTGGATTCGTCACGCTGGGAAGTGCTGGAGGCCGGACTCGCCTGCCTGCAGGGCAAAGGCGTCGTCAACTCGATCAGCCTCAAAGAGGGTGAAGCGCCCTTCATTGAGCAGGCCCGGACGATTTTACGCTTCGGCGCGGCCGTCATTGTCATGGCGTTTGATGAGCAGGGCCAGGCCGACACGTTTGAACGCCGGGTGGCGGTTTGTGAACGGGCCTGGAACATCCTCACCGAGGAGGTCGGCTTTCCGCCCGAGGACATCATCTTTGACCCCAATATCTTTGCCGTGGCGACCGGAATCGATGAGCACAACAGTTATGGCCACGACTTTATCGAGGCCACCCGTGAAATCAAGAAACGCTGTCCCGGCGCCCTGATCTCCGGCGGTGTCAGCAATATATCCTTCTCATTTCGCGGCCAGAACCGGGTTCGCGAGGCCATTCACTCGGTGTTCCTGTACCACGCCATCAGGGCCGGCATGGACATGGGTATTGTCAACGCCGGTCAACTCGAAGTTTACGATGAGATCGAGCCTGAACTGCGCGAGGCTGTAGAAGATGTCATCCTGAATCGCGATCCCGGTGCGTCGGAAAGATTGCTGGCCGTGGCCAGCCGTTTCCAGGGCGATCGGGAAAGTAGCGAGGACCAGGAAGCCTGGCGTGAATTGCCGGTCAACGAGCGTCTCAAACACGCGCTGGTCAAGGGCATCAATGCCCATATCGAAGCGGATACCGAGGAAGCACGGCAGCAGGCCTCGCGCGCACTGGAGGTGATCGAAGGCCCGCTGATGGACGGCATGAACGTGGTCGGCGACCTGTTTGGCGACGGTAAAATGTTCCTGCCCCAGGTGGTCAAGAGCGCGCGTGTCATGAAACAGGCCGTGGCGGTGCTGGTGCCGTATATCGAGGAAGAGAAGCTCGCGGCCGGTGACCACAACAGCGAAGCCCACAAGGTGCTGATGGCCACCGTAAAGGGCGATGTGCATGATATTGGCAAAAATATCGTTGGCGTGGTGCTGCGCTGCAACCACTTTGAAGTCATTGACCTGGGCGTCATGGTACCGGTCGAGAAGATTCTTGATACTGCGGTCAAGGAAAAAGTGGACATGATTGGCCTGTCCGGACTGATCACGCCTTCGCTGGAAGAGATGCGGCTGGTCGCAGCCGAAATGGAGCGGCGCGGCCTGGACCTGCCCTTGCTGATTGGCGGCGCCACCACCTCGCGGGTGCACACGGCACTGCGTATCGAGCCCAACTACGGCAAGGGCGTGTTCTGGGTCAAGGACGCCTCGCGCGCGGTAGGCGTGGCGCAAAAGCTGGTTGATGGACCTCAACGCCAGGCCTTGCAGCAAGAATATGCTGCGGACTACGCAGCCCTGCGGGAGCGCCGTGCCCAGGGCAGCCGTCGCGAACCGCCTGTGCCGATTGAAAAAGCCCGCGAAAATCGTTTCCAGCCTGACTGGGATGCCTATTCGCCCCTCGCTCCAGCGCGGCCGGGTGTGCATGTCTTCGAGGATTTCGAGTTGGAAAAGCTGGTGGAACTCATTGACTGGACGCCGTTCTTCCAGACCTGGGAATTATCCGGGCGTTACCCCGATATCCTGGATGACCCGGCAAAAGGCGAGACCGCGCGCAGCCTGTTCGACGATGCCCGGGCGATGCTGAAAGCAATTGTTTCAGATGGGTGGCTGAAAGCCCGAGCGACGGTTGCGCTGTTGCCGGCCGCGGCGGATGGTGATGACGTTGTCATTTATCGCGACGAAAGCCGCAGCGAGGAATTGCAAAGGATGTGTTTCCTGCGCCAGCAAAAAGCCAAGGCGGCAGGCAAACCGCACCTGTGCCTGGCGGATTTCGTGGCACCAGCTGATTCAGGCCTGGAAGACCATATCGGCCTGTTTGCCGTGACGGCGGGGCTGGGAATCGAGGAGAAAGTGGCCGAATTCGAAGCGCAGAATGACGATTATTCGTCGATTCTGCTCAAGGCGCTTGCGGACCGTCTGGCCGAGGCGCTGGCCGAGTACATGCACCGGGAAGTCAGGTGCAATACCTGGGGATACGCGCAGGATGAAGAACTGGATAGCGAGGCACTGATCGCCGAGCAATACCGGGGCATCCGCCCTGCCCCCGGCTACCCGGCCTGCCCGGACCACAGTGAAAAACGAAAACTGTTCGACCTGCTGGACGCCGAGCGGAACTCGAAAATGGAGCTGACCGGCGGCTACGCCATGCTGCCGGCCGCGTCCGTCAGCGGTTACTACTTCGCGCATCCGGACAGCCAGTACTTTGTCGTCGGAACTATTCTCGAAGACCAGCTCGAGGATTACGCGCAGCGCAAGGGCATCGGCGAATCAGAAGCACGCCGCAACCTGGTGTCCAATATCGATTAGGTAGTGGGGTTATGAGGTAGGCGGATTCGCACAGGGATGTGCGAACGCAATGCGCAAGCGAGGATCAAGACCGCGTCTTGTCCGAGCGACTGCGAATGGTGGCAGGATGCCCCATTTCGCAGACCATCATCACCACACCAGGTCGTCGGGTACCTTGTGCTCATCGTCCTCGGACTCATCGGGCGGCTCGTTGCCGCCAAGGTCCGGTACGTGGTCCGGGGAAAGCGCGCCTACCGCTTTCACGTGCTTTGGCGCCATGATGATGTACGAGCCACGCAGGAACACCACGCCCAGTTCACCGGCATTCAGCGCCCTGAGCTGTTCCGGCGTGCACAGCACGCTGCGTATGCGGCCCTTGTACATGAAATTACGCTTGATCTCGGCCTGCTTTTCGTTCAAACCATGTTTGTCGGTGATCTCCTGCACCTGCTTGTTGATGCGGCGACGCTCCAGGTCCAGCAAACGCTTTTCCTCTTTCTTCAGCCGGGCCTTATCTTTTTCTTCCTTCGCTCTTAGCCTGTAGGCCTGGTCCAGCGATAACTCGTCAGCGCTCCTCGCGGCTCGCTTGCGGGCAGGCTTCTTACGTCGATGAGACACCTTTTTCTGCTTATTGGGTGGCTGCTTGGCCAGGCCCAGCTTCAGCAATTGATCTTTCAGGGATTCACTCATGATGGGCTGCTTACCGGCAACGCATAACCAGCTGTCCTGCACTGGCTGGCCAGCACACTGGCCTCATTCATGGTGCACAGCCGTGCTAACTGCTCAAGGTCCGAAGCCAGGTCAAATACTTTCAATGGTTGCGTTTGAAGCGCATTGCCCAGCATCTGCTCAATGTACTGACGGCTGCGACGGTCCAGGCGTTGTTGCTCGATAAAATCCACCTGTATGAGCTGCAACTGCACACGGGGTTCCCATGGCCCCGTTTCCACGGTACGCCGGATCGCCTTGCGGAATTCGCCGTCGAAAATGCCGCGTTCTGCCTTGGCCACCGCGAGGTTGGCCCAGAAATATGGCCAGCCAGGGCGCACCTTCAGTGCTTCGCGGTATTGTTCTGCAGCCTGGTCCAGTAACTGGTTGCGCTGGCCCCAGTCCTCCGCCAGGTTCATCGCCTGCCAGTAGAGGAGTCGCCCCTGCCGGTTAAACGCGTCCGCATGTCCGCCGCCCATGGCCTGTGCATTGGATACATGCTTGAAACCGCGCAACAGCAGCGCTTCCTTGCTTTCGAGCGCCAAGGAGGACTGTTCAAGCTGTTCAAGAATTTCCGCCGCCCGCCACAGGTCAAGGCTGGCCAGCCCCCACCTGATGGAAACCGTAGCCAACACGATTAACAGCGCGATAAGCGGAATGGCAACCAGGTAGCGGTTACGCCGCTTCAAAATGCTGCTCCGCGATTTTCCAGGGGCGGCCATGAACAAGCTGCCAGGCTTGGTCCTCGCCAACAACGGCACTGGCCGCTTCGCGCCCCTCTGACAGCACCGGGGGCCGCCACTGCGAACTGTGCGCGTCACTGGCCAAAATGGTGACCCAGTTGCGCGCCAGCAATTCGATCGCCCGTTCACGGGCAGGTTCGCCAAAGCCGCCCGCCACGGACCCGGCCGTTACCTGTAAAAGGCAACCCTGCTCGACGAAGGGCTCAATCGCGGCCAGGTCCCGCAGTACAAATTTATTGCGTTCCGGATGGGCAATCATCGGTTGAATGCCATTATTCAACAGCCAGCCGGTCAGCTTGTCTGAACCCGGCGGAATCTGGCCATGCGGCAATTCCAGCAACAGGACTTTTCGGCCTTCCCAACTGCCCAGGAAGCGGATGTCGCCGGCAGGAATCCAGGACAGGATTTCGGGTCCGATACGCACTTCTGCGCTGTAACTGACCTCCAGGGGAATGTCGTGCTCGGTGAGCGCTCGAGCAAAAGCCTCGCAATGCCCTTTGACTTCGGCAGCCCGGTTATCCCAGCGGCCACCATGCAGGTGGGGTGTCAGCACCGCGTGGGTGATGCCATCGGCCACGGCCATGCGTGCCATGTCGAGCGCCGTTGCAAGGTCCCCGGCGCCATCGTCGATACCCGGCAGCAGGTGGCAGTGGAGATCAATCATTTTGCTTGGTTGCGGGGCAGCACATTTTCGGCTTCGTGGCGTGTGGAATCACAGGCGGGGATCAGGACTTATCACCGTGACCGTAGTAATCGTGGTAATAGTTCGAATTGTAATAGCCATAGCGGTAGCGGTAGCCATAACGGTAGTACTTGCCATAGTACCCGCGGCCCCGGGTCTGGACATGGTTCAACACGGCGCCCAGCACCGGTGCGTTGGCCCGCCGCAGGCGCCGCATACCCTCTTCGGCGGCCTGGAACGGCGTGCCGTCGGCGCGGATCACGTACAGCACCGCATCGCTCATCCTGGAAACCACCAGCGCATCGCTGACTGCCAGTGCCGGGGCGCAATCCAGGATGATGTACTCGTAGGTTTTGCGCAGTTCTTCCAGTATCCGCTCAAAACGTTTCGAGGCCAGCAGCTCCAGCGGATTCGGCGGAATCGAACCGGCGTGCATGATGGTCAGGTCGGCATCTTCGGAATGCGTTACGCACTGCTCGAACGAATGCTCGCCGGTCACGAAACTGGCCAGGCCCGGCTGCGCCTTGTCCAGGGACTGTGCTTTGCCGACCATCGGGCGGCGCATATCGGCGTCAATCAGCAGGGTCTTTTTCATCTGGCCAATGGCATGGGCCAAGTTCAATGACAAGGTTGTCTTTCCTTCGCCAGGCACCGACGAGGTAACCATTACCACGTTCTGCTCACGATCCAGTCCCGACAACATCGCACCGGTACGAATTGTGCGAATGGATTCGGAGAACGCGGATTTGTGCGACTCCTGGAATTCACGCATCGGTTGCAGCTTGTCATCCTTCTCGAGCTTGAGCTTGGGCAGCGAACCCAGCACCGGCAAGCCGAGCCGCTTTTCGACGTCTTCCGGACCCTTGAACGTGTTGTCGAGATGATCGAGCAGGAAGGCCAAACCAATGCCCAGCATCAGGCCCACCAGCGCCGCGACCATGACCATGCGCCGCTTGTCCGGCCGAACCGGGGTGTAATTCGGACGCGCCCGTTCGATAATCGTGACGTTGGGTTTTTGCGATCCGCCGCCCAGCATGCTGGACGTTTGTTCGCCCGACTGCAATTTCTCAAAAATTGCCCTGGACGTGGCCACCGCGTCTTCCAGCTTGGTTTGCTCAGCACGGTTGCGGTCCAGCGCCCTGATCTCATTTTCGGCGGAGGCCACCTGCTGACTGTAGGTTTGTTCGGCAGCCTGGGCGCGCCGGTAATCGGCGACCACGCTGTCGGCAACCCGCTCCAGTTCGGACGTGAATTCTCGCTCCGCGTTTTCAAGCCCTGTTTGCGCCTCGATCATGGTCGGATGCTTAGGACCGTAGCGTTGCGACAACTCGTTGACCCTCTGGCGCGACTGAACCACCGTGGTCTTGAGCGCCCGGACCACGCCGCGCGATTCCAACTCGGTGATGGTATCCAGCGAACCCTGTCCGTTGCGGGCGTTTTCGATATCGCGGTATACCCGTTGCAGGGTCTGGCGGCGCGTACGCGCCTCACCCTGTCCGGACAGTGCAGACTGAAGCGCCTGGGCCTTGATGGAATTGGCGCCCTGCCCGGCCTGGATCAGGCCCTGTCTTTCATAAAACTGCTGCAGCGCGAGGTTGGCTTCGTCCAGTTCCTGCTTGGCCGTGTCGAGCCGCGAGGCGTACCAGATCTGGTCGGACTGCAGGTTTTCCAGGTTCTTGTCTTTGAGGAATTCGACATACGATTCAGCCGCGTAGTTAGCATACTCCGCTGCCCGGGCGGGGTCGGGATGTTCGATGACAATCGAGGCCAATTGGCTGTTCTCGACCGGCCTGACCTTGATCGCACCCTGCACGCTGGCGATCAGGTTGGCACGGTGTTCTTCCGGGCTCATTGAGCGCGGTATCGGCCTCATGGACTCGGGCAGCCAGTCACGCCAGTTCAGGCTGAATCCGGATTTCAGGGGCGCTTTGTCTGTTACCGGCACCGCATCGAACAGGCCCATTTTTTTGGCCGTCAACTCGGCCACGCCCCACGACTGGATCAACTGGTACTGGGTCTCGTAGAACTCCCAGTCGTAATACAGCGTGCCGAATTGTGCGGCCAGTGCGGAATTCTGATCGTTCCGTTCAATTTGCAGCTTGGCCGAGGCGCTATAAATAGGCACTGCCTTAAGCGCTGAATACAGGCCAATAATGCCCGCCAGGATGGCTATCCCGAGAATCGACCACCTGTACTTCAGCAGCACACCGAGGTAAACCCTGAGGTCCATACCCCGTTCCTGCATAGGCTGGTCAGCCACGACAACGGGCGGTGTTTCGGGATTCTGAATCATCGTTCCGACCGCCTAAAAAAAGCTCTGCTCTATCGTGATAGTGACGCCCGGTTCGACCGCATCGTCCAGGCTGACCCGAAGTCGATTGGATTCAAGACCACCATCAGGAATCAAAAAGATCTTCTTGTCGGAGGCACGTTCAGTGAGCCCGCCGGCCAGCGAAATGGCCTTTGCAACCGTCAAACCGGGCTGATAAGGATAGCTGCCCGGTTCATTCACTTCTCCGTTGATGAAAAATGGCCGGTAGCCAGCCATCGTGACGCTGACCTGCGGATTGATCAGGTAGTCGCCGCGTAATCGGTCGGTGATGGTTTTTTCGACCTCTTCAATGGATTGACCCGCCAACTGGATCTGGCCGACAAAGGCGTAGTTGATCCGGCCATCCTCACCCAGCGTCAACTGGCGCGAAAGATCATCTTCACCAAACACCTGGATGCTGATTGAATCACCCGGGCCCAGCCGGTAGGCACCCTGGTCGGCCGATTCCTGTGCGATTGCGGACCAAGCGGCCAGAGACTGCGAAAGCCCCAGCAACAGGACTAATTTAATGAATGATTTCTTGTACATACGACTCCATTCTAACACCAGAAACAAAAAACCTGTCGTTTAGACAGGCTTTCTGACAGATGATTTTTACAGTAATTCAACCCGTAATGATTCGGACTGTTACAGGGAACCCTCCAGCGTCAGTAACCAGACACCGCGGTCATAATCGAATTCAGCAATCTCCGAACTACGCTGGAAGTCGTGGAAACCAACGCCCAGCTGGAAATGCGAATTTAGCTGCCAGCGTGCCTCGATGCCCCAGTAATCGATGTCGTCACTGCGGGAAGTCGGCTCGTAGCTGTCATCGCCGGTGCCAAGTTCCAGGATGGTGTTGAAGCGATCGCTCCAGTAGTGCGTCCAGGACAGCGAAATATCTTCGCGCAACACGTAATCTCCGAGGAACTGCGCCTCGGTGGTTTGTTTCAACGCGGACAAGTTGAACGTCGAGTAAGTACGCGGCTGCCAGTCTATGCCGACCCGGTAGAAATCGTCATCGTAGCCGGTTTTTAATGGGTCGACGAAATCCTTTTCCAATTTACCGATATCAATTCGGCCCGACGTGCGGGCGCTGACATCCCACGTAACGCCGAAGAAGTACCGCTTCTCGTCACTGTCAAACGAGGTGCCATCGGTAAACCGCCTTGCATAATCAATTTCTGACTTACCTAAACCAAACAGCAGCGAGGTTTTTGGCCGGATACGGACAAAAAACGTTCCTTCGAGCCTGTTCTGGTCGCGATCCAGGAATTGCGTAATATCGCGATTGTTGGTGTACTGCCGATCACTGAAGGCCGCTTCAAGCTCCAGCCGTCCACGCGAGCCTATTGCGCCATAAGTGAAGTACCCGCCGAACGAGTCCAGGTCGTACTCGTCAGCATCGAATATCGCCAACCCCAGGTCACCCTGGCTTCGGCCCTGGCCTCTGCGGTCATGTCCTTCCTGCATTTCGCCAAACAGGCCCATGCTGGTACGTGAGCTTGGGTCAAAATCCCAACTGCCCCTCAGGGTCCAGTCCGAGTAGTCGTCGGCAGGGCTGTCATCGTATTCACCCTTTTCACCACTCAACTGCAGTGCGAACAGGGAACGATTGCTGGGTGCCTCGAGACGAATGCCGGGTGAAAATACGTAGAAATTCGAATCAATTTCCTTGCCCGCCTGGGCAAAGGTGACGTTGTCATCGTGCCCCCAGGTGAGTCCGGCCGTCAGCAACAGGTTCATCTGCCCCAGTGAAATGCCATCCTGATCCTGGGCCCACGCACCGGGCGACACGCTGCCAAGCAGCATGATTAATACCAAACTTTTCATTCCCGAAATTTGCATGAATGCAGGCACCCGCCCTGTTGATGATCCTGATAAAAAAATAATGCTCATGCGCGACAGGAGTGATCTGTGATTTAAATCACTCCGCCCACAATGAACATTAACCCACTTAGTTGATAAAAATACCCGATAAGGGTTGCAAAGTACACCGCCCAGGTCTTTATTTTCTGAGGATTTTACAAGTTCTGACACAATTGCATGGCCCTATGAATACAGCACGGCTCTGTTGCGTGGTCATAAGCTGTCCATACAGATTGTTAACAGGGCGATTTTGGGCGCAAATTCAACACAGGAGTTTTGCTGAAAACTTCCTTCAAACCAGCTTGCGGCTCACCGAAACAACCCACGGCAATGCCAACAAAACCATGAAGGTCACCGCGTTGGCCGGAATTTGAAGGCTGAAATCCACCGTCGAGTGAATGCCCATTCCGATCATCGCCATCAGGCTGGTGAAACTGGCTCCCAGCGCCAGCGGATGGTTGCGCTTCTTCAATTGCTCCAGAGATTTGGCCAGGCTGAGAAACAGGAACCACGCCCATAACAACATGGCCGGAATGCCATAGTTGGCGGTAAATTCGAGGTAGTCGTTGTGCGCGTGATCCATAAACTTCTGATCCTGGCTCCTGAACTGGGGAAAGCGCGCGAAGTATCCCCCACCGCCCGACCCCACCAGCGGCGCCTGCCTGATCATGCGCGTGGTCTCGGTAATCGCATCGAGGCGATCCTGGGCATTGATCACCACCTGGTCCTGTTCGACGCTGACGGTCGCCTGGATGCGATCCACTACCTGCTCCACGCCGAACCACGTGCCGACAATAAAAATATCAATCGCGACAAGGCTTGAAATCAAAATGAATAATGATCTTTGACGCCCACGAATCAGTACCAATGTAATCAGGCCGGCAACCAGCAAGCTGAGGAAAAATGCGCTGTTGCCCATTCGTGAGCGGGTCAGGACCAGCGTAATGACCATTAAGGCCAGGAACACCCGCAGACGCGCTTTCGGCCCGAGCAATGTTTCCGCCATGCGCTGCACGCGCTGGCGCCAGCTCAGGCCACGGCGGGTATCCTGCATGGACATCAGCAATCCAATGCCGGCCGCAAGCGTCATGACAAGGTAATTGGCAAAGTGATTACGGTTGATAAATGAGCCGGAAGCGGTGCCGTTACTGGTCAGTTGCACGCCCAGAACCTGCACCTGTGATCCATCCATGACGGTGATACCGGTAATGACAGACATGACCACGCCCACCCAGACCAGGGTCCAGAGCAGTTGCTTGACCCGGTACATCGAATCCACCAGCAACAAGGTACACACGAAACCGCCATAGACCACGATCGAAACCAGCATGGCCTCGAAACCTGCATAGCGGTCGGGTGTAATCCCCGGCGCCGAGCTACGCGCGGCCTGGTAAGCGTCATGAATGAAGCCGGGAATCATCCAGGCTGGCGCTGTCAGCTGCAGAAATTGCCACAGCAGGAAAACGAAAAGCACGACCCATGCCGTTTTGGCTTCGCGAAAAGCCCTGGGCAGGTGGAAGCGCCGCCGCAGCCACTTGAACAGGATCACGATCAGGGTGGCACACAGCCAGGCCACCGCCAGCGCCAGCCATACCGGCCGGTTGCTGCCCAGCGGCAGCGGCAACCACACCAGCCAGGCCAGGAACATCACGAATGGCAGTGCAGAATGACGCTTGCGGTCGAGGGGGTCAGCCATTCACCACATTCCTCATTGAATCAACCTGCCGAAGAAACGTTTTGACCGCCAGCTGCGACTCATGGCCAGGTAATAAACGCCCGAAACCAACAGGAACGCATAGAATCGCCAGTATTCAGGAACCGCGAGCACCTCCATCGCGAGGCCAGCGCCGGCCATCAGGGCGGCCAGCAACACCATGGCCAGCAATGTCACGTTCACGCTTCGGCCCGAGCGCAAAAAAGCATGGTGCAGGTGGCGCCGATCGGCTTCGACCATTGACTTGCCGGCGAGCTTGCGCTGGATCATAAGGAAAACCGTGTCGAACAAGGGCACCGCGAAAAACCACAACGCCGTGACCGGGGCGATGATCCGCCCGGGCCCCTGGCTGTGCTCAACCAGCAGCCAGGCAAGCAAAAACCCCAGCAGTAGGGTTCCCGCATCACCAAAGAACGCCAGCGCCCTACCCCGCCATGGCAGGCGAACGTTGAACAGCCAATAGGCCGCAACGGCCCCGCCAAGCACCATGACATGCGGCAATGCCGCCGCAGAGATACCCTGCAGCGCGGCCGATATGCCCAGCGCCGCCAGCGCAACCAGCACCAGGCTCGCGGACAGGCCATCCATGCCGTCGATCATGTTGGTCGCATTGGTCACGCCAACCACGCAAAACACCGTCACCGGGATGGCCAACCAACCCAGCGGCAAGCTAAACGGACCCAACAGCCGGCCAAAATCCAGCAGCAGGACACCCGCACCGAAGATCATCAGTGCCGAGGCGATAATTTGAACCAGGAAGCGGTAACGCGGATGGGTATGGCTGCGGTCATCAACGACGCCGATCGCGAGCAGCAGCAGGCCACTTGCCAGCATTTCCCTGGTCCCGGGTTCATTCCAGTGCCCCAGGCCCAGCGCCACCAGAACACCCAGGAAAACAGCCAGCCCACCCACCATGGGAACGTTCCCTGAGTGGTCTTTTCGGTCATCCGGCGAGTCAAGCAAACCCAGCGCCGGCGCAAAGCGGATGAACAGCGGTAGTGCAATCAGCACCACGGCAAATGCCAGCAGGAAATCCCAGTGTGCGCCGGAGGTCAGCATGAATGGAAATAACCGATCATTGGTTGAGACTCACGCATTCTTCAAGGGTTGCTTTTAATGTCAACTTTGCCTGGGTTTGAATTTCGAAGCTGGTACTCCTGAATAAATGGTCCATGCGTCGCAATCGCAATTTGCAAGAGAAGCCAAAGTAAGAACGCTCCCTTCCATCAAAGTAACTCCTGGGGCAACAGTGGAATTTGCACAAATCCAAACCTGATTATTGATCTTGACGGGTTTTACCTCGAGGTCAAATGATGACTTGTCCCACCGGTGACTGCCGGTACAAATGTAAACACCCTGGGAAATACAACAATGATCGCCGATTGATACCCGGGCCAGGTTATCGATCCATACACTCTCTCCAATCCAGGAATGATCGCCGATCGTAAGGCGCCAGGGAAACTTGATCCTGACACGGGGCTTGATCACTACACCCTGGCCAATCGTGGCGCCAAACACTCTCAAACAAATGCGGCGCCAACCAGACCCCGGTAACCAGGAGCTGAACAATATTCCTTCAATGACTCGCCAAAGTGCCTCCACGGCCCATGGCTTACCGCGGTCAAAGTTTGAATTGTTGTACTGGTCCAATTTCATCAATTCGTCTCAGAGTCTTCATCTCTGACGCTTCGCAACAGTTTACGATCGAGTAAAAACAGGCTTAATAGCAATTCTGCGAAAAACCGTTGTGAAGCATAGAAAAAGCCTCTCCAGCCGCTCAAAAATCCGCCTCGAACAATGAACACCAGGACAAATACCAACATCGGCGCCACCAGGATCAATCGACGAATCCTGTCATTCCTGTTCAGCATATGTACTGGGG
>JABDJL010000118.1 GCA_013002505.1 Lysobacterales bacterium | reverse complement strand
CGTTCAATTACCGCATGTTCATGGTCTACCTGGATCTTTCTGAACTGGACAGCGTATTCGATGGCCGATGGCTTTGGTCAACGACCCGGCGCGCGTTGGCGCGTTTTCGGCGGGAACATCACATGGGCGATCCATCTGTACCGCTCGACGAGGCCGTGCGTGACCTGGTGGCTGACCAGACCGGGCGGCGGCCGCAAGGGCCCATTCGCCTGCTAACCCACCTGAGTTATTTCGGTTACTGCTTTAACCCGGTCAGTTTTTATTACTGCTTTGACTCGCAGGAGCGATTGGAAACCATCGTCGCCGAGGTCAACAACACCCCGTGGGGCGAACAGCACTGTTATGTGCTGGCGGCGCCGGATGACAAGGGCGCCGGCGAACACAAGCGTTACGCCCCGCACAAGCTGATGCATGTTTCTCCGTTCATGCCCATGGATGTCGAATACGACTGGCGCTTCAACACGCCCGATGCGCGCCTCGACGTACACATGGAAAACGCCCGAGATGGCGAGAAAATGTTCGATGCCACGCTGAGCCTCGAACGTACCGAGATCAGTGGCACGGCGCTGGCGAGGGTTTTGGTGGTATATCCGCTGATGACCCTGCGCGTAATGTGGGGTATTCACTGGCAGGCCCTTCGGCTATGGCTGAAGCGTATACCGGTGTATGACCACCCGGCCAAGCACAAACCTCTTGAAGGAAAACATTGATGAAGTCAGTAAGCCTTGCCGAACAACAACATTTGTCTGCAACGCCCAAGCCGGGTCTGCTCGACGGGCTCGCACGGCGCCTGGTACTGGGTCAGCTCGGAAAGCTCCAGCACGGCACGGTGGTATTGTCTGAGCCTGGACAGGAACGGGTGTTCGGGGAACCGACGGAAAACCAGGGCCTGTCGGCCGCGATCCGGGTGCTCGATAAGTCGTTTTACAGCGATATCGCGTTCGGCGGCTCGATCGGCGCCGGTGAGGCTTATATGCGCGGCGCCTGGCAGTGTGACGACCTGGTATCACTGGTGCGTATATTGTTGCGCAATCGCGATGTGCTTGACGGCATGGAAAAAGGCACCGCCAAGCTGACCCGGCCGCTGCAGAAACTTTTTCACTGGATCAACCGCAATACACGCGAGGGCGCACGGCGCAACATTTCGGCCCATTATGATCTCGGCAACGAATTCTTCAGCCTGTGGCTGGACGATTCAATGATGTATTCGTCGGCCATGTTCGCAGATCCGGATATGAGCCTGAACCAGGCGCAATTGCACCGGCTTCGGGTGATATGCGACAAACTCGACCTCAAGCCGGACGACCACCTTGTGGAGATTGGCACCGGCTGGGGCAGCCTCGCCATCCACGCTGCGTCGCAGTACGGCTGCCGGGTCACCACAACGACGCTCTCGCAAGCGCAGCATGACTGGGCGGAGAAACGGGTGCGCGAGGCGGGCCTTGAGGACCGCATCACCCTGCTGCTCGAAGACTACCGGGACGTCGAAGGAAGCTTTGACAAGTTGGTTTCGATTGAAATGATCGAGGCCATCGGCAGCGACCAGTACGACACCTATTTCGCCAAGTGCAGTAAGCTGCTCAAACCTGGCGGTCGCATGCTGATCCAGGCCATCACCATCGCCGACCAGCAATATGAATATGCCCAGAAAAACGTCGATTTCATACAACGCTATATTTTCCCCGGCAGCTGCCTGCCGTGCCTGTCAGTGATGACCGGGACCATCGCCCGCGTCAGCGACATGCTGGTGACCGGCGTGGAAGACATCGGGCGTGATTACGCGCTGACCCTGAACCACTGGCGCAGGAACTTCCTGGCGCGGGAGGACGAGGTGAAGGCGCTGGGTTACCCGGAAGCATTTATCCGCATGTGGGAATTTTACCTGGCCTATTGCGAGGGCGGTTTTATCGAGCGTGCCATCAGCGACGTTCACCTGCTGGCCGAGAAACCGGCCGGGGCATGACCTCTCGTGGCGCGGCGAAAACTACTCCCCAGCAAGGATTGCCCGGTGTGCGGCCTGCCGTTTGAATGGCGCCGAAAGTGGAAAGCCAACTGGGAAGAGGTGCGTTACTGTTCCGAGCGCTGTCGTAGAAACCGCAGATCAGCCCGGCAATGAATGTGCCCTCATGCAGTTGCCTGCGCCTGGTCCTCGGTGACCAGCTGAACCTGGATCACAGCTGGTTTGACTCTGAAAACGACGATGTCCTCTATGTGCTTGCAGAGCTGCACCAGGAGGCCGCTTATGTGCGTCACCATGTACAGAAAGTAGCGGCCTTTTTTCTCGCCATGGAATCGTTTGCGAGCACCCTGGAAGAGCAGGGTCACAAGGTCTTATACCTGGACCTTGACGACAGCGCTGCATTCGATGACCTCGAAGCGCTTGTGGTCGAACTGGCCCGCGAATCCGGGGCCTCGCGCTTCGAATACCAGCGGCCGGATGAGTTTCGCCTGGTGAAGCAACTCGAGGGTATTTGCGATGCCCTCGAGATTGAAACCGCCTGTTGCGACAGCGAACACTTCCTGCTGCCCTTCGATGAGATAGACAAGCAATTTGAAAAAGGCACCGCTCACCGCATGGAAGCTTTCTACCGCCGCATGCGCCGCAAGCTGGACATATTGGTCGACTCGGAAGGCGAGCCGGAAGGCGGCGAGTGGAACTACGACGAAAAAAACCGCAAGAAGTTGCCGCAGGACCAGTCCCTGCCCTCACAAGAACTGTTCGGCAACGACACCAGCGAGGTGTTGAAAAGAATTCGCCGGCACGAGGTGGAGACTATCGGCAACGACGGCGACGGCAAGACAGACTGGCCTGTTAACCGGGAGCAGTCACTGTCCTTATTGACCCATTTTCTCGAACATGGCCTGCCCCTGTTTGGCCCTTACCAGGACGCCATGACGACCCGCGGCTGGGCCTTGTTCCACAGCCGGCTCTCGTTCTCGATGAACACCAAGATGTTGTCACCCGCGGAAGTGGTCTCCGCCGTGCTGGACGCCTGGAAGGATAACGATTCGGTTTCGCTGCCCTCGGTGGAGGGCTTTGTCCGGCAGATCATCGGCTGGCGTGAATACATGCGCGGCATGTACTGGGCCAATATGCCCGGCTACGCCAGCCACAATGAGCTGGGGCACGACAGCGACCTGCCTGGCTGGTACTGGAGCGGTGACACGCGCATGGCGTGCGTGGCACACGCAATCGGGCAATCACTCGATCACGCCTATGCGCATCATATTCAGCGGCTGATGGTGACCGGCAATTTCGCCTTGCTTGCGGGAGTTGACCCCGACCAGGTAGACCAGTGGTACCTCGGCATTTATGCAGACGCGATCGAATGGGTTGAAATGCCCAACACGCGCGGTATGAGCCAGTTTGCCGACGGTGGGCTGGTCGCCAGCAAGCCGTACTGCTCATCGGGGCAGTACATCAAGCGCATGAGCGATTATTGCGGCGACTGTCATTACAAGGTCGGGCAACGAACCGGAGAACAGTCTTGCCCCTTCAACAGCCTGTACTGGCACTTCCTGTCACGTCACGAGTCTGCGCTGTCATCCAACCCAAGAATGGCGATGCCGTACCGTAACTGGGAAAAAATGGACAAGGAAAAGAAGCAACAGATCCTCGAGACAGCGGAAAATTTTCTGTCTGACATTGAAAATTTGTAAACACAAAAAAAGCCCGCCGGAGAACCGACGGGCATTTCATCACCGTGGAGGGGTGGGTCAAACTTTAGTTGGGGAGAATGACCTCGTCGATGATGTGGATGACACCATTGTCTGCCATGACGTCCGCGGCTGACACAGTTGCGTTATCGATCATGACTGAACCGTCCATCACCTTGATGGATACGTTCTGACCATTCACGGTCGTGGCTGAATCCAGTTTCACGACGTCAGCAGCGGTCACTTTGCCGGCCACGACG
>JABDJL010000096.1 GCA_013002505.1 Lysobacterales bacterium | reverse complement strand
CGTAAAGGACGGTCATATTTTTTTAGCACCAATTGACAATCTTAGTGCCATAAAGCAATCGACTCCAGGAGACCACCCAGCTTTTGGGACGAAAGGAACAGGTGAGGCATTAGCCTGGATTCAAGATAGAAAACTAAATATCGCAAAATTGCATCACTGCAACCCTCCTGATCCAGGAATATGTAGAAACAATCCGGAAATTCAGGCGGAACTTCCCGGATCTGATGAGTTTATAGTAACGTCTCTTGATTGGAATGCTGACAGCAGGAATATCGTCTACATACTATCTGATGGATCCACGAGTGAAATTCGGCAGTTCAATGTTGATTCCCGACAGCATTCTAATCCAATCATATCCGACCGACGGGAGAAGACATCGATTTCGATTATGGCGAACTAGAGCAATATTCGGGTTGTATTCCCGAAAAATACAAATTTAATTGCGCCCTGATCCGTTTCGGCGTTTGTGTGAAACGCATTTGCCGGGATGAGAGGTACACATTGATTGGTCCAGTTGTTTAGTTAGTTTAGGCGGCTCACTGATGTCTGCTTTCGGCCAATAGCGGGCGCTACAGTCATCAAATTTCGCCAAACAGGTATTCCGGCAACATACAGTGTTTCATTCGAACTTT
This sequence comes from Lysobacterales bacterium, assembly GCA_013002505.1. GTDB lineage: Bacteria > Pseudomonadota > Gammaproteobacteria > Xanthomonadales > SZUA-36 > JABDJL01. The sequence continues at coordinate 6,366 of JABDJL010000096.1, read as the reverse complement.
AGTTGTAAAGTGAAGCGTCAATGGCATCAAGAATGTCATCAATTGCTTTGAGGCCGATGTCATACTCAAGTGCCATGTGAGCAATTTCAATGTGTTTAAACTCAAGCAATACCTCAAATTCCCGGTCGGTCAGTAATCGCGTGAGTGCCGCTGAATCAACATCTATCGATCGGGTCGATTGTGGCCATTTGCTCCAACTACAACAAAGTTCCAGTCCGCGGCTTTGCGGTACGTGCCAACGCAGCATATAGCGCGTCACGTGATTCTGTACAAGCGACCTGTTGCGCTCTTGATCATCACGAATCTCATTGAAGACCTGCGACCAGGAGGCGAGCATAGTTCTAAGCTCGTAGTCAGAAATAATTTCTAAACGGCCGCCGCTGATCACCGCATCCAAAATACCACCACCAAAGTCGTGAGTTGGGGAATCGCCAAGCGTTGACAGCGCCAAGTCAACGGGTATCGATTCAGAGTTCCATGAGCCGGCTCGTGCTGCAGCCATTAGTTCTGCAACCATTAGACGGGTATTGGAATTTACCTTGACCCCGTCCTCTAATTCGTCTCGATACCGCGAGAACTCGTTTTTGAGACCCAGTAAGATTTTTTCTTCCTCATCCCGCTCCTGGCGATCTTCCCACCATGCATCTATGGCGAACGCCAGCAATATACCGACAACTATTATTGCCACTTCAAGTGTTACGCGTTTCAGCAAGATTTCGCCAGACTTGCTCATTCCAAACTTTCCTGTGGTCTCACTGCTGCTCGCCTAGGTGCCCATATCAGTATCAGTATAGGTCGGCCTGATCAATGAGGCCGCCTTTGCCGGTAGCGGCGCTACGAAATGGCCCTGAAATGCGGCACAGAATCGACACATTCTATTAAAGAATTGGTTGGAAAATGGTGGGCCGTGTAGGATTCGAATCAACTCCCCGGCACCAAAGCTCCAAAAGCATCGAGCGATTGCAGGGAGTTGGGAAATCGTATTTGAGGCAGTGAGCCACCACAACGTAGTGAGTCCTTCATGGTTCACATTTTCTCGACCTGAAAGGTCGGGAAAATGGTGGGCCGTGTAGGATTCGAACCTACGACCAAAAGATTAAAAGTCTTCTGCTCTACCAACTGAGCTAACGGCCCATCGTGATTGCTCGCGGGGTCACGCAGGGAGCGCGGCATTTTAGGTGAAAACGCGCCATGGCTCAACTTTAGCGGGCAGGTTTTCACCGGGGCGCGTATGCAGCACTGGGCGAATCGGTTAGGATTTCCCCGGGCCGGGTTGGCCCGACGACCGTGGGGCCATTCACCGGGTGTTTTTAAAGAACCTCGAATCACTGAGAGGCATTGCCGCGCTGATGGTGGCATTGTGCCACTGCCTTCTGGTTTTGACCGTAGATGGCATGGACAACATCTGGTTTACGACCTTTTCGGAACTGGGCGGCGCACAGGCCACCCTGACCCGTTTCTTGTTGCTGTTTTTCAACGGTGGCGCCGCCGTCATCGTGTTTTTCGTATTGAGCGGGTACGTGCTCGGCCTTTCGCTGGACAAGCACGCCTTGACGATCCGCCGCACGCTGGGCTTCTATACCAAGCGCCTGTTCCGCCTCTACCCGGCCCATATCGTGGTGCTGGCGGGCATCGTGCTGGCGATGGTGGCACTGTTTGAGTACCGCACATTCGATGCCGCTTCGGCCTGGTACGCGCTGTGGTACCACGAGGAGCTCAGCGCGGCGCGGGTGTTCAGAAACGCGGTGCTTTACAACGTCGATTTAAACCATATTGCCTGGTCGCTGCAGGTGGAACTCGCCGGCTCGCTGTTCCTGCCGCTGTTTTACCTCGTGGCGCGGCGCCTGCACCTGGGGCTGAACCTGGTCGTCTTCGCAGCCCTGGTGTGGCTGTCGTGGTGGTCGAGCAACCTGTACCTGATTTTTCTGCACTGCTTTTACGGCGGCCTGGTGCTGCCCCAGGTGCAGGGTCAGTTCAAACACGCGTTTTGCGGCCGCAGCGGCACCGCGCTGCTGGTGCTCGGCGGCCTGGCCTTGTTTGCAGGTTACACGCTGGCCGGGCCGCAAAGCCTGTTTGGACGCGTGCTGATCGAGACCATCGGCGGCATGCTGGTGATCGGCTGGCTGATCAACCCTGACAATGACGGGCGCGCATTCAACCGATTCCTGTCACGCGGCGTGATCAACCGGTTGGGTAAATATTCCTACTCCTTCTACCTGCTGCATTTCGTCATCCTGTATGGCGTGTCCTACGCGCTGATGAGCGCCGCGCCGGCCGAGGTTTTGCTGGCCTTGCCCCTGCTGTTCGGAATCGCCCTGATGGCCGTCACCGTGCCGCTGACCTACTGGCTGGCCGGCCTCGTGTATCACAAGGTCGAGGTGCCGATGATCCGCGCCGGCAAGCGCCTTGTCGGTAACTGAAAAGAGCAAGATCAATATATGCCCACAAATTACACGAATTTCACGAATAAATAAGGCTTGGGCAGTCACGAGTCTAAGTGTTGCACTATTTGCGAATCAGAGGCAGTCAGGAATCGGTATCAATTGCAGGTTCAAATTTCTGTTAATAGAACCAGAACTGGGCTTGGCACGACCCAATCTGATTATTTTCTAATTTGTGTAATTCGTGTAATTTGTGGGAAATCAATTTCTGGATAATTGATCTCTGTAGCGGGTCGGGTCGGGGACTGAGGCCGCTTCGAATCCCGCGGCGCGAATACGGCAGGAATCGCATACCCGGCAGGCCCTGCCCTCATCGTCAGCCTGGTAGCACGATACGGTCAAAGAATAATCAACACCCAGGTCGGTGCCCTGCCTGATGATATCGGCCTTGCTCATCAGCACCAGCGGCGTCTGGATCTGCAGCCTGTGACCTTCAACCGCAGCCTTGGTGGCCAGGTTGGCCATCGCCTGGTAGGCGCGGATATATGCTGGCCGGCAATCCGGGTAGCCGGAAAAGTCCACCGCGTTGACGCCGATGAAAATGCTCTGGGCCCCGATGACCTCCGCTAATCCCAGCGCCAGCGACAGCATTATGGTGTTGCGGGCCGGCACATAGGTCACGGGAATGCCCTCGGTTTCATGTTCCGGTACCTCGATATCGTCGGTCAGCGCCGAACCGCCGATGGCGCGCAAATCGATGCTGACAACCTTGAGCGGTACGTCCATGGATGCAGCGACACGTGCGGCAGCCTGCAACTCGGAACGGTGCCGCTGGCCATAATCCACGGCCAGGGCGTGGCAATCGAAGCCTGTCTGAAGGGCGATGGCCAGCGCCGTCGCCGAGTCAAGCCCTCCGGACAGGAGTACCACTGCTTTGGGAAATTCACTCATAGCTGTATTTTATCTTGGAAGAACGACCAATGATTGCGGTTAAAATGGATTCATGTCCCAAGCCGCTGAAAACCGCGTGCCACGCGACCGCGCGGGTATGCTCAAGATCACCGAAATTTTCCATTCGCTGCAGGGCGAAGCGCGCGACGCCGGGCGGCCTACCGTTTTCATTCGGCTCACCGGCTGCCCGCTGCGCTGCCAGTACTGCGACAGCGAGTATGCGTTTTACGGCGGAGCGTGGATGCACTTCGACGACATACTTGAACAGGTTGCCCGGCACGGCACCCGTCATGTCTGCGTCACCGGTGGCGAACCACTGGCGCAAAAGCGCTGTACCGAGTTACTGGGGCTGCTGTGCGAGGCAGGCTATTCCGTATCCCTGGAAACCAGCGGCGCCATGGATATCAGCGGCGTGGATCAGCGGGTCAGCCGGGTGCTGGATCTTAAAACCCCCGGCTCCGGCGAAGAATCCCGCAACCTGTGGACCAATATCCAGGCGCTGACACCCCACGACCAGGTCAAGTTCGTAATCTGTTCGGACCAGGACTACGAATGGGCGCGGGACACGACCCGCAAGCACACACTGGCGGAAAAATGTGACGTGTTGTTCTCGCCCAGCTGGGGCCAGATGGACGCCACCCGGCTGGCCGACCTGGTGCTGGCCGACCAACTTCCGGTCAGGGTCCAGTTGCAGTTGCACAAGTTGTTGTGGGGGGATGTTCCCGGTAAGTAGGAAGTGGCGATCCGAGAAAGGCAAAGAAAGGAATTTCCCACAAATTTCACAAATTACACGAATTTAAAGCAAAGAAAATTGGGCCGTGCCAAGCCCAGTCCTGGTTCTATTAACACAAAATTGAACCTGCCAATTAATACCGATTCCTGGCTGCCGCTGATTCGTAAGTACTGCGGACCTTGGACTCGTGATTACCCAGCCCTTACTTATTTGTGTAATTCGTGAAATTTGTGGGCAATTTTTATTGGATTCTGATTTGGCCGTCGCTCCCACGCCCAGCCTCCTAGCCTCCTAGCCTCCGACTAGAAATGCCCCTCGACCCGCATGCTGCGCAGGCGGTTTTCGGCCAGCCTCGCCACGGTGGTGTTGGGGTACTGTTCCTGGACCTGGGTCAGCGCGGCGCGCGCCAGGTCCCATTGCTTCAGCTCGTAATGGGTGTAACCCACCTTGAGCAGGCTGTCAGGCACCTTGAGGCTTTGCGGGTGGTTGTCGAGCAGCGCCTGGAAGGCTTCCAGCGCAATCTCGTAGTTGCGCGTCACGTAATAGGATTCGCCCAGCCAGTATTGCGCGTTGTCGGCGTACTCGCTGTCGGGGTACTGCTGCATGAAGTTCTGGAATTCCTCGGCCGCATCGGCGTAACGCAGTTCTTTCAGCGCCTGGAAAGCGCGGTCATACATGGCCTTTTCCTGCTCGGGACTGGCTGCCGCATCGCGCGCCTCCGTCTGGGGCGTTGGCAAGCCGGTCACTGCCGATGACTGGAAGTTGTCCTCGCGGACTTCAGGCACGTCTTCGGCAGGCGCCGCGCTTGTCACCGCCGGGCTGGTTGCAGCCGATGAGATGGCTGCACCCGATGACGGGCGGAAACTGGCCAGTTCGCCAATACGCTGATCGAGGTCCAGGTACTGGTCGCGCTGGCGGCGCTGAAGCGTATCAATCAGGTGCTGTTGTTCCTCGACCAGTCCGCGCAGTTCACGGACCTCGTCCTGCAGGGCCTGGATCTGCAGCACCATGTCGACCATTTGCTCGCGATCCGCATCCTGGGCAAGCACCGGGGCGGAAAGAAAGATGGCCAGCGCGAGGCTGGCCATCTGCTTGTAATCCATTACCAAACGCTGCATGTTTATCTCGCTGTGTAAACGATCTCCACGCGTCGGTTCTGCCACCAGCAATCTTCATTGCTGACACGGCACACCGGACGTTCTTCACCGTAACTGGTCACGTCCAACTGGCTGCCACTTCCGCCGCCAGCGGACAACAGGCCGGTCACAGCGTTACCGCGGCGCTCTCCGAGGCCAAGGTTGTATTCACGGGTTCCACGCTCATCGGCATGACCTTCAAGCGTGATGCGCGCGCTTGAATGAGCACGCAGGTACGTGGCGTGGGCAGCAACGATATCACGGTACTCCGACTTGACATTCGACTTGTCAAAATCGAAATAGATGACCCGCTTTGAAAGCAGGCTTTCCGAGTTATCGAAATTGCGGTCGTCAGTATAGTCACGGGGGTCGGGTGCCGCCGTCGTGGTAGTGCCGTCACCGGTATCGGTGGGCGTGGTCGTAGGGGTTGTGGTGTCAGCCGGTTCATCGACTACTTCAGGTGTCGATTTGCATGCCGCAACCGCAACGGCCAATGAGAGGGCTAACAACATGCGTAAAGCGATCTTCATTGAATTCTCCTGTTAATACCTGTCTTGTGCCTGCCGGGGGGCGAGTCTTGTTAGTTTACCTGATTACGGGTGACCACGCGGGTTCGCGCACGTCTCCCTCGCTTAATATTAACCTTTGCCGTACGTTTCCATCAGCCGAAACGGCGGACAAAACACCACGGTCCCCTTCCCTGGTTGCATACAAAATCATGCTGCTGTTCGGGGCAAAACTGGGCGATTCATCCAGTACGCCAGGCGTCAGGATGCTCATGCGCTCGTTTTCAAGGTCCCAAACGCCTATACGATACTCGTTTCCTCGCCCGTGCGCTACAGCAATTACCCTTCCATTCCGGGCGACTGTCGCACGCGCATTATAATCGCCCTGGAGCGTGATGCGTTCAGCCTTGCCGCCCTCTGCCTCGACGCGGTAAACCTGCGGCTTGCCGCCGCGGTCTGAAGTCCAGTAAATGTGTTTACTGTCGGGCGACCAGGCCGGCTCGGTATCAATCGCCCAGTGGTTGGTCAGCTGGCGTTGCGCCCCGGTCGTGAGATCGCGGACATAGATCTCGGGATTGCCGGATTTAGACAGTGTCAGGGCCATGAAACGCCCGTCGGGAGAAAACGCCGGGGCGCCGTTGATGCCCTTGCTCGAAGAC
>JABDJL010000031.1 GCA_013002505.1 Lysobacterales bacterium | reverse complement strand
ATCTTGAAAACGGTGTCTTCGGTTTTCGCCTGCATAAACTCCATTCTAGCCCCAGCGGGCCTCGCGGAGATGATCTGGGTCGATGGGATACGAGACACTTTTCAGGCTCGTTGTCCTGCCCTTGATGCCGCGGCTGATACACGTCACGACCCATTTGGGTCCTTGATGTTATACAAACCCTCAGTTCAAAAGGGGTTGACCGCAAGGCCGGGCCAGCCCAGGATAAACAGGAAACCGTACTTGGAAATTTGACAAGCGCGTAACCAGCAATGGGAATCGAAATTCACCGGGGCCGTGATAATGCCCCCGCAGAGCTAATGCCACCAGGGGGCCGTCCGCGGAAAACGGCAAGCCCCGGCCGGCCTGCCAATCGCCTGGATCGTTGGCTGGCACGAAAGCTGCTGCAATTGATCGGGGATTCCGGCGTCCAGATCAGCTTATGGGACGGCAGCGAGGTGGACCCGGCAGTTCGGGAGCCTGTTGCAAACATGCACTTTCGCGACCGCGCTGCATTGTACGAGACACTGCGAAACCCCGAGTTGAACTGGGGGGATTGCTTTGCCCTGGGCCGTGTTCGGGTCGAGGGAGATTTGATCGGCTTGTTACAGGCGGCTTACAAGGGCGTTTCGCGCGGCAAGGCTGCTTCGTCATTGCTCAAGCTGGTTCGCTGGTACAACCACCGCCGGTCAGGGCAGGCGCAGGGCAGTGGCGCACAGGACATTCACCATCACTACGATATCGGTAACGAATTCTACCGCCGTTGGCTGGACCGGGACGCCATGCAGTACACCTGCGCCTACTACCCCGAACCGGAAATGTCAGTCGAAGAAGCCCAGCGTGCCAAGATGGATCATGTGTGCCGCAAGCTGCAACTCGAACCGGGGCAGCAAGTCGTGGAAGCGGGGTGTGGCTGGGGCGGTTTTGCCCTGCACATGGCCGAACACTTTGGCGTCCGGGTCAAGGCATTCAATATCTCCCGCGAACAGGTTCGATATGCGAAGCAAAAGGCCCGGGAACGGGGCCTGGATGACCGGGTTGAGTACGTGCTCGATGATTTTCGCAACATAGAGGGCCGCTTTGACGCGTTTGTTTCGATCGGCATGCTGGAACACGTCGGACCCAAAAACTATCCGTTACTCGGCTCGGTGGTTGCCCGCGTCCTGAAGCCTGATGGATTTGGCCTGATTCACAGCATTGGCCGAAACCGCCCGAAACCCATGAACGCGTGGATTGAAAAACGGATCTTCCCCGGCGCCTATCCGCCAGCCCTGGGCGAGATGATGGACATCTTTGAACCGAACCCGCTTTCGGTGCTGGATGTTGAGAACCTTCGCTTGCACTACGCGCAAACCCTGGAAGACTGGCTCGAGCGGTTCGAGCAATCTGCTGACCTTGTGCGGCAGGAAACGGACGAGCGATTCGTCCGAACGTGGCGCCTCTACCTGTCGGGCTCGGTGGCGGCGTTTCGCACCGGGGACCTGCAGTTGTTCCAGGTTCTGTTCACGCATCAAGAAAACCATCATCTTCCCCGCTCGCGCCAATACCAGTTTCCCGGAGTGCGGCCCCAATGAGTCACGACAGCCATGAGTTGATCACGGCCGATGTGCTGATCGTCGGTGGCGGGCCGGCCGGCTCTACGCTGGCGTGGGCTTTGCGGCAGGCCGGAATCGACGTGCTGGTCATGGACAAGGCGGAGTTTCCACGCTCCAAGGTGTGTGCCGGCTGGGTAACGCCGGCTGTTTTTCGTGCCCTCGACATCGACCCGGGGCGCTACGCTGAAGAAAACGTGCTGCAAGCCATACATGGCTTCCGCACCGCACTCCAGGGTGGCCAGGGTGTTCATTCGGAGTTTCCGGGAGAGCCGGTCAGCTATGGCATCCGTCGCATAGAGTTCGACAATTACCTGCTGCAACGCTCCGGGGCACGGTTGTTGTTGGGTGAGCCTTTCAAAACAATGCGACGGGATTCGGGCTGCTGGATGGTCAACGACAGGGTCAGGGCAAGGCTGGTGGTCGGCGCCGGCGGACATTTCTGCCCGGTGGCCCGCTTCATCGGTGCAAAATCAGCCAGTGAAACCGTTGTCGCGGCAAAGGAAATCGAATTCGAACTGAGCCCTGATCAAAAAGCCCAATGCCCGGTTAACGGCGATGTGCCGGAGCTCTATTTCACACCTGACTGCAAGGGTTACGGCTGGGTGTTCCGAAAAGGCGACTACCTGAATATCGGGCTCGGCCGCGAGGACCGGCACAGCCTGTCAAGGCACGTCGAGCAATTTCTCGAAGAACTGGCCGACGCCGGGCGTATCCCTGCATCACTGCCGGCCAAGCTCCAGGGTCATGCCTACCTGCTGTACCCGCATGCCCGCCAAACCCTGGTTGATGACGGCGTGATGCTGATAGGCGATGCCGCTGGCCTGGCTTACCGGCAAAGCGGCGAGGGGATTCGCCCTGCGGTCGAATCCGCCCTGTTGGCGGCCGAGGTCGTCACGGCCTGCCAGGCGGACTATTCTGTCTCGCAGCTGCAGCGCTACGTCGCCAGGCTGCGAGAGCGCTTTGGTGAAGAATCGACCCCGCCACGTTTGCCAGAGATCTTGCCGCCGCGGCTCAAGCAGCTGGCAGCCGGCTGGCTGATGAGGAACCGTTACCTTTCGAAAAACCTGCTGATCCGGCGTTGGTTTCTGCGCATGGATGAAACTGATCTCACCACCGGGCGGGCCTGGGTTTAAGCGAACGCCAGGAGCCGGCGAGGCACTCGTGTTTCGCCCATTCACCGTCAGTTATATTCAATCCAGGCTCCGGATCTTGCCACGCAGCTTCTTGACCTTGCCGCGCCGGACCTTCAGGTCGGTACGTTTTCTTTTCGCTGTTCTGCTGGGTTTTGTTGGCAGTCGCTTGCGTTTTTTCTGCAGTGCCTTGCGAACCAGGCCCTCCAGGCGGTGCAGTGCGTCCTTGCGGTTCTTTTCCTGCTCACGGTAACGCTGCGCCTTGATGATAATCACGCCGTCGCGGCTGAGACGGCGATCACGCAGTTTCAAAATTCGCGCCTTGACGTAATCCGGCAGGGAAGAGTTCGACACGTCGAATCGCAAGTGGATGGCGGAAGCCACCTTGTTAACATTCTGCCCGCCGGGTCCGCTGGCGCGCACGGCGCTGAGTTCGATCTCCTTCTCGGGAATGGATATGTTTCTGTTTACTTTAATCACGGGACATTCTAATCATGAATTTTGGGGGTTCTTGGGTGCCTCGGTCACCATAAGCAATTCCCACAGTTGTACAAGTTTTGCACGAGCAAGTGTAATTGAACCAGGCGTCCCGAGGGCCGGTCGCCTGCTGTCGCAACGACCAGGACAAGGTGGACTTGTCGATGTTCGGGCTGGCCGCAAGCGACGCAGGATTCAGGATCATCGTGGAGGACGCCGATATCAGGAAACCCATCGAAACCTGTCGCAAGACCATGAAACATCAATTCGTCTTCACGCGACGTTGACGCCCCTTGGTGCAGGATGTCGCCATGAACAATGCAAGCATAACCATGAACGAGCAAACAGGTTCTAAAGGCCCGATCGGCTGGGCGGAATCTGGCCTTGTGCCGGATGCCTTGATACGCGCCGGAATCCGTCGCCTGAACCGTCAGCGCCTGGACGACATCAGGGCCGACGACATCCAGTTTGTCTCTGCCAGCCTCAATGAATTTGCCCGGCAGATGGGCGAAGCTGAAGTAGCCCCTGTGCCGGAGCTCGCCAACGAACAACACTATGAACTGCCGCCTGCTTTTTTTGAGCGGGTATTGGGCGCGAATCGAAAATACAGCAGCTGCCTGTGGCTCGAATCCACGCAAGACCTGGACCAGGCCGAGGCAGATGCACTGATCGCCACCTGCCGTCACGCGGGGCTTAACAACGGGCACAAGGTGTTGGATCTCGGCTGCGGCTGGGGCTCGCTGAGCCTGTGGATAGCCCGAAACTATCCCGATTGCGAAGTCACTTCGGTTTCAAATTCGAACGCCCAGCGGGCGTTTATAACGCAGCAGGCGCGGAGAGAGGGCCTCGACAATATCCGCGTCATCACCTGCGATATGAACGACTTCGACATCGAGCAGCGCTTTGATCGCATCGTGTCCGTGGAAATGTTCGAGCACATGCGCAACTACGCGGAATTGTTCCGCCGCATAAACGGCTGGTTGAATCCCGGCGGGCGTTTCTTCATGCACATCTTTTGCCACCGCACGGCAGCTTATGAGTTTGTCGATGAAGGCGCCAACGATTGGATGAGCCGCCATTTCTTTTCCGGCGGCATCATGCCGAGCGCTGATTTACCGCTGCGCTTCCAGCAGGATCTCAAGCTGGAAAACCGGTGGAGTTGGGGCGGTCAGCATTACCAGAAGACCGCCAATGCCTGGCTGCGGAACATGGACAAGCAAAAGCGCCAGATCATGCTGATCATGGCCGAAACCTATGGTGCGGACATGGCGCAAACCTGGTTCCAGCGATGGCGTATATTTTTCATGGCCTGTGCAGAGCTGTTTGGTCACGACGACGGCCAGGAATGGCTGGTCGGCCACTACCTGTTCAGGCGCTCCGGAGACCGGCAGTCATGAGCAACGCCAAACTGAACATCATGATTAACGTGGTCTCCCTGCAGCTTGGCTGGTTTGCGTGTGTGCTGGGTGCAGCGAATGGCTGGCCGTGGCTCGGCCTGCCGGTCGTTATGGCCGTCGTGCTGGTGCACACCACGCTGGTTCGTGACGCCGCCAAGGAACTGCGGTTGGTTGCATTCGCCGTATTGCTCGGCGCCGTGTTTGACAGCGCTCTGATGGCCAGCGGCTGGATTGACTACCGCAATGGCATATTCATTCCCGGGCTGGCGCCAATATGGATTCTCGCCATGTGGGCGCAATTCGCGACCACCCTCAACGTATCGATGGCGTGGCTGAAGGGGCGTCCACTCCTGGCCGCAGTGACCGGGGCAATTGGCGGGCCGATGAGTTGGATTGCCGGCGCCAAGCTCGGCGCCATTGACCTGGTCGAACCCACAGCGGCAGTGATTGCGCTCGCCGTCGGTTGGGCCGCGGCAATGCCCTTGATGATGCTGATGGCGGAGCGATTCAACGGCGTTGAGCCGGAAACTGCACTCGAAACATCGGAGCAAGCAGCGTGAGCGCTGCGGGTTTTATCCTCGATGCATGGTTGTGGGCTGGCGCCGCGCTCGGCGTACTCGCCGTTTTACTGTGGCTGTACAGCCTGGTGCGAAACGATGTCAGCATCGTCGATGTCTTCTGGTCATTAATGTTCCTGGTCGCCGCGGTCACTTACTACCTGGCCGCCCCCGGCACCGGGCCGATGGCTGGGCTGGTGTTGGCCCTGACGGCCATCTGGGCCATCCGCCTTTCCGCTTACATTGCCTGGCGTAATCATGGCGAACCCGAAGACCACCGTTACCAGGAAATCCGCAAGAACAATCAGCCCGGGTTTCGCTTTAAAAGTCTTTATATCGTTTTTGGCCTGCAGGCTTTCCTGGCCTGGGTGATCAGCCTGCCCCTGATGGTCGCGCTGAGTGGGCAGGCCTCGCCCGGGCCACTTGCGTACGCCGGCGTCGCCCTGTGGTTGGTCGGCTTCATTTTCGAATCAGTCGGTGACTTGCAGCTCGCGCGGTTCAAGGCCAACCCTGAAAACCAGGGTAAGGTTCTTGACAGCGGTTTGTGGCGTTACACCCGTCACCCCAATTATTTCGGCAACTTCACACTGTGGTGGGGCTTCTACCTGCTTGCATTGTCGGCCGGGGGCTGGTGGACCATCGTGTCGCCTCTGCTGATGTCCTTCCTGCTGTTGAAGGTATCCGGAGTCGCCCTGCTGGAAAAAGACATCGGGGAGCGCCGTCCTTCCTATGCGAAGTACATCGAAAACACCAACGCCTTTTTCCCCGGGCCTTCTGGCTCCTGAGGACCTGTAATGAATGTCACCAAACGAATTCTATCGACAGCACTGTTGGCTCTTTCCCTTGCGCCTGGCCTGGTCATGGCACAGCAGCAGGAGTGGAATTTCCGCGTATTCCTGGACGACCGTGAAATCGGTCGGCATGACTTCACGCTGCAAAAGCAGGGCGAAGCACAGCAGATCAACAGCGTTGCGGATTTCGAATACAAGCTGCTGTTCGTCAAGCTTTACGAGTACCAGCACAGCAACACCGAGACCTGGAAAAACGACTGCCTTGAGAGCATCGATGCGAAAACCAATGCCAATGGCGATCGCTACCGTGTCGAGGGCGAGCAGGTAGCGCAGGGCTTCCTGCTCAGGGCCGGCAGTGGCCGTGAACTTCTGCCCGCATGCGTCATGACCTTCGCTTACTGGAACCCCGATTTCCTGGACAGCACGCAATTGCTTAACTCCCAAAATGGTGAGCTGGTGGAGGTCAGTTTCAGTGAGCCGGAACAGGAAGAGTTGATGGTGCGTGGCGATCTCAGGACAGCATTCAAGTATCAGCTGCAGGCGGGAGATATGAACATCCGCCTGTGGTACTCCGAAACCAACGAATGGCTCGCACTGGAAAGCGATGCACGCGGTGGCCGCGTGCTGCGCTACGAATTGATGTGAGCCCTGGAAAAAACCATGAATTTACTCAAAACCAAGAGCGTCCTCGCGGCGCTGATACTGCCATTGTTGGCAGCCTGTAGCAGCATGACCCCGTTGAAGCCCGTCAGTGAAGTAGACCTCGACCGTTTCATGGGTGACTGGTATGTCATCGCCAACATTCCGACCCGCATTGAAAAGGGTGCGCATAACGCCATTGAATCCTATCGCCTGAATGGTGACGGCACGATTGCCACCACGTTCACGTTCCGCGACGGTGGTTTCGACGGTGAGAAGAAGGCCTACCATCCACGTGGCTTTGTCAGCGAACAAAGCAATGCCGTCTGGGGTATGCAGTTTGTATGGCCATTCAAGGCCGATTACCGGATTGTGTGGCTTGATCGGGACTACGCGGTAACCGTGATTGGTCGTAACAAGCGCGATTACGTTTGGATCATGGCGCGCGAGCCACAGATTGCCGATGACACTTACAACGAGATCATCGACTACCTGGACTCGGTCGGCTACGACACCGCGCAGGTTCAGAAGGTGCCCCAACAGTGGTAGGCAGCTCTTCCCAGGGCCGCGTTCGTAACGCCGGCCGGGCGCTGCTGAACTGGTTTGACAGCAGCCACGTCCCGGCGGCCGAAAACGAGGGCGAGAAGCGCATCGACTGGCTCAGAACCTTGCCCTACATTGGCATGCACCTGGCGTGCCTGGGCGTGATATGGGTGGGCTGGAGTCCGGTCGCCGTGATCGCGGCCGTCGTGTTGTATTTCGTCAGGATGTTTGCCATCACCGGCTTTTACCACCGTTATTTTTCGCACCGCTCGTTCAAAACTTCGCGTCCGGTTCAGTTTGCCTTCGCAGCCATCGGCGCGGCGTCCGTGCAGCGCGGCCCGATCTGGTGGGCGGCACACCACCGTCACCATCACGCCGCCACGGAACAGCCCGAAGACCCGCATTCACCAGCGCATCATGGTCTGTTCTGGAGTCACACGGGGTGGTTCCTGTCGCGCGAACATTTCGCAACACGCTCAAAGCGGGTTCGGGACCTGTTGCGCTACCCTGAGCTGCGATTCCTGGACCGCTTTGACATCGTGATACCTGTCCTGCTGGCCGTTGGCCTGTACTTCGGCGGCCAATGGCTGGAAACCCACCGTCCCGGCCTGGGTACCAATGGCGCCCAAATGCTGGTCTGGGGCTTTTTCATATCCACGGTGTTGCTCTACCACGGCACGTTTACCATCAATTCGTTGGCGCATCGATGGGGAACGCGCCGCTATGAAACCAGGGACGACAGCCGCAACAACTGGCTGCTGGCCCTGATCACGCTGGGTGAAGGGTGGCATAACAACCACCATCACTATCCGGCCTCGGCAAAACAGGGGTTTTACTGGTGGGAATTTGATCCCACTTACTACGCGCTGCGATTCATGTCGTGGTTTGGCCTGGTGTGGGATTTACGGCCCGTTCCGCCGGGGCGCCGCGAAAGTACGCCGGCCTTGCCTTCAGCGCGCGGGGGCGGTTCATGAGAATCGCCGTCATAGGAACCGGCATCGCTGGTAACGTAGCCGCCTGGCGACTGGCGCAGGATCACGACATCACCGTGTTCGAGGCGGATAGCCGTATCGGCGGTCACACCAATACGGTGGATGTTCAGCTGGCCGGGTGCGACTACGCGGTGGATACCGGCTTCATCGTGTTCAACGAGCGCACCTATCCCAATTTCATAGCACTGCTGGAGCAGCTGGAAGTCCCGTGGCAGGACAGTGACATGAGTTTCAGCGTGCAGAACGAAAACACCGGGCTCGAATACAACGGCACCACGCTGAACACCTTGTTTGCCCAGCGCAGCAACCTGTTCAGGCCGTCTTTTCATCGCATGATCCGTGACATCCTGAGGTTCAATCGCGAGGCGCCGGCCCTGCTCGAACCCGGCGCGCCGGATACCAGCCTTTACGCTTTCCTCAGGCGTGGCGGCTACTCCGACCAGTTTCGTGATCACTACATCCTGCCCATGGGTGCGGCCATCTGGTCAGCCAGGCCGTCTGTCATGGGCCGCATGCCGGCGAAGTTTTTTATCCGCTTTTTTGACAATCACGGCATGCTGTCGGTCAACGACCGGCCAGTGTGGCGCGTCATCCGTGGCGGGTCACGAAACTATGTCGACCGGCTGGTTGCCGGGCACCGCCACCGGATACGCCTGTCGTCACCGGTCGAGTCGGTTCACCGGATGCCTGGCCATGTAAAGGTCAAGGCGCGTGGTCACGAAGCGGAGCAATTTGATCACGTGTTCATCGCCACGCACAGCGACCAGGCACTGAACATGCTGGCTGACCCCAGCGACGCAGAGCGCGAGGTGCTGGGCGCCATTGATTACCAGCACAACGAGGCAGTGCTGCACAGCGACGGTTCGCTGATGCCGTGCAGAAAGCGCGCCTGGGCCGCGTGGAACTATCACATCCTGAAACACCAGCAGGAGCGGGTTGCGCTGACCTACAACATGAATATCCTGCAATCACTGGACGCGCCGGTGCCGTTCTGCGTGACACTGAACAACACGGCGGCAATCGATCCCGCCAAAATCATCCACAAGGTAGACTACGAGCACCCGGTTTTCACACCGGGGGCGGTGGCCGCGCAGCAGCGTCACGAAGAGCTCAATGGCGCGAGAAGAACGTGGTATTGCGGCGCGTACTGGCGTTATGGTTTCCATGAAGACGGCGTGGTCAGCGCCCTGGACGCACTGAACCACTTTGATAAACGGTCAGAACATGAACAGCGCGATATTCGAAGGGCAGGTTAGGCATCGCCGCCTCAAACCCCGGGTGCATGCGTTCAATTACCGCATGTTCATGGTCTACCTGGACCTTTCTGAACTGGACAGCGTATTTGCGGGCCGCTGGCTTTGGTCCACGTCCCGGCGCGCACTGGCGCGTTTTCGGCGGGAACACCACATGGGCGATCCATCTGTGCCGCTCGATAT
>JABDJL010000193.1 GCA_013002505.1 Lysobacterales bacterium | reverse complement strand
GCGAAGCACCGCCTCGTCCACCACGGCCTCGCTGGTGTCGGTCGCAACAACTTCCTGTTTGCCTGAAGGCGCCTCTGTGACCTGCGGATTGATGAAACGCTCGGCGAGCAGGATCACCACGGCAGCGGCCAGGAAGCTGATGATAATGCGGTCCAGTTTGCGGCCGGTGTCGCCGGTAATAGACTGGCTGCGGTCTACTTCAGATTCTTTCTTGATGCCTTCCGGGGTGATCTCATAGGCCCAGGCAATAATCAGCGCCACGACGAAGCCCAGCGCAACGACTAGCAACAAGGCTTTCAGCACCCAGGCAGGCGCCTCGATGGCATCCAGTACCAGGTCCGCTACCTGTAACAGCACCCAGCCAGCGATGCCGTAAGCCACGCCCACGCGGAATACGTTTCTGCGCTTCAGTTCTTCAAACAGACTCATTCATTGACCACAAAGCAATCGCCACCGTTTTGACGGCACATGAATGGTATCAGGACAGGCTCCGTGAAGGGGGGTTTCACGGGCCTGAAATGACTAAAAAGCGCAAACTTTACTCGCATACAAAATCATCAGCGCCAAGTGGTCGGCAGCGTGGCGGCCATCCTGATTCACGCCAATAAACCGGCAGGCCCGATCGTTGCAGCCAGGCCTTGGACCTCGGGTCGGCATGCAGGCGCATGAACTGCTCCTCCTCGGCATAGGACGACAGGTATGACAGGAACACCAGGACATTCTCCCAGCTGTCATCCTGAGTATTCAGCACCTCGTCCAGCCACATGCTGTATTGACCGGCCACCAGGTAGCCCACCTGAAAGAATGCAAGGGCTTGCATTTGTACCGCTGTCGGTTCCGTTGATGGGTTGGCAACCCAGTCAACCATCGATTGCATGGCTTCGGGTGTCGTCCAGTCCTTCAAGTTCATGAGAGCGGCGAATTCACGCGCACTTTCAAAGTCCTCGATGGAAAGCAGATATAAAAGTTTCTGCCGCTGGACGTTAAACAGTTCGTCGCTGATTGCGCTGGCAGCCTCGACGTGCTCACCCCAACGTTGAATATTACTCAGCGTGTGGTAGACACGCATGGCCATGAACCTGAATACCGGTACGTAGGGGTCCAGGGAAATCATCCGGTCAGCCACTTGCCGGGCTTCTTCGGTGCGCCAGGAATAAAGCAGGAAATGACCGTAGTCTTCCATGATATCGGTGGATTCCGGGTCCTGGGCCAGTGCCTGGTCGTAGTAAGTTTCCGCCTCGGACCATTGGAAGCGTGCCAGGTGGTTATTGGCCATGGCATGCAGCGCCGAAGCGAGGTTCGGATCGAGTTCCAGGGCTTTTTGCGCGGCTTGCAGGCTTTGATTGTCCACATCGCCGAGTTCAGAGATTTCATCTTGCGAGGCGTACGAAGTGACGACGTTCAGGGAATGCGACAGCCCCGCCCAGGCGGGAGCAAATTCGGGGTCAATTTCTAATGCACTCTTGAACAGCGTAAGCGCCTTAAGCAGATTTTCCGCACCGCGTTGTCGATGCAGCGCGCGCCCCCTTAAATACAGGTCATAGACTTCAGGGTCAGTTGTGTTGGTGTTGGCAGCACCGCCCGATATCCCCAGTGACACCTGCAGCGCCTCGGCGATTTGCTGCGATATTTCATCCTGTACGGCAAAGATGCTGTCGATTTCGCGGTCATAGGATTCTGACCACAGGTGGAAGCCGTCGCTGGCGCGAATAAGTTGCGCCGTGATGCGCACCATTTCGCCATCCCGGCGCACGCTTCCCTCCAGCATCGTGCTGACGCCCAGCATATTGGCCACTTCGCGGACATCCAGGTTCTGGCCCTTGAATGAGAATACCGATGTGCGCGCCGCCACCTGAAGATCCGGAATCTTGGCCAGGCGGTTGAGTATTTCCTCGGTAATGCCGTCGGAAAAGTATTCCTGCTCAGGGTCGGAACTCATGTTTACAAAGGGGAGTACGGCAATGGATTTACGATCAACAGGGGTCGGATCCAATATCTGGGTTTCCGCATTTACCGCAGCTGAATATTCAGAATCAGAAACTGGATCCGACCCCGTTTCGGGCGAATCACCGGACTGGCGATACAGCAGCACGAGCACGGCGATCACCAGGAAGCCGATCACAATGCGATCGAGTTTCTGCCCGGTTTGTGGCGCGATTGAAACCGAGCGATCGACTTCGGATTCTTTCTTGATACCGTCCGGGGTCATTTCGTAAGCCCAGGCAATCACCAGCGCGGCGATGAAACCCAGGCCTACTACCAGCATCAGCGCCTGGATGACCCACGCCGGCGCGCCAATGTTCTCCAGCACCAGGTCGGCCACCTGCAGCAGCACCCACGAGGCAACGGCGTAGGCCACACCCACGCGCACAACGTTTCGCCGTTTCAATTCTTCAAAAAAGCTCAATACTTGCTCCTGGTTCTGCCGATATTGTGGGAGCGAGCGCCTGCTCGCGAATGGGTTGACGCGGCGCACCAATTGGCGATTTGGCCAACGTTCCCACATGTGTTTTGGCTAGCCTCTTCATGGAAGCAGGTTCATCTTGCGCAGCAGGGCCTGGAAGCGCGGGTGATCGCGGATTGGTGTATAGCTGCTGTCCAGGCGATTCATGTGAATGGCATAGGGGTCACCTCGCTCAAACGCCGTTTCGAGGCTGTCCAATGCCAGCTCATGTTCACCCAGCATCATGTATAACTGCGCATTAGCCGAGGCACCATCAACGAAGACGGGCGAGTCCTGAATCGCTTGAATGGCCTTTGCCTTGAGCGACGGATTTTCTAGTGCGTCCAGTAAGAGACGGAAGGGCGTATTGTCGAAACCCCATAATTCGGCGCCCCTGTTATCAGCCTCCCGAGCAAGATCGTACTCACCCATTTTTGTATATAAAGAAGCAAGGTTCAGGTATGTGTGGGCCTTGTGAGGGTCTATCTGTAATGCATTGTTATAGCTGACTTTGGCTGCCTCGTATTGACCATCCCCCTGTAATAACCACCCTCTGACATGATGGATAATGGGCGCGAGCGGGTCGAGTTCGATAGCTTTGTCTATCTGCACCAACGCTTCATCAAGACGCCGGTCCACGGCAAGAATTTCCCCGTACCATTGGTGCGCGGTAGGATACTTTGGGTCCAGTGCAATGGCCTGTTCAAAGTCCGCCAGTGCACCCGGAATATCGTATTCGTACATGGATTTGACATAGCCGCGGCTGGTCAGGGCTCTTGCCGAGGTGCCATTGATGGCCAGGGCCTTGGCGATGGCTTCATTGGCAAGCGCAATATTTTCATCAATGGGACCCGCCTGGTATTCCGGAATCAGCACATAAGCATCGGCCAGGGCCGCCCAGGCACGATCAAACTGCGGGTCCAGTTCAACCGCCTCCAGCAGCGGGACCGTTGAGTCAAGCAGCGCCTGCGGAGCGCGGGAATTCCACATATGCCTGCCCAGCAAATACTTGTTATAGGCCTCGGCATTGTCGGTTCCGTACTCGCTGATAGATTCCCGATCGGTACCGCTAAGCGTCACTTGCAGCGCCTGCACAATGGATTGGGAAATCTCGTCCTGTACGGCGAAGATATCATCGAGTTCTCGTGTGTAGGTGTCGGACCAGAGGTGCGTATCGGTATTCACATCAATCAGCTGCGCCGTAACGCGGATGCGGTTTCCGGCTTTGCGTACCGAGCCTTCCAGCACATGATCCACTTTGAGCGCCTTGCCAATTTCAATAATTGTTTGCTCACTGCCCTTGAAGGTGAAGGACGAGGTACGTGACGGCACGCGCAGGCTATCGACCTTGACCAGTACGTTAAGCAACTCTTCCGAGATGCCGTCGGAGAAATATTCGTTCTGCGCATCGTCACTCATGTTCACGAATGGCAGCACGGCAACCGAGATCTTGCCGTCTTCTGAAGGTGCAGGAGTCGTGCCGACGGCTGCTGCGGGTGCCTGGGTATCCGCTTCAATCGTAGCGATTTGTGGCTCGGCCTGATGGTCGACGTTAAGCACAAATCGATCAATGAGTACGAACCCGGCCACCAGCACGAGCAGGGCAATGGTGACCCGATCGAGCCTGGCAGCGGTCTCGTGCGTCACCGATGCATCGTGCTCAACTTCGCTTTCGCGCTTGATGCCCTCGGGGGTGATTTCGAAGGCCCAGGCAAAGAACAGCGCCACGGGAAAGCCCAGTAGCAGCAGGAACGCGACGGCCGTTGGAAACCAGTCGGGCAGGCGCAGCGCCGGCGCGAACACGTCCACGATCTGCATCAACAACCAGCCGGCCACGGCATAGGCTGCCCCGACCCGGAACACGTTACGTCGTTTGAGTTCTTCGAAAAAGCTCAATGCTTACTCCTACATTCCATTAGTCGTGGGAGCGAGCGGATGCTCGCGAATGATCTGCCATGGCGCATCAACTCGCGATGTGGTCATCGCTCCCACAGGCTTCGCTAAACGCCCTATCATCCTGTTGTCACTTGTCACTTGTCACTTGTCACTTGTCCCTAGTCCCTGGTCCCTGGTCCCTGGTCCTTTCATCACACATCCAGCGGCTCCAGTCCGAGCGCCACGCGCTGGCGATTGATGTTCTCGATCATCTTTTGCTGGGCCGCTTCAAAACGTGGGTGGCCCTCCAGGGGCTTGAGCGCCGGGTACTGCCAGGCAATGCGCTTGTACCGCATGCCGCCCTCGGCAATCGCCCGCTCCAGGTAGTTCAGCGCTTGCTGCTCGTCTCCGGACAGCGCGTAATACACCGCTTCCTGCCAGTACAGGGGATTGACCACAATTCCCTGCTCAAGCAATGCGTCGTGATCGGCGCGTACGTATTGCATGGCCGCTTCGAACCGCTCTGAATCATTGGTTCGTGAGAATGCAAAGGCCAGTTCCAGCATGACATCGTTGCCGAAGGAACCACCGGGGTATTCGGCGTCAAACTGTGCCACGCTGGTCCAGCGGTCGTCGAAGAATCGCACCACGTCTTGCGGGCGATCCTCCCGATTTAACAGTGCCAGCAATGGGTTGACGTCGCCGATCGCGGCACGTTCGAACGCCGCCAACGTGGCCTCCTCGGTGCGGCCGGTTTTGTGCATCGAAAAAATGCGCTGCCAGGGTGGCATGAACTCGGTCAGAACCCGCTCGTATTGATGAAGCGACAACAGGCACAGGCCCCAGCCGAACTTGGTGGAGCCGCTGTCGGGGTCCAGCTCCAGTGACCGCTCAAGCAGCGGCATACCGGTTACGCAATCACCCTGGGCGAGGTGCAGCGATGCCTGCGCGTCCAGGAAATTCGGTGTGCCTGCAAGGAAAGGCGTGACGCGGGCAATGGCTTCAGCTGACTGGTCGAAAGCGCCGTAGCGATTATAACCCTGGACCAGGTTGACCAGCGCCGGTGGATATAGCGGGTCGCTTTCGAACATGTCCTCGACGATTTCCAATGCCTTACGACTGTCCCCGAGCGACGAATAAGCCTGTTGCAGCCAGTTTTTGGCATCGATCAGGTTCGGATTAATGGACACAGCCTTTTCAAGCGCGTCAATCGCCAGTTGCGTCTCTCGCGCGCGATTGGAGTGATACAGGCCCAGCCCCGCCCAGGCCTCAGCCGAATTCGGGTCAGCTGCCAGTGCGCGGTCGAAATGCGCCTTGGCCACCGGTTCGGCCTGCTCACTGGTCAGGTCGCCATAATTGGCCCGCCGCAGCAACAGTGTTGCGATGCCACGCTGGGCCAGCGCCGGGGCGTATGCCGGGTCGATCTTCAGCGCTTCGTCCAACATGGCAACGGCGGATTCAATCGTGGCGCGCTCGCGCTCGTAGATGCGCTGCCGGGAGAGCAAGTACAACTCGTAGGCGCGCGGGTTGGTCTCGTCAGCGGCCAGGGCCTCGGTCTCGCCGGCCAATAATTCGGCCTTCATCGCGGTCAGGATGGCAGCAGCGATTTCATCCTGGATCGCGAAAACGTTAGTTAGTTCGCGATCGAAGGTTTCCGACCACAGGTGGAAGCCGTCATCCACCTGGATGAGCTGCGCGGTGATGCGTACCGTGTTGCCGGCCTTGCGCACAGAGCCTTCGAGGATGTGCCCAACGCCCAGCGCCTCGCCAATGGTGCGCAGGTCTTCGTTGCGGCCTTTGAAGGCGAACGAGGAGGTGCGCCCGGCCACTTTCAGGTTGTCCACGCTGGCAAGGGCGTTAAGGATTTCTTCCGAGATACCGTCGGAAAAGTACTCATTTTCGGCTTCGTCGCTCATATTGACGAAAGGCAACACGGCGATGGACTTTTCAGGGGTCAGAGCCTTTTTCTGATCCATTGCCTCTTGCGATTGAGCCATCGATTGTTCAGAAAAGGGCTCTGACCCCTTTCCAAACTTGTCCCACGCAAACCAGGTCAATGCCAGCACCAGCACTGCGATGATGGCACGGTCCAGCTTGCGGCCCGTGACGTTGGTGATCGAAGTGCTGCGATCAACTTCTTTCTCGCGCTTGATACCTTCTGGCGTCAGCTCAAAGGCCCAGGCAAAAAAGATCACCAGCGGAAAGCCCAGTGCTATCAGGAATAGCACCAGCTTGTCGACCCATTCCGGTAAATCCAGGATTGGAACCACGATGTCGGTGACTTGCAGCAGCAGCCAGCCCACGACGATGTAGGCGATGCCGACCCGGAACACGTTACGTCGTTTGAGTTCTTCGAAAAAGCTCATCACCAGTCCTTGGCCGGGAAATTAATAGCAGTTCGCGGCGGCCAGTCGAGCCCGGCTTGCTCGATTTTTGCTTTGAAATTCGGTGTGGCTTCCAGGTCAAAGGGTGCGCCGCAGGCGCAGATATGCGTCAGGTTCGAGAGAACCAGTGCACCGCCGGGCTTGGAATCGATGTGGCTGGCCCATTCATTGGCCTTGTCCCGGTCACCAATCACCGCGGCGACATGTGTTGATGACCAGTCGTCCGCTACATCGCTGGCCCAGAATTTTTCGGCCAATTCCGTTGCCTGAGTAATCTCCCCGGCTTTTGCCAGGATTAGAATTTCTCGTGGAAATTTCATCCACCCGCTTGCCCCGGAAGCGTGTGCGACCCGGGGGTCAGCGAGTTCCCCCTTGGCCAGCAGCGCGTACAGCATGGCGTCTTCGATCCAGGAATAACCGAGCCCGCGTTCTAAGGCATCTTTACCTACCCGCAATGCCTCATCCGGTTTACCAGCCCAGTTCAGCGTAAACACCAGGAAAAAATTGGAAACCGAATTGTAAGGATCGCAGCGCAGTTCCTCCCGGGTTTTTTCAATGACCTGTTCGGTCATTCCGAATGCATTGGCAACTTCAACCGTCCAGTTCGTGGCCGGACAATCACCCGGCAACAGTGCGCGCTCGATCTTGCTTCGCAGGCCGATCCAGTTGTCGGCAAAAACACTGCGTTCAACTTCCAGGATGTCGCGCTGATTGCCCGGGCTTGCGGACTTCCAGGCCAGCTCATACTCAAGGCGCAACGCCTCCAAAGCCTCCAGGCCTTCTCCGGGCCAAGCCTCCTGGCGCCAGTTGGTCGCCAATTCGAATACCTTGTGTCCCGCGGCATCGGCCTTGAGAATTCTTGCAGCGACGAGGTCGGGTGCGGCGGCCAGTGCTGTTTCAAAGTAAGGGTTGATGGCCTCCAATTTGCCGGTGATTCCTTCCACGTCGGCATGCGCTTCCCTAAAGCCTTCCAGTCCTTTCTGGTAAGCAATAAAAGCTTCAACATCCCGAATACCGGCCATGCGCATGACGTTTCGCTTGTCTTCGTCGAGCACCACATTCAGGGTCTGGGCGATGTTCTCAGCGATCTCCTCCTGGACTGCGAACACGTCTTCCAGGGTGCGGTCGTAGGTGTCCGACCACAGGTGGAACCCATCACTGGCGCGGACCAGCTGAGCCGTGATCCGGACGTTTTCACCCGAACGGCGAACTGAACCCTCTACAACATTCGCAACGCCGAGCGTTTTCGCGATTTCCGGCACCGGAATATTCTGTCCTTTGAAGTGGAAGGATGAGGTGCGGGCTGTGACCAGCAGTTCCGGTAGGGCGGCCAGGGAATTCAGGATTTCCTCAGTGAGCCCATCAGAAAAGTACCCGTCATCCTCGCCGCTCGACATGGCCGTGAAAGGCAGCACCGCGACTGATTGTTGCGCTGGGTGCGAGGGGTCAGGTTCAATTAACGACTCATCACCCCCAGCACTTGTCGTAGTGTCAGTAATTGAGCCTGACCCCTTAAGATCTGGTCCTGTTACTTGTTGACCGGCAAACCACAACCGCTCAACACCCATTCCGGCAATGACCAGCACGAGTCCCGCAATAATCACGCGGTCCAATTTCTTGGCCGT
The DNA here is from genome assembly GCA_013002505.1 of Lysobacterales bacterium. GTDB lineage: Bacteria > Pseudomonadota > Gammaproteobacteria > Xanthomonadales > SZUA-36 > JABDJL01. The sequence continues at coordinate 521 of JABDJL010000193.1, read as the reverse complement.
TTTGGGCGTGATAGACTCTGCGCGGTTCACATCGGCGTCGCGCTTGATGCCTTCCGGGGTCATTTCAAAAGCCCAGGCAAAAATCAGCGCGGGGATAAAGCCGATGGCGAGCAAAGCGATAACCAGCGTGACTGCTGAATCAGGTAGCCCGATGCGGGGGAAAACAGTATCGGTTACCTGGATCAGCAGCCACGTGGCCACCCCGTAGGCAATGCCTACGCGAAAAACATTCCTTCTTTTCAGCTCTTCGAAAAAGCTCAATGGTCAATCCTCAGTTGGCACACGGATGTGCCATCTTGCTCATAAACTATTCACACTCAAAATCATCATCGCTGATCGGTCGACAGGCCGGAGGGAAACCACGTTCTCGCCAGTATGACGGTGCGCCCAAGGCTTCAAGAAAAAGCTTGAAGTATTCCGTCTGCCGAAATGGCCGGTTCTCACCCAGCCAGATCCAGCGGTTGGTGAACTCGGCTGGCGCGGCCAGGTGGTAGGCGCCGAAGTGCACCAGGTACATGGAC
>JABDJL010000190.1 GCA_013002505.1 Lysobacterales bacterium | reverse complement strand
CATTCAGGTCCGCGTGGTGGACGCCCGCTTCGTGGAACCGACGTATGCACACGCCGACCCTTGCGAACAAGGCCGGGCCGCGAGCGGTACGCTCCAGTCGCTCGATCACGTCATCAACCTCGACCAGGTCCATCACGCCGGGTACCTCGATACGGGTGCCCCAGCGCAGTTCCTCGGGCTCGCGTTTGCGGTACTTGCGGGCGGCTTCCGGGAATCGGTCCACGCACAGGTCCAGGCTGCGGTAGGGCCCGCTCCGTCGGGACCAGGTGGCGGCATGGAGCCCAATCACGGGCGTGCCCAGCGCGGATGCGATATGCGCCGGCCCCGAATCGGGTGAAATGACCACCTCGGCGCGGTCCAGCAGTGCGATCGATTGGGTCAGCGTGTCTTTTCCCACCAGGTTGATGGCGGACTGGCGCATCGCCGCCTCGATTTCCGAGGCGGTCCTGGCTTCCAGCTCACCAGGCCCGCCACTGATCACGACTTGCATGCCCAATGCCGATACGGCGTGGTCCGCTACGGCCGCATACCGTTCAGCCCGCCAATTGCGGAGCGCGTGGCTGGAACAAGGGCTAATGACCAGCAATCTGGATTGTCGGTCTACGTGCTGATCCACCCATGCGCGGTCTTCATTGCCGGCGCCCAGGCCCCAGCGCGGCTCGTTCGCGGGCGCGCCGAGCGCGCTGGCAAAAGACAAAAACCCCTCGACCTGGTGTTGGAAGGGGGCCGCGGGTACCTGGTGGTTGGTGAACCAGTGGTGCAGGTCGCGCGAGCGAGCCTGGTCCCAGCCCAGCCGAAGTGGCGTCCTGACCAGGCGGCTTAGCAGGTTTGCGCGCGCTGCAACCTGCATGTGTAACAAGGCGTCGAATTGGCGCGCCCGTAGTTGCTCCCGCAAACGCCCGACTGCGCGCCAGCCACCGCGCTTGTCGAACTCGATGAACTCGACGCCATCGAAGTGGCGCAGCAGGCGTCGCTCCAGCGTGCCGATGATCCAGCTGATACGGGTTTGCGGCCAGCGGTCGCGAATGGCGTTGACCACCGGCAGGACGTGGGTTGCGTCGCCCAGGGCGGACAGGCGCAGAATACACAGGGATGCAGGGGGCTGGATGAGTGGCAGTGATGGAGGCATTGGTCAGGAGCTGCTCCGGTTCGTTGACGCATTGGCAGGCCGAACGCACAATAGCCCGCGAGCACCCACCCATGAAACCCATCGCAAACACACAAAAACGCTTCGCCATTGTATATGATGCCGACCGCGTCACCGACCCGGAACCGCAGATGTTCTCCCCGGAGCACTGGAAGGCCCAGTACGCTGTTCGTGGATCGGCGCCGGGGCGGGGGAGCGCACTGTTTCTCGACACCCCAATGGGGGCGGCTGTTCTGCGCCGCTACTACCGCGGTGGCTGGCCCGCCAGGTTTTCGCGCGATCGTTACCTGTTCACGGGCTGGGAACGGACCCGCGCATGGGTGGAATTCCGGCTGTTAGCGCGGCTGTTTGCGGACGGTCTGCCCGTGCCCGCTCCGTGGGCAGGATATGCGGACCGGTCAGGCCTGGCCTATCGTTGCGCTTTACTGATGCAGCGTCTTCCGGGCACGGTGACCCTGGACGCGTTGATCGCCGGACAGAAAGCCGGCCCGGCCTTGTTCGCAAGGGTCGGCGTGTGCATACGTCGGTTCCACGAAGCGGGCGTCCACCACGCGGACCTGAATGTGCGTAACGTCCTGGTCGATGAACCTGGCGGTCGTGTCTACCTGGTGGATTTTGACCGCGGCCGATATCGGCCCGGATCGCCGGTCGATGGCAAGGCGAACCTGCGCCGCCTGCGACGGTCCCTGCAGAAGCACTGGCCCATGGCGCGGCACCCTGAAATGGGTTCTGCCTGGAAGGCGTTACTGGACGGTTATCATGGCTGAGTTCCCCGCAACCCAACGGTACATTGACACCGGCCGCCTGCGGCTGATCGCCGCCAATCCTGAGTTGGTGGCCGAAGATCTTGCAGGCAGGGATCGGCTGAGCGCCGTGCTGGGTGCACGTGTTTCCGACAGCTGGCCTCCCGAGCTGTACGATCGTCGTGCGATGGAGCATGCCGCCCGGCAACTGACGAATCCCCTCGAGGCCCGCTGGTCGTTCTGGTACCTGGTTAACCGCCGTGACGAGGAAGATGAACTGGTTGGAATATGCGGGTTCAAGGGTCGCCCCGACGCGCGCGGTTCGGTCGAGATCGGTTATTCGATCCTGCCGCAGTTTCGCAACCAGGGAATTGCCACCGAGGCGGTTGCTGCGCTGGTGGGCTGGGCATTTGCCCAGGGAGCCGTGCAGGAAATCACCGCGGAAACCTTCCCGCACCTCAAGCAATCGATCCGGGTGCTGGAAAAGAATGGGTTCCATTTCGCCGGCAAGGGCTCCGAGCACGGCGTGATTCGGTACCTGCTGGACCGTTCCAGCCTGATCTGACCAATTCAGTTGGACTGGGCGCTCAGTGCCGGGTCGCCGGCGGAGGCGCTGGTGCAGAGATTCGGCAGCCTCAGCTCCCGGGTCTCGCGTAATTCGAGGTGCGCGTAACGGGCGGCGAGCTGAGCATCGTTTTCAATCCTGTACATGTCCGGCCTGGTGCGGTAATCGTCGCAGAACCCCAGCAGCCGTTGCTGCATGCGACGGTACAGAAACCGGTCGTAGTGGTTGATATTCAGGGCTTCATCCCAGTAGTCGTTTACGTGGTCCGCCCAGTCGAATTCCCGCTGGACCGTCCAGCCTTCACCTGTCCACGCCAATATGGCGGGTTTGCCGTCGATCACATTGTCTTCGAACAGGCTGCGGTAAAACAGGTAACCCTCGTAATTGGCGACCAGGTCGGCGTTCGAGTATGAGCCGGTGGTCATCTGCCCGAAGATCGCCCGTTCGGTGTAGGCCGACCATTCCCCGGCCTCGGATTCGTCACCTTTGCGCAAGTATCGTCGATAGTATTTGCGTCCCTGCGACAGGAAGTGCCCGATCTTGTCCGAACCGATCAGGACACCGTTTACCTTGATGGTCGGCCCTACGCCAAACAACCCTGCGAAGCGTGTCGCCCAGAGGGGATGGCCCGAATAGATGGATCGGCGTCGCGGCGTTCGCAGGCGGTCGACCTGCTCGGATTTCATGGCCCAGCGCTCGAGGCGATCCACCCAGTGATGGCCGCCAACCGCGTGAAAAACACGATTGACGAATCGCCAGTCATTGCGCGCTCCCTTCCAGTCGCCTGCGATTTGGCGAATGGTCTGGTTGACCTGCTCGTTGAGAATGCCGGTGGAGTCGGCAATGGGTTCCAGGCGGTTGCTGAACTGGTCGGTTTCATAGGCCCCGGCGGGCACCGGGGCGGCCAGTATCAGCAGTGAAAGTGCGATCCGTTTGATGCGCCTGCTGCCGGGCTCAGAACCGGTAGGTAAAGTTGAACAGCGTGTGGTCCCGATCACCAAAACCGACTTCCAAGGTCAGCTCGGTGTGTTCGCTGAAACTGTGGCGCACACCTATCGCGGTATTCCAGTCCGCTGAATTTCCCAGCACCACGTCGAACGGAACGGACCCGAGTACCGGCAATGTCACCGTCCCGGTGTGGGTTTCCTCGGTGTCAATGTAAAGGCCGCCGACCCAGTATTGCCAGGGTCCCCTCACCAGGCCGATCCTCGGCTGCAGGGTGGTCGAATCGACGCTTGAATCAAAGCTTCCCCCCAGGTCGGTTTCGGTGCGCGTGGCGGTCAGGCTGGTGAACCAGTTTTCATTGCCGTAAGCCAGCGTAAAGCCCAGCCCGACCACGGTGCCGTCCGTATTGACCGGGAGCTTCCCGAGGGGAAACGGCAGACCCTGCACGGGCGCATTGCTGAGGTCGATGATGGTGTCGGACTCGAGATGCCCGATAACCGCAAACACGTTCAGGAAAGGAAGCAGCCAGGCATCGAACTTCACATCGAAATGCTGCACGTCGTTGGTGACGCTCAGCAATGACGGATCGTCGAGGGACACGCCGGGCAGTTCGAACTGAAGAAAGTCGATGTCGTAGTGCTGGTCCATCGTATAGAAATCGACACCGATTCCCCAGGGCCGGGGCAATTCGACGTCCTCGGGCACGGTGTCCTTGAGGAACGGCAGGCGCGATTCCGCCCCGGCGTGAAACGGCGTAAGCAGGACTAGAGCGATCAGCAGGCTGCGCATTGCGTTCTCCTTGTTGGTCAGCCACCTCGGATTATAGGCATTGTGCCTGTTTTTTGCCCGTTGCAGGCCTGGGGCAAGGGCCTGGTCACAAGCTACCCGCCGCCTCCCTGCGGTCAAATGTTCTGGTCAATGCCTTGCCCAGTAATACATTATGATATATAAATGATATCAATGGAGGTGTTGAAATGATCAAAGAAATCAGCAGAAAGTGCGCGTCGGGATACGCCGCGCTGGTGGTGCTGCCGGCCCTGAACATCCTGGTAGGGTGGTGGTTCTTCAGGTCGGTCATCGCGGAAACCCCAGTTGCCATCGTGCTGTCCGTGTTGTCTTTCGTGGTGGTGATGATCTGTTACAAGGGCTTCTTCATGGTTCACCCGAACCAGGCCAAGGTCCTGCAGCTGTTCGGTACCTACGTCGGCAGCGTGCGCGAAACAGGGCTGCGCTGGGCCAACCCGTTTTACTCGAAAGAGGTGGTTTCGCTGCGCGTGCGGAACTTTGAAAGCGAGGTGTTGAAGGTCAATGACAGTTCCGGGAATCCGATCAAAATCGCCGCCGTGGTCGTCTGGAAAGTGGTGGACTCGGCCGAGGCGGTGTTCGAAGTGGATGACTACCAGAGCTTTGTCCATATCCAGTCCGAGGCGGCGTTGCGCAACCTGGCCACAAGCTATCCCTACGAGATTCACAGCGGTGAGGAAATCGCCCTGCGCAGCAATCCGCAGGAGATTGCCGAAAAGCTCCAGGCGGAGGTCCAGGACCGATTGGACAAGGCCGGCGTGCAGGTGATCGAAGCCCGCATCAGTCACCTGGCTTACGCCGAGGAAATCGCCAGCGCGATGCTCAAGCGGCAACAGGCGCAAGCCATCGTGGCTGCGCGCACGCAAATCGTTGACGGCGCGGTCGGCATGGTCCAGATGGCGCTGGAACAGCTCGCGTCCAAGCAAGTGGTCGAACTTGACGAAGAGCGCAAAGCAGCGATGGTCAGTAACCTGTTGGTGGTGCTTTGCGGCGAGGAAAACGCGCGACCTGTGCTGAACACCAGCTCGCTGTATTCCTGACGCTCATTCAGATGCCTGCGAAGAAATCCTTTCCCCTGAGGGTGCATGAAGACATACTCGAATCCATGCGTCGCTGGGCGGACGACGAGCTACGCAGCCTGAACGCACAGATCGAGTATGTCCTGCGCGATGCCCTGCGCAAAGCGGGGCGTTTACCCCGAAACTCGCGCCCTGAGCAAGACTGATGTGACAGCGGACGGCAGCTTGGATCGCTGTCAAGGTCCAGTGCAGCTTGCCGCAAAAGCTTGATCTGGGGTGCAATTCTGGATCATACTCTTATGTCCATTTGGGGGGACTCGCTTGTAGCCGCCTTAAAAATTCGACAAGGGAGAGCATCATGGATCGATGGCTTCGTAGTTCACACGAGGGACGCGTGCGTTCCTTATTCACAGTAATCTTCTTTACTTTCAGTCTCTTAGCCAGTGGTTTGGCCTGGGGCATACCCGCGTACCCGGGTGCGGTTATCGAATCGCAACCCGACGGAACGCAACTGGAATTGCGCATCCGGGGTGATGAGCATTTCAACTGGATGGAAGACGCCAACGGTTATACGGTAGTCCGCGAGGGTGGGTGGTATCACTACGCGACGCTCGATGGCAACGGGAACCTGGTTTCCAGCGGGTTGGTCGTGGGTCAGGCCGACCCTGCGGCAGCGGGCCTCAGCCCCCGCACCCTGCCCGCACCAAGCGTGCAATCACAGTCGGCATTGGCGGTACCCGCCTCGCAGGACGTGACAGTAGATGTTCTGCCCCTGGGTACGGTGAAGAACCTGGTCATCCTGGTCCGCTTTTCCGATCACACCGGGCGTACCCAACCTTCAGAGGCGGACATCGACGTGCTGATGAATGCCGTTGGTGGTGACCCGGTGCTGGCGCCGACCGGCAGCGTGCGGGACGTATACCTGGAGAATTCCTATGGGCAGATGACCCTGGATTCGACCATTACCAACTGGACAACGGTCAGCAATACCGAGGCTTACTACGCAGATGGCGATTCCGGTACATCCCGCCTGTGGGAAGCGCTGCGCGAAGCGCTGGACGATGCTGATGCCTATATCAATTTCAATGATTACGACACGGACGGTGACGGCTATATCGATTCCATCACGTTCCTGCACTCGGGCTATGGAGCCGAGTGGGGCGGAACAGATGCTTACGGCGCGCATTTCATCGACCGGATCTGGTCTCATCGCTGGGCCATTCAGCCAAGCTGGCAGTCCAACGAAGGCGTGCGCGTGTTCAACTACCACATCAGCCCGGCGCTGTGGGGCCTGTCCGGTTCAGACATAGGCCGGATCGGCGTCATTGCGCACGAGACCGGCCATTTCTTCGGCCTGCCTGACCTTTATGACACGGGTGGCGAAGCCGGCAACGGCATCGGCTCCTGGGGCATGATGGCCAATTCCTGGGGTTTCGACGGATCGCAGCTCTGTCCGCCGCACTTCTCACCCTGGAGCAAGGTGGCGCTCGGTTGGTACTCGCCTACCGTGATCGCTGATCCCGGGCAGTACACCCTGAACGAGGCCGAATTCAATGCCGAGGCGTACCGGATCGATGCTGGCTACCCGGCCAATGAATACCTGATGATCGAAAACCGCCAGAGTACCGGTTTCGATTGCTCGATTCCGCAGGGCGGCCTGTTGATCTGGCACATCGATGACGATGCCGACCACCAAACGCAGGGTTATCCCGGGCAGGCCGGTTGGCCTGGAAACGGCAATCATTACCGGGTCGCCGTGCTGCAGGCCGACGGCCTGTACGAATTGGAACAGGACATTAACCGCGGTGACGCCGGTGATGTGCACCGTGCTGGCGGCGTGGATGCCATTGGCCCCGGGCCGGGCGGCCATCCCAATACCGATGCCTACCAGGCCGGCAACATCATCCAGGTAGGGCATGCCATTACCAACATCTCGGCCTCGGGACCGAGCATGACGTTCTGCCTCAACGGCTGTTCCGGGCTGAATGCGCCCTCTGCGCTGAGCGCGACGGCGGCCGGCAGCGCCACGATCAACCTGGCATGGACCGACAATTCGCCGGACGAAGACGGCTTCAACATCGAGCGGTCTCCCGATGGCGCAAGCTGGGCCGCGCTCGCGAGCGTCGCCGCTGATGTCACCGCGTATGCCGACAATGGCCTGGATGCGGGCACCACGTATTACTACCGCGTGCAGGCGTACAACATTGATACCGTGTCTTCCTGGTCCAATACGGCCAATGACACGACCGACGATGTACCGCCGGCGACACCCACCGGGTTAACCGCCACGGCAAACGGTGAGAACCAGATCGACCTGGCCTGGACAGACGCTTCCAACAACGAGGATGGCTTCCGCATCGAGCGCTCGTTCAACGGGACGGACTTTGCCGCGATCGCCAGCGTCGGTGCTGGGGTGACGTCATACAGCAACACAGGATTGACCGCGAGCACCCTGTATTACTACCGCGTGTACGCATTTAACAGTTTCGATTCTCCCGGATACGCAGAAGCGAATGCCACGACAGACGCCCCGCCGCCAGTCGTGGAGTACCTGGCCTATGCGGACCAGTTTGGTTCCGGACAGGTTTCGGGCACATACCAGGACACGCACACCGGCAATGGTGTGAACCAGTCGATCACTGAGAAGTCGAGCGGCGGCAAGAAACGTGACCGCACGTCCTACATGGGCCATTTCTGGCGCTTCAATATCGGCTCCGGTGACGAGATTCGTGTCTATGCCAATGCATTCCAGAGCGCATCCGGCGATGGTGACAACTTCGTCTTCCATTGGTCGGATAACGATTCCAACTACGACGAGCCGGGACACGAACTGTTCACGGTCAGCAGCACCAGTGGCAGCAACACGGAATTGGGCTATATACCCAACTCGGTCAGCGGTGAAGTATGGATCAGGGTGATCGACACCGATCGCAGCCCAGGCAACTCAAGATCGCTGGATACTCTGTACGTAGATCACCTGTACATCGAGGTGGAAAACCTGGGTCCGCCGACCGCTCCGGACGCGCCGTCTGGCCTGAATGCGACGTCGGGCTATACCGACCAGATCGATCTGAGTTGGGCGGATAACTCGCCGAACGAGCAGGGGTTCCGCCTGGAGCGTTCGCTCGATGGCGTGAGCGGCTGGACCGAGGTGGCGAGCCTGCCGGCCAACACGGAATCGCATTCCGATACGGGCCTGAACGACAACACCACCTATTACTACCGGGTGAAGGCCTGGAATGGCGTGGGCGATTCTGCCTATTCCAACGTGGCTTCAGCCACAACGGACGAGTTTGTCCCGATCACGGTTCCGAATGCACCGAGCGGCCTGACCGCTACGTCCAACGGCGCCAACAGCATATTGCTGGCATGGACCGATAACGCGGACAACGAAACCGGGTTCTGGATCCAGCGCTCGCTCGATGGCGTTTCATTCAGCACGATCGCCAGCATTGGTCCGGAAAATACCGTGTCGTACGATGACACGAGTGTCAGCCCGGCGACCACGTATTACTACCAGGTGCGGGCGGTGAACTCGCTGTACCAGTCAGACCCGTCGAATGTTGACAGCGCCACCACGGACGCGGCGCCCAACATCACGCTGTCGGTTAACGGCTACAAGGTCAGGGGTAAGAAGAACTTTGACCTGACCTGGTCCGGTGCGCTCAGCGCCAACGTGGATGTTTATCGCGATGGCGGCCTGGTTGCGACCACGGCCAACGACGGGGCGTATACCGACGCCACCAACCTGAAGGGCGGAGGCTCGCATACGCACCAGGTCTGCGAGCAGGGAACCACCACCTGTTCCGACCCCGTTGTGACTTCATTCTAAGCTTGATTCGAAGTCCATGAAAAAGGCCGCCCCAGGGCGGCCTTTTTTATCGAGTCGTTGGGCTTTGGCTCAGGATTCTGGTGCGCTGTCCGGCCGGGCCAGCGACCTTTGCCAGAACTCACTTGCCCTGCACTGCGCCAGGCCGAGCAGGCTATCCGCCGGGTAGGCGCCGGTGTCATCGGCCTCGCCGGTCGACATGCCGGTCAATACTTCCAGTGCGTCCTGCACCGTTGGCACCGCGTAGATCGTGAAGTCGCCGTTGCGACAGGAATCGACGATATCCTTCCGCAACATCAGGTCGCCGGCGTTGGCACCCGGAATCAGCACGCCCTGCTCCCCGGTCAGGCCGACCGCCTTGCAGACATCGTAGAAGCCCTCGATCTTCTCGTTGACACCGCCAATGGCCTGGATACGGCCGTGCTGGTCGATTGATCCCGTCATCGCAAGGCCCTGTCGAATGGGCACATTGGTCAATGCGCTCAGCAGGCAGCAGATTTCCGCACCGGAGGCCGAATCGCCATCGATGCCACCGTAGCTCTGTTCAAACGCGATCGAGGCGCTGAACGCAAGAGGGTGGGGCAGCCTGAGCAGGTGGCGAAGCAGCCCACCCAGGATCTGGAAGCCCTTGGTATGGATCGAGCCGGACAGCGCCGCCGCGCCCTCGATATCGATAATGCCGGCACGGCCCGCGCCGATGGTTGCGGTGATCCGCGCCGGAAACCCGTAACTCAGCGGGCCCGCGTGGATGACGGCGAGGCCATTGATCTGCCCCACGATTTCGCCATCCGTGGCGACCCAGATGGTGCCCTTGTCCATGAGTTCCTGGAAACGCTTGGTCGGTAAGCTCGCGCGGTACTTCGTGCGGCGCACGGTTTCTTCCACGTGCCCCCGCTTGACAAGGTCTGCACCGGACTTCCGTGCCAGGAAAGAAGCCTCCCTGACAATGTCGGCAATGCGCCCGAACCGGGCGGTCATCTTCCCGCTGCGCGCGGCGATCCGGGCGCCATGCTCGGCCAGCGCCGCCACGCCGCAGGGTGAAAAATGCAGCAACTGCTCATCGCGCGCCATTCGGGCGACGACGCCAGCGTACTCCAGGATACTTTGCTCGGAGCGTTCAATTTCGGAATCGAAGTCTGCGAGCACCTTGAACAGGTTTGAAAAATCCTGGTCAACGCGATCCAACTGGTAGTAGAGGCCACTGCTGCCGATCAGGATGATCCGCACCTGGATATCGATGGGTTCCGGCTTCAGCGACTGCGAGGTCATCGGCCAGCCGAGTTCAGCCGGAACGATTTCGATGCTGCCGGTGCGCAATGTCCTCATCAGCAATCGCCATGCGCCGGGTTCGCTGAGCACATCGTGTGCGTCGAGAATGAGAAATCCGCCATCCGCCCGCACCAGGGAGCCGGCGCGGATTCCCCGGTAATTGGTGACCGCCTTGCCCGGGCCGATGAAGTCGGGCTCAACCGTTCCGAACAGGTTCGCGATCGACGGCGAATTCTCCGTCACCACGGGGCCTTGTTCAGCATCATGGGAACAGATCACGTTGACCCCGTACAACACCAGCGGGTCCGTGAGGTTTTCATCGCCTGAGTCCGGCAGACGATATTCCATGATGTCTTCGGTGACTTCGTCCAGGAAAGCGTTCACGGCATCGCTACTGAATTGCCGGCGAATGCGTTGCACCAAGTCCTGCAGCAGGGACCGCGCCTCGTCCTCGACCAGCTTTCTCACCTCCTGCACGCTCGCCTCGAATGCTTCGCTGGCCTGGGCCGATACTTCCGCGAGCCGCTTTCGGTACTGGCTGACGCGCTGCTCGGTGTCCTTGAAGTGCTTTTCGGTGATTTCACCAGTGACCACCAACTGCCGGAACTGTTCCGGTGAAAGCGCTTTACCGTCAACGACAGGGAAAATGGCGGCCTGGGTAACCGGCCCTGACTGGACATGCACCAGGGCCAGGTCATTGGCCTGGAGCTCTTTCTCGAGGGGGCCGGTGATCTCACCCAGTCGTTGTTGCGTCTGGTCCTGGATGCTTTCGCGCCGTGCCTTCAGCGGTCCGCCATTGAGCACATCTTCGAAGCGGTTGTCGATGAATTCGGCGAATTCGCGCATCCGGCGTCTCAGTTGCGGCCCTTCCCCAGGCGGGAGCGTGATCAGCCGCGGCCTGTCCGGCTGGGCAAAATGGTGAACGTAGCAGCGGTCCAGCTGTCGCTTCGCCTTTGGGCGCAATTCATCCAGCAGCGAAGTGACCAGGGTCATCCTGCCGGTGCCCGTGACACCGCGCACATAAATATTCTGCCCCGGTGCGTCGCATTCGACGCCAAAGCGCATGGCCTCCGTGGCGATTGGCTGCCCCACGATGCCCTGCGTGGGATCAATCTCTTCGGTGCTGCCAAATTGCAAGGCAGCTTCATCGGCTTGCCAGCGTAACTCGGTAGGCGCTAGCGCCGTGGGGTGGTCCATTTCGACTCCTGTCAGGCCTGGGCCCTTCGATTCATCTTGGTCGCAGCGAAGATTATAAAGGCATGGAAACGTGGGTGTGTGGTCAGTGACTAAGCAGGCCGCGCTGACGACAGAACGCGACCCATCGCTCCACGGAATCGCGCGGGGACTCGAGCATGGGCAGGTGCCCGATTGCTTCGAGTAAATGAATCTCGATATCGGGCTTGACGCTCCGCACAGCCTTGGCGCCTTCTGGATTCACTGCCCGGTCCAGGGTGCCCCACTGCAATTGAACCGGTAGGCTGAGCCTGACCATGATGTCCTCGAGACTGAGTGGCGACGCCAGTACCTGGCTGAACTGGACCTGTGCGCGTTCACTGTTGGCGATGCCGCGCCGCGCATAGTAGGCCATCATCGGCGTGGGGATAATCGGCAGGCGCCCGAACATGGGCTGAACCACCCGGTGCCTGAACTGGTCGGCACTGGAAATATCCAGCGGGCTGACATCGCCCGTTTCGATCGCCTTCAACACCGGGCTAAGCGGGGCATCTTTGACACCCAGGGGCGCAAGTAACCAGAGCGCCTTCAATTGATCTGGGAAATTCATCGCGTAATCACAGGCGACCCAACCGCCCATCGAGTTGCCGGCCAGGAACTCCGGTTCTTCACCCACGGCCTCCAGGAATGCGCGGAGGCGCCTGGTCTGCGCCGGAATCTCATAACTGGCATCGGGACCCGGCGATGAGTCTCCGAATCCAGGCAGATCTGGAAACAGGACGCGAAAATGCTTTGTCAGGCGTGGCGCTGCTCTCAGCCAGTTGTCCGCATCACCGCCGAAGCCGTGCAGAGCGACGAGCAGCGGGCCGCGACCGCCCTCGAGATAGTGCCACCGGGTGCCGCCTACCGTGACGAAACGGCTGTTCAGTCCCGCCCACCGACGTGCAATGGCCAGCAGTAGCCGCGCCCAGAGGCTACTAGCGAAAAACCAGCTCCCCACCAGTACGAGTGCCAGTGCCAATGCGACCGAAATCATTGTGCTCGTTGCCATGGGGCATAATGATACGGCCTCTTAAGCCGGAGATGCGCTGATGATTCTGAGATTTCTTCTAATTCTGTTTTCCTTTGTACCGACTGCCTGGTCGAACGATGACTGCTTCCCGCCCGAAGTGTTGCCAGACAACCTTTTCCCCACCGTGCGGATGGAAACCAGTCTGGGTGACGTGGTGGTCGAACTGAACCGGATGCGGGCTCCGGCCACGGTCAACAATTTTCTCGGATACGTCCTCGACGGCAGTTATGACGGAACCATTTTTCACCGGGTAATATCGGGGTTCGTTGTGCAGGGTGGTGGCTACGGACCGGATTTTTCAGAGCGCGGGGTCAATGCGCCGGTGCTAAACGAGTCCGGTAACGGCTTGCAGAATGACATGGGCACAATCGCCATGGCGCGATTCGATGATCCCCACTCGGCAACCCGCCAGTTCTACTTCAACCTGGGCGACAACAGCTCACTGGATCCCAATTCCAGGAACTGGGGCTACACGGTATTCGGTACCGTGCTGGAGGGGCGGGATGTGCTGGAGTCGATGGCCGAGGTGACCACCGACTACAGCGAGGCTTTGGGCGCGACGGATGTGCCCGTTGATCCATTGATACTGATTCGAGTCAGCATCACCGAATGAGCCACGGGAGCACTCGCAAGGGTTTCCGTGTGTGGCTGATGGCCAGCACTCTTGCGTTGGTTGCGTTGCTGGCCTTGTCCCCGATCGTTGATCAACAGGCAGAAGGCAATTACGAACGCCTTTTTAAGCGCGCATTGGTGACGTTTGCACTGGCGCGTACCTTGAATGGCGTCATTTCAGCCGTGCAGGGCACTGAACTTGCATTGCAGCCAGCCGGAGTTGGTGTGACCCTGACGCCAGGGGAAATCCTGGACCCGATCAATGATCTCGTGGAACGCTTTTCGTGGATCATGCTGGGGGCATCCGTGTCACTTGGAATCCAGCATGTCCTTCTGGATGTCAGCGGCTGGTGGTTGCTGCAGGGCCTGGTCGCGATATGCGCGGTGTGGCTGATCATTCTGGGCCTGGCTTCCGGGACGGCTGGAAGGGGTCTGCCGCCGTGGTTGGTGCGGGTGTTTCTGATCAGCTTGTTTCTACGCTTTGCGGTACCGGTGACGCTGATACTCAACGAAGCGGTTTACGACCTTTTTCTGGAAACCCGCTACGTGCAATCCACCGAGGTGGTTAACGCTGCAGGCGAGGACATTGGGGATCTTGGTCGTCGCGAAGACCGAACTCCCGAGGGTCAGGCGCGACAAGGGATTTTCGGGTCTCTTGGGGCGGCCGTGGACAGCACGCGAGAGGCGCTTGATTTCAGCGAGAAAGTCGAACGCATCAAGCTTCGTGCGACGGAAATCATAGAGCACGTGATCCAGTTGTCAGTGGTATTTGTGCTCCAGACCGGTGTGATTCCGCTCGCATTTCTTTGGCTTTTCCTGCAATTGGCCCGCCGGGCACTCACGGTTGGTCCCAGCCGTTCTTAAATAAAAAATATATAAATCAGGGATATAAAAAGATTTTGCGAAGTCGAGCAAATTTCCTACATTGAAAAAATTGACATGAATGTCAAAATATGACATTAATGTCAACTCAAGGGGAACACGCCGAGATTCATCGTTCATTTCGACGGTTCGCCGGGCAGCAAGAGGGGCGTTGCCTGGTCATGGGCCAAGGGGGAGCGGAATGTCGATGAAGGGCAAAGTTCGAATCGGCTGACGGTTCGGGCTTTGCCTTGTGTGCAGCCAGGCGAATACAGCATCAACCGGCTTTTGCGTCCAGGGCCAGGAAGTTGAAATGTCCGCAAGCATGGAAGAAGGACCGCTGAGAGAGGCTGCAATATTTGCCCGTGCGGTTGAGAACGTGTTTCGCAAACTGATCAGGCTGCTGCTGGGCCGAATGACACTGGCTCGGCTGCAGGAAATGATCAGAATCGTCTATATCGAAGAGGCGGAGCAAAAGCTCCAGCGAGAACGGCCAGACAAAAAAGTTTCGCTGACAAAACTTGCGCTGCTAACTGGCTTGGATACGCGAACGTTAAATAAACATCGATCGGGTGAGAGTCCCGAGGACAGTTTAAAGAAAGATTCCAAATTTCTTCGAGAAATTACTCCAGAATGCTCAATATTAGATTATTGGAGTAGTAGTTCAAGATTTACGAATGCGGCAACTCAGAAGCCCTTAATTCTGAAGATTAAGGGGAACCATCCTAGTTTTGAATCACTTATGAGTGAAACTTTGGCGTCGCGGGGTATTACGGCAAAGTCCTTGATTGAAAGGTTGGTCGAGTCAAAGGCCGTCGAGATGAATAGCCGAAATAACACTGTAAGACTGCTAAATTCACAATTCTTGCCACATGGCCCTAGTGGCGATTTTGGCTCGCTCGAACTCGGGTTGGCTGCTGTAGGCAACCTTGTGGAGACCGTGGTGCATAATTTGGAATTATCCGGTGTAGAATCCAAGCCATTTTTTCAACGTTCAAACTGGACTCATAGGTTGAATAAAGCCAACCTCGTGAAACTAAGATCGGATCTAACAAAATTGATGACGCAGGCGGAAATAGACTCGGTCGATATCCTGTCCAAGTATGAAGAAGACAAAATAGCCCCTAATCAGCAGACTGTCGGGATGGGAATGTTTTATTTCGAAGAAGACTGAAACATTTAGACCGGGCCTCTTTAGGGACAAACAGATATTAGTCCTTGCCAACAAGCCCCAGTGTGCTGGTA
>JABDJL010000186.1 GCA_013002505.1 Lysobacterales bacterium | reverse complement strand
TCGGTCACGGAAAAGTCAGCGCAGCGCACGCCCAGTACAGCCCGTTCCCACAACAATAGCGGTACAGTCCAGCCTTCGAGTTGCGACAACGCGCGCGCACTGTCCGGATCCGGGCTGTCGAGGCCATGCCAGCGAGCGACGAACTGCAAGTACTCGGCAGGCGGTACCGGCTTGACGGCGCGGCGGCGGCGTTCCCGGCTGTAACGGTGTATACGCGCCAGCAAGCGGCGCTCGCACCACAAGCGGTGCCCGCCTTCGGCTGGCATGGCAATCACCACGCCCTGGGCCTGCAGGCGGGTCAGCGCGGCCGCAATCTCTTCTTTTCCAATGCCGAAATCGGCCGCGAGTATTTCAACGGACACCGGCCCGAGCATGTTCAGGCGGTCACGCAGCAAGGTATCGAGTGCTTGTTGCCGCTCCGGCACGCTGCTATCACCGAGCAAACGACTGGCATCCGGCCGGGCCTCGCAGCCAGGATAAAGGGCGCGCCACTCCGGCAGGCGTTCGGTGGCCAGCCACCAGCTACCGTGACCGCTGACCGTAACCTGACAGGCCCTGCCCTCCTCTGCCAGCGCGGTAAACCAGGCCGGCCATCGCACCGCATCACCCGCCGCACCGCTGGATGCATTGCCGGTTCCAAACTCGCCGGCCGTCAGGAAACCCGCTTGCAGCAGGCCGTCGTGCAGTTCATCCGGGTTGCGCGGCCGTACCCAGGCCTCGGCCTGAACCTGCTCTATGGCCGTGGTGGAAATAATCCGCAGCGTCGCAGCATGCGACAGGTCATCCGGTTCTGCACTGATCGCCCGCGTGCGGCGGTTCTCCGCCTCGCCGTCGTCGAGAAAGGCGTACGGGCGCGCGGTAATGATCTCGCGCGACATCGGTGACGGCCCGCTGAGGTCAGCGCAGTGGATTTCGATCTCACCGGCGCCCGTCGATTGCAACAGCCGTTCAAGACCCGCGATATCCATGGTGTCATTGAGGCAGTCTTCGATGGTCTGGTGCACCAGCGGGTGATCCGGGATTTCTCGTGCACCACGAATGTTTTCCAGGCAAGCCAGCTGATCAGGGAACACTACCGCGATCAGGTCCTCTGACTGGTTGCGTTGCCACTGCGGCGGTAGCTTCTGGCCGTTACGCATGCGCTGCACGGCCAGCGCAATCGTCGCGTTCCAGCGCCAGCGGACCTCGAACATCGGTGCGTCCAGCAGTGCCTGGATCAGCACATCGCGCACCGTTTCAGGCTTCAGGTAGGCCGCAACATCAGCCAGCTCGAAACTGTGCGTTTCTCCCAGCGACAGGATCAGCGAGTCTTCCAGTGCCGAGGCCTGCAATTCAAAGTTAAACTGGCGGCAGAAGCGCTTGCGCAGCGCCAGGCCCCAGGCGCGCATCAAGCGTGATCCCAGCGGCGCATGCACAACAAGGTGCATGTCGCCGGTATCATCGAAGAAGCGCTCCAGCACGAAACAGCTACGGGTCGGCAGGCGGCCCAGCGCCTGTAATGAAGCATCCAGGTATTCGGCCAGCTGGGAGGCTGCGGATTCACGCAGCCCTTCGGATACCCAGCATTGCTGCAAGGCTTCACGGCCAGCGCTTCGAATAACCTGTTCAGCCTGTCCGCGCAGGCGTGATACCGCATCGCTCAGTTCATCACTACGACCCGGACGATCGCCGAACCAGAACGGTATGGTCGGCGGCTGGCCATGGGCGTCTTCGACCAGAACCCTGCCTTGTTCGATTTTCAAAACCCGGTAGCTGGTGTTGCCCAACTGGAAAATGTCGCCCGGGATACTCTCGAAAGCGAAATCTTCATTCAGCGTGCCAATGCGGTGCCCCTGCGGCAGCATGATGACCTCGTAATCGAAATGGTCGGGAATGGCGCCGCCGTTCTGCAACGCGGTCAACCTCGCGGCCGGGCGCGCCTTGACCACGCCGTTGATTGCGTCGTGAAAAAGCCATGCCGACCGCCGGCCCCGGCGCGTCGCATATCCTTCCGACAACATCACGATGACCTGGTCGAACCGATCCCGTTCCAGCGCTCGGTATGGCCAGGCTGACCGGCACAGCTCGAACAGCTCAGCGGTGCTCCAGTCGCGCGCGCTGCACTCGGCAACCAGTTGTTGAGACAATACGTCCAGCGGGCCAACCGGCACGCAGATTTCATCGAGCTCGCCACGGGCCACCGATTGCATAAGTGCAACACATTCCACGAGGTCGTCACGGCTGAGCGGAAACAGGCGGCCACGCGGCGTTTCGCCAACCTTGTGCCCGGAACGCCCGACGCGCTGCAACAGGGCCGAAATACTGCCCGGAGAACCGAGCTGACAGACCAGGTCCACGTGGCCTATATCGATACCCAGCTCCAGCGAAGCAGTGGCCACCAATGCCTTGAGCTGCCCGCCCTTGAGCGCCTGTTCGGCCTCGTGGCGGTGGTCCTTCGACAAGCTGCCGTGATGGGCCGTGATAACACTCTCGCCGATCCGTTCGGCCAGGTGCCGTGTCAGTCGCTCAGCCAGCCGCCGCGTATTGACAAAGATCAACGTCGTTTGGTGTTCGTCAATCAGCCGGGCAAGGCTGTCGTAGACCTCGGCCCAGGTCTCGTTGGCCATCAACGCGGTCAACGGTGATCCGGTTAATTCCAGTTGCAGGTCCCAGTCGCGCTTATGGCCGGTGTCGACGATGGTGCACTGGCGATCACCACACAAGAATGCAGCGATACGCGACAGGGGCTTCTGCGTCGCTGACAGGCCGATCCGCATGGGCGGCTGCTCGCACAGGGCATCCAGCCGCGCCAGCGACAGGCTCAGGTGGCTGCCACGCTTGTTGCCGGCCAGGGCATGGATCTCGTCGACGATGACGCTGCCTACCTGGCGCAGCATGTCGCGTCCCGAGGCGGACGTCAGCAACAGGTACAAGGATTCAGGCGTGGTGACCAGTATCTGTGGCGGATGACGGCGCATCTTGTCACGTTCTGACGGGCTGGTGTCCCCGGTGCGTACCATGGCCCGGATGCCGCTGTGAGGCTGGTTTTGATCGGCCAGCCAGTCTTCTATGCCCGCCAGCGGCGCCCGCAAATTGCGCTCAATATCGTTCGACAATGCCTTCAATGGAGATACGTACAACACGTAGACGCGCTCTTCCAATGGTGCGTCCTGACCCAGCTTCACGAGCTCGTCAATGGCGCACAGGAAGGCCGCCAGCGTCTTGCCGCTTCCGGTCGGTGCGGCAACCAGCGAATTGTTACCCTCGCCGATAGCTCGCCAGGCCTCTTCCTGCACCGGCGTTGGTGCATCGAAGCTGCTGTGCAGCCAGTCAGCGACCGAATCGTGAAAGTTGAATGCAGAAAACGGCGTGAACATACCTGAATTGTAATGCAGCCGTTCTCAGTTTTTGAGAATCACCGGAACTGGCGACGCCGACCCCGGTCAGTTCTGCATGGCCTCGCTGGTGGGGACCCAGTTCGCGCGTGCCAGCATCCACCGGTCATCCTGCTTGATCCACGTGGTCGTGACGTCAAACAGCTGCCCGCGGTCCGGTAGCAGGTTCGGGCCGCCCGTGACCAGGACCTTGAAACTGGCGCCGGCCGAATTGACGCCCTGGCGCACCACGGTGATTGGAAATAGCTGGGCATGCAGGCGCTGGTTTTGACTCCACTGGTAGAACATGAAGCGCTGGAAACTGTCGCGGTCCAACTCGCCTTCCTGCCCGACAAAGCTTTCATCTATTCGCGACATGAAATCACGCCGCTCGACGGTTTCGGCATTCTCTTCCATTTCATTGATGACGGCGATGATCTGCTGTTCGAGCGTCGGCTCTGAACCGCAGGCCGAGACCAGCAGTATTGCGAGTGCCGCGAGCGCCACCCGCCAGGACATCAGTCTGTGCCATCCAGGTATCGTTCAAGCAAATGCGATGACACGACGATCAGGTCATGCTCGGTGACCAGGCCCACCAGCTTTCCATTGTCGGTCACCGGCAGGCAGGCCAGTTGTGCTTCGCGCATCAGCCGAATGGCGTCCACCGTGCTGGTTTCAGGGGAGACTGTGACCGGGTTGGGGTTCATGATGTCACTGACGGTGACCTTGTGCTCGCCACCCACTTTACCGGTGGCCACGAGCCGCAACAGGGCACGGTGCGACACCAGGCCGACCAGCTTGCCGTTATCGTCCTCGACCGGCACATGGCGCACATGCCGCCAGTCCATCAGCGATGCGGCGAAATCAACGATGTCGCCGGGCCGCACGGTGAACAGGTCCGTGGCCATGAATTGCGCGACATGGCGGTAACTTTCACGCCAGTCCAGTTCCTCGCAGAAATTGGCCAGCGACCACTGCGAAATCGGTGTGCTGCTGGACTGCTGCTCGACCATGCTGCTGACCAGGCAACGCAGGCGTTGGTCCAGCGTGCCGCGTTCTTTCATGTTCTGCACCGATTCGAGCAGCCAGCGCGCGCCGGTGCGGCGCATCGTGACGCGTTCTTCCATGACGCCCAGGTAACGGTCGATGTCGTCGGCGTCGATACCCACTTCCTGCAAGCCTTCGCGAGCCATCGGCAGCAGCTCCTGCAATATCAGTTCCTGCTCGGGCCACTGCCGGTCATCCATCCAGTTCATCTGGGCGCGAATGCCGTCTCGCGCCGCGGCCAGGAAATTGGTTTTGACGTCGTCAAAGTTCAGTACTTCGCGCACGTCGCCGTAGCGGCGTGACATGCCGGCCATCATGCCGAAGAAAAATGCCGCGTTGGCCATCTCGTCAATGATGGTCGGCCCGGACGGAATCACGCGGTTTTCAATGCGCAGGTGCGGAATACCGTTGTGTACGCCGTAACAGGGCCGGTTCCAACGGTATACCGTGCCGTTATGCAGGCGCAGCGCGTTGAGTTTCGGCGCCTCGCCGCGCGCCACCATGCCCATCGGATCGTCCTCGGTTTCGGTGGTCAGAATGACTCGGAACCGCGCGATATCCTCCTTGAAAATTTCAGCGACCGATTCATTGATCCAGTGATCACCGAAATGCACACGGGGCTTGAGGCCGCGCTCCTGGTGCGCTTCGGAACGCGCGTCGATGGAATGCTCGAAAACGGCAATTCGACTTTCGTGCCACAGCCGCCTGCCGAGCAATATCGGCGAGTTGACTGACGCTGCCATCAGCGGGCCGGTGATGGCCTGCGCGATATTGTACATGTGCACGAACTCATCGGGGCCGGTCTGGAAGTGCACCTGGAAGCTGGTATTACAGGCCTCCAGCATGACGTTGTCGTGCTTGATGTTGAGCTGGTCGATGCCGGTAATCGAGAACTGGAAATCCTTGCCACGCAGCTTGAGCAGTGCATCGTTGAGCGCCTTGTAACGAACTGTCGGCACCATCGAATCCAGCCCGAGGTTCTCGCGGGTCAGTGTTGGCAGGATGCCGACCAGCGCGATGTCGCACCCAACCTCGCCCGCAGATTCCCGGGCGATGCGGTAGATCTCCTGTGCCTCATCTTCCATGCGCCGCAATGAATCGCCGCGCATATCCTGCACCGACAGGTTGGCCTCCATGTTGAACAGGCCGATCTCGTGGGTAAAGCGCTCATCGTCTATGGCATCCAGGATGTCCAGCACGCGGTTCGCGGGCTTGAACGCCTGGTTGATAATGAACATTTCCTGCTCGGCACCGATGCGGCGTTTGCCGGACTCAATCATGCCCGAGTCGAGCATGCTCTCGAGTGCCTGCACTTCTTCTAGCAGCGACTTCATGAACGCCTGCTTCGTTGCCTGGTCGCTGTCCTGCCGTACGTTTTGTTCGCCCATGTACCGATAACCCGCCTTGACAATCGTTGATGATAAACAGGCCCGGACGCGGCGGCAAACGGCGCGTGTTTTACAGTCCGCTTGTCAGGGACCGGGGCCTGTGATGCAATGAGTCGCGAAATCCCGTGCAACCCAGACCTGGTACCGCGATGACATTGAAGCCCTGGCTTGAACATTATGCGCACGGCGTGCCCGCCGACATCGATCTTTCCGAGTATTCGTCAGTTGTGGACGTCTTGGAACGGGTCTGTGAACGCTTTCGCGACAAGACCGCATTTATCTGCATGGGTTCGAGCATCACCTACGGTGAACTGGACCTGCTGAGCCGGAGTTTCGCGGCCACCCTGCAGGCACGCGGGCTCAAACAGGGAGACCGCGTCGCCCTGATGATGCCCAATATTCTCCAATACCCGGTGGCCCTGTTCGGCATCCTGCGGGCCGGACTGACCGTGGTCAACACCAACCCGCTGTACACCGGCCGGGAGCTGCGCCATCAACTGGTGGATTCCGGCGCGCGGGCGATCGTAGTCATAGAAAACTTTGCCGACGTTCTGGAACGCGTGCGCGAAGACGTGCCGGTCGAGTACATTTTCACGACCCGCGTCGGTGACATGCTGGATTTCCCGAAGGGCGCAATCGTCAATTTCGCGGTCAAGCACATCAAGAAAGCCATCCCGGCGTGGAATCTGCCCGGGTCGGAACGCTTCAGCGATGCACTCGAAGAAGGCAACAAGTTGCCTTTCCAGCCTGCGCAGGTGGGGTTCGAAGACCTCGCATTTCTGCAGTACACCGGCGGCACCACCGGTGTTGCGAAGGGCGCCATGCTGACCCATCGCAACATGGTGGCCAACATGCTGCAGGCCAAGGCCTGGCTGGGTAACCTCAATACCGGCGAGGAGCTGGTCATCACCGCACTGCCGATGTATCACATCTTCGCATTGACGGCGAACTGCCTGGTATTCATGAGCCTGGGCTGTGAAAACCTGCTGATCCCCAATCCGCGCGACATGAAAGGCTTCGTCAAGGAACTGGGCAAGTATCGTTTCACGGCGATCACCGGCGTCAACACGCTGTTCAATGCCCTGCTCAACACCGATGGCTTTGCAGACCTGGATTTTTCCGATCTTAACCTGACCCTGGGCGGCGGAATGGCCGTGCAGCGCTCGGTCGCCGAAGAGTGGAAAAAAGTAACGGGAATTACCCTGGTGGAGGCATACGGCCTGACCGAGACTTCACCGGCCGCCTGCATCAACCCGATGACGCTGGAAGATTACAACGGCTGCATCGGGCTGCCGATCTCTTCCACCGAATGCATGATCATGGGCGAAGACGGGCGCGCCTTGCCGCCGGGGGAGCCCGGCGAGCTGTGCGTACGCGGGCCGCAGGTCATGAAAGGCTACTGGCAACGTCCCAAGGAAACGGCCGAAACCATCACACCCGACGGCTGGCTGAAAACCGGCGATATCGCCTTGATGACCCCGGACGGTTATTTCAAGATCGTTGACCGTAAGAAGGACATGATCCTGGTGTCCGGCTTTAACGTCTACCCAAATGAGATCGAAGATGTCATTGCCAGCCATCCCAAGGTGCTGGAGGTCGCCGCCATCGGCGTGGCGGACGAACACTCCGGGGAAATCGTGAAAATCTGCGTGGTCGCCAAGGACAAGTCACTGACCAAGGAAGAGCTCAAGGACTTCGCCGGCGAAAACCTGACCGGTTACAAGCGACCGAAGATCATCGAGTTTTTCGACGAGCTGCCAAAAAGCAATGTCGGAAAAATTCTGCGCAAGGACTTGCGCTGACATTCAGTCCTGCTGGCTGCGCAAGGCCCTGCCACGCGTAATCGCGGCATCCCCGTAGCGCTCGGCAATACCATCCACGGTCACGTCCAGCGGCGACGGATCGACATCGGGTTCCTGCAATCCGGAAACCCCCATACCGAGGAGCCTGACCGGTGTATTGGCGTGTTCCCCCAGCCAGCGGTTTAACAGGGCCTTGGCCATGCGGAATGCACTTTGAGAAGACGAGGTTGCGGCGCGCAGCGTGCGGCTGCGCGTGTGGGTGCGGAAGCGGTGATCGCGAATCTTGACGTGGATGGTGCGCGCGGCCAGGTGCTGGCGACGTGTGCGGCGCATCACTGCCTCTGTCAGGCGTTGCAGTTCGCTGAACAATTCGGTGGCCTTACGAACATCGACATCGAAGGTCATCTCGTGGCTGATTGAACGTTCGCCGGTCATCGCGGCGACCTCGCGATCATCCAGGCCCGCCGCCAGTTTCTGGAAATGCCCTGTCCGGTTACCCAGCACGCCACGCAGGGATTGTGCGTCGCAGCGACGCAACTGGCCAATGGTCAGGATACCGACGGCGCGCAAGCGCGGCTCGGTTTTACGGCCAATGCCCCACAGTCGGCTGATCGGCAGAGGATCGAGAAAGCGTAATTCCTCGCCCGGGGGTATGTGAACGAAGCCGGCCGGTTTTTTGAAATCCGATGCTAACTTGGCGAGAAACTTGTTATGCGCCATACCGACCGAAGCCTGTAAGCCGGTTTCAGCCATGATGCGATTTTGTATTTGCAGTCCAATTTCCTCGATGGTGCCCAGCAGCCTGAGGCTGCCGCTCACGTCAAGGAAGGCTTCATCCAGTGACAGGCCTTCGACCTGCGGCGTGAACTCATGAAATATTTCGAAAATCTCCTTCGAAACCTCGCGGTAACGCGCCAGGCGCGGTCGCACGTATACGCCTTGCGGGCAACGCTGGCGGGCGCGCACCACCGGCATGGCGGAAAACACGCCAAAGGCGCGCGCCTCGTAGGAAGCCGCAGCCACCACGCCGCGCCTGCCGGTGCCGCCGACAATGACCGGCTTGCCGCGCAGCGATGAGTCGTCTCTTGCCTCCACCGACGCGTAGAAAGCGTCCATGTCCACGTGGATTATGGCCCGTTGTAGATGCGTACTCATTCGCCCTGCTTGCTGCACCATGCTGGAAGACCGCATTATATCGGTCATGGACCGCACCGAGCTCGACGCCTACCTGGACCAGCAGTTTCCGACCCGCCGGGAAATGCTGTACGCCAACCACGCTGCTATATCCCCTTGGCCACGGGCAGCGCGAGACGCAGTCGAAGGCTTCGCGCGCGAAAATGTCGAACGCGGTCCGATGGGCGTTTCACAGTGGCTGCTCCGCGAGAGTCGTTTGCGCCGGACCATCGCCGGGTTCTTGAATACCGATGAAGATGACGTCGCGTTCCTGCAAAACACCAGTGAGGGCATAAACCTGGTCGCCGCAGGCATTGACTGGCAGGCCGGTGACAATGTCGTGACTGCGTGTGGTGAATACGTCAGCAACCGCCTGCCGTGGCTGGCGCTGGCCGGTCGCGGTGTTAAAATTCGGGAAGTCGACATTCGTGCGACAGCGGATCCGGAAGCTGCGCTGCTGAACGCGATGGATGCGCGCAGCCGCGTACTGACGGTCAGTTCCGTGCAATGGAACGATGGCCTGCGGCTCGATCTTGAACGCCTTGGCAAAACCTGCAAGGACAGCGACGCATTGTTCTTCGTCGATGCCATACAACAGTTTTGCGCCCTGCAACTGGATGTCCGCGCCTGTCACATCGATGCCTTGTCTGCCGGTTCGCACAAGTGGCAGATGGGACCCGAAGGTATTGGAGTTTTCTACGCCAGCCCCGCGGCGCGCGACACCCTTCAACTGCACCGTCATGGCTGGCGCATGCTCGAGCAGCCCTATCAGTTCGATCACCGGTCGCTTGACGCCGCCCAATCAGCGCGCCGCTTCGAAATCGGCAGTCCGAACACGCTCGGCCAGGCTGCGCTTGCCGGCGCGCTGTCGGTTTTTGAGAAGCTGGGCATTGAAACAACCGAATCGAGCGTGCTGGCCAATACTGACCAATTGTCCAGCGGACTGTCGTCGATACCGGGTGTGCGCTTACACAGCCCGCACGAGTCACGGCGCAGAAGCGGCATCGTGGCGTTCTCATCCGGCTCCGCCACACCCGCACAATTGCGCAGCCGGCTTAGCCGCAAGGGGTTGTTTGCAGCCGTCAGGGGGGATGCGCTGAGACTCTCGCCACATTTCTACCAGGCGGGAGAAAATATCGAAAAAATGCTCGGAGTGATCGAGGACTGTATTTAAAGTGTATTATAGATTATCAGTCTATATAACTGATATTACATAGTATGAGTGCGTTTCTCGCTCTTGATCAAGTTGGCAATGTGCGACTCGATCACGGTCCTTGCGTGAGCCCCGTCCGGGGTATCTGCAAATTGCACGCCAATGCCCGCCTTGCGGTTGCCTTGTGATCCTGCCGGGGTGATCCACACCACTTTCCCGGGAATCGGCAGCCGCTCTTCGAGATCCAGCAGCGTCAGCAGCAGGAACACCTCGTCACCAAGCACGAATCTCTTGGTGCTCTGCACAAACAGGCCGCCACCCCGCACGAATGGCATGTAGGCAGCGTACAAACCCTGGCGGTCCTTGATTGATAAAGAAAGTATGCCTTGTTGGGCCATCAGTCCCCTTCCTTGTTACGACTTGTCCAAGCGCGACCATTCTATCAGCCAATCCTGCAGAAGTAAGTCCCTGCGAACACTTGACCGGCTGAACTGGCGATTGCGGTCCGCCCGTTGCTGCAAATCCACGAGCCGTTTTCGCGATGCACCGGATAGCCTGTCAAAGCCGGCGCGCAGTGTGTCTGCAGCCACGCGCGATAAATACAACCACAACGGGTCATTGTCGATATTGTCCATGGACTGGGCGGTCGCGGCCACGGTCGCCTGCTGGCCCCGCAGCCTGTCCAGCTGCGCCTGCACGTCCCTGTAAGCCGCAACCTGGCCTTGCTGGTGAAGGTCAAGCGCACGCAAGGGACTACCGCCAGCGGCCTCCAGTGCCGCGGCGGCCTCTTCTGGACTCAG
Organism: Lysobacterales bacterium; assembly: GCA_013002505.1. Taxonomy (GTDB): domain Bacteria; phylum Pseudomonadota; class Gammaproteobacteria; order Xanthomonadales; family SZUA-36; genus JABDJL01. The sequence continues at coordinate 2,290 of JABDJL010000186.1, read as the reverse complement.
GCCATGCTGTCGTCCCAGCCAGCTCACGGCCTGCGCGGCGTCAGGTGTCGCTACAGTCAGATTCTGGCAGCGGCTGCGAATGGTAATCGGCAGACGTGCCGTATCGTGTGAAATCAAAACCATCACCGTTTCGCCCGGCGGTTCCTCCAGGCTTTTCAGCAGCGCGTTGGCTGCGCTGGCATTCATGGCTTCTGCAGGACTGATCAGGGCGACCTTGCGCGGGCTGAAAGAAGCCGTCAGCGACAACTGGCCGATCAGATCACGAACCTTGTCAATCGTAATCTGGTGCTTGCCTTCTTCCGGCGCCAGCGAGAAAAAGTCAGGATGCGCGCCCGTTTCGCGCAAGGTGCAGGAACGACATTCGCCACAGGCATGCTCCTGGTCGGTGCTGCATAGCAGGCGAGAGACGATCAGCGAAGCCAGTTGACCCTTTGCAGTGCCCTGCGGTCCGCGAATCAGCAGTGCATGCGCCAGGCGATCACTTTGCAGGCGATCGCAGAACTCTTGCCAGGCACGCTCCAGCCACGGTGCCGTGTTCATTTCAGCCGCTGCTCCAGTGCGTCCTGAATATCACGCCAGACCCTTGTGACGCTGCGCGCTGCATCGATGACGACATACCTGGACGGATCGCCTGCAGCGCGCGCAAGGTAAGCGCGGCGGGCACGATCCAGAAATGCCAGTGATTCGGTTTCAAAACGGTCCTCCGAACCGCGACCGTCGGCTCTCGCCAGGCCCTCTTTTGCCGGCAGGTCAAGCAACAGGGTCAGGTCCGGTCGCAGGTCGCCCTGCGCCATTTGTTCGAGCGTGGCGATATCGCGTTCCGGAATGCCCCGGCCGCCACCCTGGTATGCATAGGACGCATCGGTAAAGCGGTCGCACAATACTGTTTTACCGGCATCCAGGGCCGGCCGGATCAGCTCGTGAACGTGCTGCGCACGCGCCGCGAAAATTAACATCAGTTCGGTATGCGCCGACATTTCCGGGTGGTCGCCATGCAGGACCACGTCGCGGATCATCTCCGAGATATGCGTACCGCCGGGTTCGCGGCTTTCAACCACCGTGTGTCCTTGTGCTGCCAACCATCCACTGATGCGCTTCATCTGGGTGCTTTTGCCGGCGCCCTCGACACCCTCCAGCGTAATGAAATATGGCTTCATGGCGTTCTTTTCAGCATTTCCCTGACGGCCCTGTTGTGTTCTTCGAGTGTATCCGAAAACACGTGGCCGCCCGTACCGCTGGCAACGAAAAACATCGCACTGCCCGGCGCCGGCTTGGCCGCTGCCCGCAGTGCGCTGACGCCCGGCATTGCAATCGGCGTCGGCGGCAGGCCATAACGGATGTAGGTGTTGTAAGGCGTGTCGCTGTCAAGGTCGCGGCGGCGGATGTCGCCGTCAAAATTTTCACCCAGGCCATAAATAACCGTCGGGTCCGTTTCAAGCCGCCAGCGCTGCTGGAGGCGGCGAATAAACACGCCGGCAATATCCGCCCGCTCGGACTCGAGCCCGGACTCTTTCTCCACGATGGACGCCAGGATCAGTAACTCGTACGGGCCCTTCAGTGGCAGCCCATCGCTGCGTTCCTGCCAGGCCTGATCCAGCGCCTCGCGCATCGCACGGTGGGCCCGGAGCAGGATATCGAAATCGGAATCACCACGAACGAACTGGTAGGTTTCAGGCAGAAACCACCCTTCGGGATGCGTCACATCCTCGCCCAGGCTGGCCATCAATCTCGCCATACCATCCTCGCCGGCCAGCGAGCCTTCAAGCACCGGGTCTGCCGCAAGCGCCTGCCTCAGCTCGCGAAAGTTCCAGCCTTCGATGACCGTAAAGTGGTACTTGATCACATCACCACTGGCAAAGAGACTCAGCACGTCGGCCGGGGTCATCCCGGCTTTCAGCGCATATTCACCGGCCCTGGCCGTGGAGGGATTGAGATGGGTCAGCAACCGCCAGCGCCAGTCGGCGCGGGTCATGCCCTGGTCCTCGAGCGCCGCGATCACGGCACGGACCGAGGCGCCCTTGCGTACCACGAAGCGGATTTCGCCGGGGATATTCAGTGGCGTCTTCTCAAACCTTGCATACTGCAAAGCCGCCAGCGCCGCTGCCACCAGCAGCGTGACCGCCACCGCCATCAGCACTTTGCCCAGTAGCGAGCTCAAAGGGGCATGACTCCGGTCAGCCATTGTTGCAACTCGCGCGTCACCGGGCCGATGGGCCACTGGTGTGCGTCGATGTTCACGACCGGGACGATGCCACGCACCGCGTTGCACAGGAATACCTCGTCGGCTTCG
>JABDJL010000181.1 GCA_013002505.1 Lysobacterales bacterium | reverse complement strand
GGGATGAACAGGGCCGACTTGTTCGGCCCGTCAATGCGGAAACCAACCGGCTCAGAATACTCTTTGCGGTGTGGAACCAGGAACGGGGTCACCTTCAGCATGCCAAGGTCTGCGGGCAGGTCAGCTTCGAGGTGGACCAGCCGGATGTTCTGGTAAGCAACCAACTGGCTCCAGGGGCCGTGATTGCCGAGGTACTCGCGCATTCGCGGCATGGCGTACACGGGTACGTCCCGGGCGCCCATGGACTCGTGCCCGAAATACATCAAGCCGGTGTAATGACCGATGTGCGCATGGGTCAGGAACACGCCTGCGAGTTCGAAACGGTCCGTCGGTGCAATTTTCTCCAGTTCAAAGAGTTGCTCGGGCAGATCCGGCGTGGCCTCAAACAGGTATTTCTTGCCGCCAGCCGGGTCGACCAGTCCAAGCGATACAACGCTGCGCCGCAGGTCACGGTTATTCCACCCGGGCATGCAATGCGGCCGGTAGCAACCGGCCTGCGGGTAGCCTGCATCCTGTGCCACTCCGAGGACGAAAAGAAACGGGCTGTCGACTTCTGCGCCGTTGCTCGAACCTTCTGCGCACAGCATGGCGCTTTGAAGCAGCGCAAAAAGTCCAAGCAGTATCGCTTTGAAAATATGGGCAGGCGGGGTTTCTGGCACTTCGGGATCCCGGGTCAAGTTACGCGCATTATAGACAGGCTTCGGGGCTGGTCGAAATTTTGGAATGGCCACGTATGGTGAAATCAACCAAGCCCCTTGCGGCACTTCGTGTTTCTCATAAATCGATGCCCTCGTCGCGATGCGCTTCCTTCGACAAGCCATCATTTCATCACCCCGGACTTGACAGATCAGCACTTTAACGGCAAAACATAAAAGCGCGAGACCGGATTTAGATTTCATGACATGCGCCGCCAGGGCCCGTCGTGAATCAAATGGCATAAGGAGCAATGCTTATGATTGATCAAGGGGCGCGTGACCGGGTGGTCAGGGTCCGCAGCTTACAAGAGTTTTTTCATTCCTCAATCAATGATGTTGTCGAGCGTCAGCGCGTCGATATCGACCCCCACGCCGCGCATTACGTGGTCAACCTGTTAACCATATTTTCCCGCTCCACCGAGCTCTATGAAGACCAGTCCGAGTACTACGGCCTGCGCCCGCTGGCGCTGATGCTCGCCGAGGCCGCCAATACCGAACGGCTCGACCAGCGCAACTACCTGCTGCAGCGCATCGGCGATGTCGCCTTGTTCATTGCCGGGTTTTTCGCCGACGGCCTGGCCAGCAAGGCTGTGGACGTGGACTACTACATCTACATGGGCGGCAATGCCTACGACTCGCTGTCAGACGAGATCCGCGGCACTTTTCGTGGCCGTGCGTTTGCGCCGGTCTACCGGGAGCTGGCGGACAAGTTCCAGGTGCTGGTTGACGTGCTCAACGAGGTGGCCGAAAGCGCGCGCCAGAACTCCGATGTTGACCTGTTGCGCACTTACGAAGTTTGGCTTAAAACGGGCAGCAAGCGCGCCGAGGCGTTATTGCGGCAAAGCGGGGTCGAGCCACTGCGCAGCCCCATTCGCAGGCACTAATGCAGACTACAAGCGAACATGCTTGAGCAACTGCAGCAGCACCTGCACGGGATCAACCGCTCCGAGGCGGGTTATGACATCCGTCAATTCCTGGTCACTGACCCCCACCTGGCGCGCATATTGAGCGGTGGCAACCTGCTGACCCACGGCGGCGAAACCCTGCTGCTCAAGGAAGATGAAAATGGCCTCGCCTTGTCCCTGTACCTTGACGAGGCCATCCTAGAACGGCTTGGTTCAAATGAACCACTGGAAGCCCTGAAATCAGGACTGTTGGATGAGCTTTGTAAGGTTATCGAGGGACTCAGCCACTTTAATTACGTGGCCTGGCGGGCAAGCCGCGACCACAGCATCACGCTGCTGGAACTGGAGATGCAGGCCGAGGTGGACAAGTTCGTCAGCCTTATGCAGCTGGCGCAGGAAGAGCGTGACGTCGAGCTGAGCAACGCCTTGCATGGGCGCCTGTTTGACGAGAACCGCTACCACGACCACCTTACCGAACGGCAACTTGAACGATATCGTGCCGCCAATGGGTTTGCCGCCCGGTTTTGTCGCATCCTGGGCCCGCGGCTGCGCAATGGCAGCAACAGGGTGCTGCCCGAATTACGCCGCTTTTACCGCATGTCGCTGGGCGACAAGGTCAGCCACATCCACGCCACGGCCTGAGGGGCTTTCGCGACCGTGCTGCGGGGCAGGATCCCAGCAAATGATGAAGTCGCGAAGCGACTCTGATCACAGAGCGAAGCGCGATCCGGTCTCAGGTCGCTCCTACCGCCGCAAATCGCGACCATCGACCTTCGGCCTCAGTTCGCTCCCACAGTAATTTTCTGGAAAAGCAAAGGCCCCGCTTTCGCGAGGCCTTTCCAATCTCGCTCGGGATATGAGCGAGGATATTTAGTTTGTGGCAAGGCGCATTGAGTTCCCAAAAAGAAACCCCACCAGCAGGTGGGGCTTCTGATGCTTAGCCTTGGGTTTGGCTGAGCTATTTTGGGTCGTAGCAAGGCGGGGGCTGAAATCGAGCCGGGAGTTACCGCAACAGGTAATGACCGGCGAGATAAGGCCCCCAACACAGCTACGGGGCAAAAGAGACAGCCAAATTACATCATGCCGCCCATTCCGCCCATTCCACCCATATCTCCACCAGGCATCGGCGCATCATCCTTCGGAAGCTCCGCAATCATTGCCTCGGTGGTGATCATCAGGCCGGCGATAGAGGCTGCGTTCTGCAGCGCGGAACGCGCAACCTTGGTCGGGTCGAGAATACCGGCTTCGATCATGTCGGTGTATTCGCCGGTTGCAGCGTTAAAGCCGTAGCTGCCCTTGCCATCTTTAACGGCATTGAGGACAACCGAGCCTTCACCTCCGGCATTGGCAACGATCTGGCGCAGCGGCTCTTCCATCGCCCGGCGGGCAATGGTGATACCGGTGTTTTGGTCGTCATTGTCGCCTTTGAGATTGGCAATCGCAGCCAGAGCGCGCACCAGCGCAACGCCACCGCCGGGAACCACGCCTTCTTCAACGGCGGCACGGGTTGCGTGCAGCGCGTCTTCAACGCGGGCCTTCTTCTCTTTCATTTCGACTTCGGTAGCCGCGCCAACCTTGATCACGGCAACACCGCCGGCCAGCTTGGCCACGCGCTCTTGCAGCTTTTCACGATCGTAGTCAGAAGTGGCTTCTTCGATCTGGGCACGGATCTGGCCAACCCGGCCAGCGATTCCGTCATGGTCACCAGCGCCATCAATGATGGTGGTGTTTTCCTTGGTGATCTGCACTTTCTTGGCAGAACCCAGTTCGTTGAGCGTGGCTTTTTCAAGCGACAGCCCGACTTCCTCGGAAATCACCGTGCCACCGGTCAGAACGGCGATGTCTTCCAGCATGGCCTTGCGGCGGTCGCCGAAGCCCGGCGCCTTGACGGCAGCGACCTTGACGATACCGCGAATGGTGTTGACCACCAGCGTTGCCAGGGCTTCGCCTTCGACGTCCTCGGCAATGATCAGCAGCGGGTTACCGGACTTGGCGACGGCTTCGAGAACCGGCAGCATGTCACGGACATTGCTGATTTTCTTGTCATGCAGAAGGATGTAAGGATTCTCCAGTTCGACGCTCATGCTGTCCTGGTCGTTGATGAAGTAGGGCGACAGGTAGCCGCGGTCGAACTGCATGCCTTCAACGACATCCAGTTCATTGGCCAGGCCTGAGCCGTCTTCAACGGTGATCACGCCTTCCTTGCCCACTTTCTCCATCGCCTCGGCAATAATGTCGCCGATTTCGGTATCGGAGTTAGCGGAAATAGAACCCACCTGGGCAATCGCCTTGTTGTCGGTGCACGGCGTTGAAAGGCCTTTGAGCTCTTCAACGGCAGCAATCACCGCCTTGTCGATACCACGCTTCAGGTCCATCGGGTTCATGCCGGCCGCAACAGCCTTGAGGCCCTCGGTCAGCATGGACTGGGCCAGCACGGTGGCGGTGGTGGTACCGTCGCCGGCCACGTCAGAAGTCTTGGAAGCAACTTCCTTGACCATCTGCGCACCCATGTTTTCGAACTTGTTCTCCAGCTCGATTTCCTTGGCCACGGACACGCCGTCCTTGGTCACGGTGGGGGCGCCGAAGGACTTGTCCAGCACCACGTTACGGCCCTTGGGGCCCAGCGTTACCTTGACCGCGTCGGCCAGGGTGTTGACGCCCTTGATCATCTTGCCGCGGGCGTCGCTGCCAAATCGTACGTCTTTTGCACTCATTGTTTATTCCTCACTTGAATTCTGGTTGGAAAGGCGCTCAGCCTTCGATGATCGCCATGATGTCGTCTTCACGCATCACCAGCAGCTCGTCACCGTCGACCTTGACCTCGGTGCCGGCGTACTTGCCGAACAGCACGGTGTCGCCTTTCTTGACGTCCAGG
>JABDJL010000178.1 GCA_013002505.1 Lysobacterales bacterium | reverse complement strand
GTGCTGCGCTGCAACGACTGCGTGGACTACCACCTGGAACGCTGCGTCGAGGAAGGCTACGACCGGGACGAGCTGGACGAAGCGATGTCCGTGGCGCTGATGGTGGGCGGCTCGATCGTCATCCCGCACGCCCGCCACGCGGCGGAAAGCATCGACTACCTGCTGGCCAAAAAATAGCCTGCGCGGCTCGAATAGCGCGAGCGGGCCCTACTCCCCGTCGTAGCCGGTGATGATGTAACCACCAGACTTCTTGTCGTGTTCCAGCGTCAGGAGTTTGCGCTTCTGCATTTCCTCGAGCAGGATCCCGAACGAGCGGAACCCGTGGTAGCTCTCGCTGAAGCTCGGCTTGCGCCGCTTGAGCGCCTGCTTGACCATCGAACCCCAGACCTGCGATTCATCGCCGCGCTCGCTGTAGATGTCATCCACGGTTTCCAGCACCAGGTCGAAGGCCTGTTGCGCCCGCTCTTCCGCCTTGGCCGCGTTGCTGCCATTGCCGTTGCCATTGGTGGCTCCTGCCACGGCGGCGCCGTCTTTCTTGGCGGCCGCTTTCTTCTTGCGCGGCTTGCGGCGCTCGGTCTTGCGCACGATGTCTTCGTAGTAGATAAAGTCGTCGCAGTTGGCGATCAGCAGGTCCGAGGTGGACTCCTTGACGCCGATGCCGATCACTTCCTTGTTGTTCTCGCGCAGCTTGGAGACCAGCGGCGAGAAGTCGGAATCACCGGAAATGACCACGAAGGTGTCCACGTGCGCCTTGGTGTAGCACAGGTCAAGCGCGTCCACGACCATGCGGATGTCGGCTGAATTCTTGCCGCTCAGGCGCCGGTGCGGGATCTCGATCAGTTCGAATGACGCCTCGTGCATGTCGCGTTTGAAATCCTTGTAGCGCTCCCAGTCGCAATAGGCCTTCTTGACCACGATATTGCCCTTGACCAGCAGGCGCTCCAGCACCTCGCCGATGTCGAAGCGCGCATAGCGCGCGTCACGCACGCCCAGGGCGATGTTCTCGAAGTCGCAAAACAGCGCGAGATTCTTGGTGCCGTTACTCATGGGTGAATTTCTCCGCTGCGGGTATCTGCATGATTGTTATTGGGTTCAGCCAGCATGCTGGCAGGAGTTGGATTGGGTACATGTACCACCCGTTCATTTGATTGTTCTGCCCGCATCCACTGATGCAGCAGGTTGAAGAGAGTTGACGTTCGTGCCTGTGTGAGTCGGCCGGGTCACGCGAGGACGTCCTATTCTACGCGAAATGCCTGCACTTTTGGGGGACGATGCAAAATCCGGCCAGCGGCGCACGGTGATTCGATGGGCCGGGGGCGACATCTCCGCTATGATGCGCCTTCCCACCCGGAGTGCCGATGACGCCCCCGACCGACACACAGACGCCCTACTACCGCCTCGACCCGGACACGGTGATCCGTGCCATCGAATCGACCGGCCTGCTGTGCGACGGGCGACTGCTGGCGCTTAACAGCTACGAAAACCGCGTGTACCAGGTCGGCATCGAAGACGCGCTGCCGCTGGTCGCCAAGTTCTACCGGCCTGGACGCTGGACTGACGATGCGATCCTGGAGGAACACGCGTTCTCTGCCGAGATCGCCGACGCCGAAGTGCCGCTGGTGCCGCCCATGGCGGTCGGCGGCGCCACCCTGCACCACCACGAGGGGTTTCGCTTCGCCCTGTTCGAGCGCCGCGGCGGACATGCGCCCGAGCTGGACCAGAAGGACACGCGCCTGTGGCTGGGCCGGTTCCTTGGCCGCCTCCACGCAGTCGGCGCGGTACGGGGCTTTCGGCATCGACCGGCGCTGACACCACAGCGCTTCGGCCATGAATCGATCGCGACGATACTCGGTGGAGACTGGCTGCCCGGGCACCTGGCGCAGGCGTTTGAAAGCCTGGCGGCGGACCTGATGACCTCGGTGGAGGCGGCATGGCAACGCGCCGGTGACCTCGAAACCATCCGCCTGCACGGCGACTGTCACCCCGGGAATATCCTGTGGCGCGACGGCCCGTTCTTCGTGGACATGGACGATTGCCAGTCGGGCCCGGCGGTGCAGGACCTGTGGATGCTGTTGTCGGGTGAGCGGGACGAAATGTCGGCGCAGTTCAAGGACATCCTCGACGGCTACCGGGAATTTCATCATTTCCCGCTGTCGCAGCTCGGCTTGATCGAGGCGCTGCGCACCCTGCGCATGCTGCACCACGCGGCCTGGCTGGCGCGCCGCTGGGAGGACCCGGCGTTCCCGATTGCCTTCCCCTGGTTCGGGGAGCCGCGATACTGGGAGGACCTGGTACTGGGTCTGCGCGAGCAACTCGGTGCGATGCAGGAGCCTGCCCTGGAACTGCCCTACTTCTGAGGGCCCGGCCGGTCAGTAGTGCGGCGGCGGTTCGTCACCGGCGTCGCCGCCACCGGGCATGGCCTCGCCCAGCTCGGTCAGCTTGTCGGAAAGGTCTTTCAAATCAGCCTTGAGCTGGGCGATCTCACGGTCCTGCCGGGCCACGACCTCGTTGAGCTGCGACTGCAATTCGTCCTGGAATGCGAGCTGGCTTTCCAGTTCCTCGACCCGTTGGGTGATGTCTTTCGATTCCACTGAAAAACTCCTTTGCGAGCGTCAGCCGCTGCGCCCTTCGAATGGGGCCTGGCGCCTATACAATCTCACCACCTCACCACCTCACAACCTCACCACCGCACCACCTCACTACGCTTCGGGCAGCTTGGCCGGCGGCTCCCACAGTTCCACCCGGTTGCCGTCCGGGTCCACGAACCAGCCGAAACGCCCAAAATCATGCTCTTCGCGGTCCGGGACCACCTCGGCGCCACCCGCCTTGACGCTGGCCAGCGCGGCATCGAGGTCGTCCACCACCAGGTTGATCATGAAGGCTTGCCCGGACTCGCCGAAATACTCGGTGTTGGCCTTGAACGCACTCCATACCGTGAAAGCATTCTCCGGCATGTCACCGGGACCGAAACTGGTCCCGAAGGTATCGCCCCAGCTCTCGATGGAGAGGCCCAGGTGCTCCTGGTACC
>JABDJL010000175.1 GCA_013002505.1 Lysobacterales bacterium | reverse complement strand
TCAGCGTAGCTCGCGCCCCGGCCCACCACCGGCGTGGCCAGCTCTCCGCTGCTTGCCGGCGGTACCGGCGCATAGTGGCGCATGCAATCCGGGCCGCAATTCCAGAACAGCTGCGTCGGCTGCTCGTAGTGTTGGCCGGGTTGCACGATATTGATCTCGTCTTCGACGTGACCGTTGGTTTGCAGCAGGTCCAGGCGGCCGTCAAGATCATAATCGAAGAAAAACAGCCCAAAGCTCAGCGCTTCACGGCTGCTGGGCCCGACACCGGAAACAATGGCCTCGTCGGTAAACAAGCCCTGACCGTCCCGCGCGACATAAAAGGATGTCATTTCATTGGCGAAATTGCCCACCGCGACAGCCAACTCATCGCCATTGCTGAAGTGCGCCACGTCAATACCCATGGCACCGGTCGCAGCCCCGGAGTTATCGAATGCAAACCCGGAACCCATGCCCGCTTCCTCGAATCGCCCGCCGAGGTTGTGGAACAGAAAATTCTGTACCGTGTCGTTGGCCACCAACAGGTCTGTCCAGCCATCGCCATCGATATCGGTGGTGGCGACCGCCAGCGCTTTTCCCGCAGGCAGTCCGGTGGCCGGATTGCTGACCTGTACACCGGCCTCGACGCTGACATCCGTGAATTGGCCGTTGCCATCATTCCTGTACAGGTAGGAATGTGTGCCGGCATAGTTGGTCGGCGGCCCGTAGGCGCGCCCGATACCCGTCAGCCGGTAATCCACCGCCAGGTCGAGCTCACGGGACCAGGTCACGTAGTTGCACACAAACAGGTCGAGGTCACCGTCGCGGTCGTAGTCGAAGAACGCGGCACCGGTGCTCCAGGTGTTGTCACCCCCTTTCAGCCCGCTGCCGACCGTAATATCAATGAATGTCTCCCCGCCTTCATTACGCAAAAGACGATTGGTGCCGACCGCTGTCAAGAACATATCGGTATCGCCATCGCCGTCGATGTCGGCAACCGCCACACCCATGCCATAAAGAGCAACCCCATCCAGGCCGCTTGCTGAGGTGACATTTTCAAAAGTGCCGTCGCGCTGGTTTCGGTACAGGACGGGTGGCGTAGGGCCAGCCTCGTTGCGCCAAGACCAGTTTCCCGAATTGATGAATAACAGGTCCTGCCACCCGTCCGAGTCGTAGTCCAGGAACGCCACCCCGCCACCCATGGTTTCGGGCAACAGGCGCTCGCCATAGGCGCCGCTGACATGCGCGAAATCGATGCCAGCCGCCTGCGTGACATTGGTGAAACGCACTTCCGGGGGTTGCGGATCGCTGGCGCCCGCACCGGTGGCGGCTGCGATGGGCTGGTCTTCAATGATCTCGGCTACGGGCTCTGCACGGCTAAACAGCAGCCAAAGCCCGGCTGCGGTCAGCAAGATTGCGAACGCGGCAATCAGCGACCAGCGGACGGCCTGTCCAATGATCCGGTCATCATCCGGCACATCAGCGTCCGAATGCCGCTGTGGGCCCTCATTGTTCATGGCTCGCCACCTCCCTGGGCGTGGACGAAACGGGATAGGCACCCTGGCGATGAAGGTCATACAAGACCACCGCCTCGGCGGCGTGGTTGGCGGCCGGGTTCAGGCGGCGGGCCAGGCTCACGGCTCGGTCACGGGCGTTATCGTCTACCTTGTATTTGGCATGAAGCAGGCGATGTGCCTGTTCCCGCTCAGTTTCACCGCTGCTGGCCCATGCCTGGGCAAGCCCGTAGTGCGCCTCGGCATTTTCCGGATCGAGCTGCAATACGCGCTCGAAAGCTTTAATCGCCTGGCCAAGAAAATACTCGCGTTGCGCCGCATCTCTGCCGGTCAATTTTGAGCGGTCAAAAAGCGTCTGTGCGTAGATGTTCAGTAAGCGGTAGTCCTGGCTGAAGTCAAACTCGCGAAGCCGTGCCTCCTGGAACCGGGTGTCGATGACGCTCGACAAGGATTCAAGCGCTTCGTCCAGATAGCCGTTCTGACGATTCACCAACGCGGTAAAGTAAGCCAAGGACCAGGGATAGGCCGGCGGATCATGTTGTGCAGCGCGGCCCAACATGGTTGCCGCTTCCGAAAGCCGCCCCTCGCGCAGATAGGTTCGCGCGAGGTTGAGCGGGCCGTCCGGCCGACCCAGCGCCTCGACTTCCAGAAACGCTTCTTCAGCCTGCCGCAACTGGCCGCTTCCACGTTTGCGCAACAGGCCAATGCCGTAGTCGTTCCAGCGTTGCCATTCGGGAATATCCTCGCGCAGTTGCACCGGAATTTGCGTGCTGTCACCCGCGACGGAAAAGACCAGGCGGTCAGACGCAATCGTGGTGACGGGAAGGTCATTATGCCGAAAAGTCTCGCCCTGGAACTGCCGCATGTAGGCGGTATCGAACTTGCGGTATTGAAGGCTGACATCCAGGGTGATTTCGGGACCCGCGTCTTCCGGAACACGCAGCACCAGGTGCACGCTGTCCGCGGCGCCGGGCGGAATCTGGTTGTTATACAGGGCAGTGAAAATATTCTCGGGGTTGCGGCGGTCTATGCGTTGGCCGTCACGGTCAATCACGTAAGCGTTGACAAAATGCGACCAGGGGTCCACTTCGCCGGTGCGTGGGTCGCGCCCGCCGGTCTGCCCAAAAACCCGGCCATTGCTGGTGGCCGCGGCCTCGAGCCACACCTCGTTGGAGTCGGCCGTGCCCTGCGTGAACAGATGACCCAGCGTCAGTGTTCGCAATACGACTTCCACCAGGTACGTCTGCCCTGCTTCCAGCGCCGGTACCGACGGGCGTAAGGGCGCGATCAGTTCACCGTCGATCGTAGCGCCCGCCCGCAATGCAAAGATATCGACCCGCAGGGCGCCCTTGAGCATTTCGCGGTGTGCGTCATTCACCCATTCCGGCAGGTCGAGAAGATGGGGAATCGCGGTGTTGGCGGAGGGAAACTGGTGGTTGTGAACCTGCAAAATGCCCGAGTCACCCGAAGGTTGCGCGCCGAAGTCATCCGAGGGCTCAAGCGGCATATGGCAACCATTGCAGTTGTGCTCCACCTGTTTTGGGTAATAAAAGCTGCTGACGCCGTGTCCCGACACGCCGCTCAGGTGGTAGGCGTCATAGTGGTTCTGACCCCGCAACCACTTGTACCCGTTGAATTCCTCGGCCAGGTGGACCTTGTGGCAGGTTCCGCAAAACTCGGGCGAGCGGTGCAGGGGCTTGAGAAACGTCTTACGGTGGAAGGCTGGCTTGGCTTTGACCAGGGTGCGGTTCAGCCACTGCAAAAACGGCTCTTCGCTGAATGCAAACGGGTAGTGCATCGGTTCTTCGATCGTATAGTCGGCATTGCCTCTCGGGCTGTTCAGGTGCGTGATCGCATGGCAGCCGGTACAGGTAATACCTGCCTGGGCGGTCGGATGGTTTTGATCATCGAACTGCGGGTCATCGAAAGCGCCGGAGAAAAACGGCACCAGGTCGTGGCAACCGGCGCAAAACCGGGCAGCCTGGACCGACCCGTCGCGCTGCATGGCGAACTCTCGCGTATTGCGCACCGAGAACAGGTAGGCCGGATTGTTGAAGGACGCAAAGCGATGCATGCTGTTGGCCCATTTCTCGTGGGTGTCGGCATGGCACTCGGCGCAGTAGTCGTCCATCATCAGGGTTTGAGCTGGTATGAACTGGCCGCTGGCCGTACGCGCCAGTGACGGGAAAAAGTACTGCTCGCCGCTGGCCGGGCCCGCAACATCCCATTGGCGCGGGTCCTGCGCCTGCAGCAATAACATGCCGACAGCGAACAACCCGGCCAACCCCGCCACGACACCGCCAAATCGCCAGTTGATGCGCGGACCGGCCAGGCGATGCAGCACAAACAACCACACCACCAGAACCGGCGCCAGGACATGCATCCAGTAAGCCGCTTCGCGCGCCGCAGGTTGCCGGATCTCGATCAAGGGCAAGCCGCGTGTCAACACCAGCCCGGAGCCCAGCAACAGCAGCGCAACGCTGAACAAGGCATAGCCCACGCGCACCGCGCGCCGGTTTGGCCGGTCATGCGCATTTCGAATGTGAATCAAGCCATAAATAATGACCGGCACGACCGTCAGCAGGCCCAGCGCCAGGTGAAACAGGAACATGTATTGGTAAAAATAGTCCTGCAAGGTTTGCCCGCTCAGCCATTCGGCAAACGTGATCGTTGCCAGGTATGCCGAATTGAAGGCCAGCAGCGCAAAGCAGCCCAAAACCACGTACAGCAATTTCCTCAGTTTTGGCCCCACCGCCGGTTGATATCGCCGGCGGCGGGGTCGCAAATTGCTGCTCGTGGTTTCTCTCTCGGGCATCCAGGGCTTCCGTATCTTGGTACAGGCTTGAGCGGTTTCGCTGTTGCTTGTCTATTGTGTCGCAAGCAGGCCCGTGACCCAAGCCTTTGCGCCCCTGAAAAGAATCCACGACAACAAGTGGCCCGGTTTACGGGTAATGGTATTCTGCGACTTGATGACCAGCCTACCCGGAATACAGCATGACTGACCTTTACTACGCGGCAAGCTGCCAGACCGACTTCGCCTGCCCGGCCGAGCGCAAGGAAATCGCCGAGCGCACGAGCCGTATGTGCGCCATCGCAGAGCAGACCATCCTTGGCTATGAGCCCTTTTTTGACGTGCGCCTGCTGGTATTTCCCGAGTTTGCCCATTCGGTGCCGGTGTACGCAACGGTTTCAGCGCTGCGCAAGAAACTGGCCGTTCCGCTGCCCAATGAACACACGGATAAGTATGAAAAGCTGTGCCGCAAATACGGTTGCTTTATCCAGACCGGCACGTTCATCGAGACCGACCCGGATTATCCCGACGTGGTTTTCAATACCACGCTGTTGATCGGCCCGGAGGGAATACTCAGCAAGTACCGCAAGGTCAACCCGTGGATACCGTGGGAAGTGCATGCCAGTCCACATGACATCGAGGACTACGCCGAGGACCCCTTCCCGGTGGCGGACACCGAGATCGGGCGCATCGGCGTGGCCATTTGCTATGACTGGTTGTTTCCAGAGTCCATTCGGCAAATTGCTTTCAATGGCGCCGAGGTCATCAACCGGGTCTCTGCCTACATGGACCCGTGGGGCGCGACGGCCCCGATGGACTGGTGGACGCTGGTGAATCGCACCCGGGCGCTGGAAAACACCACCTACGTGGTGGCCTGCAACCAGGGTGCCAGCCTCGAACATTACCCGCCCTTCAGTTGGCCGGGTGGCAGCATGGTGGTCAATTACGACGGCCTGATCCTCGCGCAGGCCGATCCCGGCCCGGGTGAAAAAGTGGTGGTTGCGCCGATCGACATCGCGGCCCTGCGCGCCGAACGTGAACGGCGCCTCGGGCATGACATGCTGTCGCATTACCGGAGCGAAGTGCACCCCTATGCCAGCCAGGCCTGTTATCCGCGCAGTGGCGCCGGCGGCCTTGATGTCGAGCAAATCAAGCAACGTATCAGGGCTGCCAAGTCAAAAACCTTGCCTTGATTCATTTACCCGCCTGGTAACGCGTGTTGTACTGCTCGTGCAGGCGTGCCCGGGGCTGCTCTGGCTTGCCGGTTGTTGGCAATGGGCCGACGGTTTCCCCGTCGCGGGTAAAGAGGTCCATATCCTTTGCCCAGCCCTGGGTCTCCAGCACGTAAAACCGTTTCCACCCCGCAGGCGGCGGACCCAGCGCCTCAAATTCGAAATGCACCTCTTCCCCCGGCCCGATGATGGCAACAGCATCGTCTGCGGATTCAACCAACGCCTGAACCGGACCCGGTCGCGTGTAGTTGCCCGCCATGTAGCGTGTGTCCCAGTAAGGACTCAGCTTTGAATAGTCATAATAAGGCCGAAATTGCGCCAAGGTGCTGCGCTGTGCGAAACCGGGCTGGGTGAATCGCGCCTCGTGCAGCGGCATCTCCGAGACACTGACCTCGGCCGGGGTTTCTGCCCAGGCCACGGCGATGCGATCCCAGTAAATCTGCAAATTGCTGCGTAAGCGCAGCTTCCGCGTATTCGCCGGAAGTGCGTCGAGCGGCAACGACATGCGTCGTGGCATGCCGGCTGGAAAACCAAACTGCGGATAAACCGTTTGCCATTGCTCTCCTGTCCAGGCGTCCAGGGTTGGTGCCTCGAAGGCTGCGCCGGCCTGCCAGGCTGCGAAGCTGGTTTGCGAATACGGATACTCGATCCAGCCGTCGGCGACAAGCATGGGATGTCCGTCACTCGAATCGATGGCCTGGCCAAAACTCAGGATCAACTCGTGTTCACCCGCGAGCCTGCCGATAAAACGCTCGTCGAGTGGCCCGACGGGGGCCGCCACGTGGTCTGACTTCAACAAGGCATCGAGCACGTTTTCGGAGCGGTCATTAACCGCGGCAACCGGGAGCATTTCACGGCGATAATACCTTGGCTCCCCGGTCGGCTCCGGGCCGACGACGCCCATTCTTTCATCCATTACCAGGTTCCAGCCTGCTGGCAGGTCATAAGTAAGCAAGCGTGCCGCGTCGATGTAGGCAACCTCTTCCATGGGCTCGCCGATTTTCAGGGCATAGCGCCCTTGCCGGGCTTGCAAAGCGCCGTCCGGCAGCAGGAAATTTTCCCACGGCCGGGGCGTACTGTATTCACCCGGTCCGACCGCATAACCAATGCCGCCCACGCCCAGGAAATCGCTGACAAACGCGTATTCTTCTCCGTTCCAGGCAAACAACACCGGGCAACTAGACAGTTGTCGTTGCTCTTCGGCGATAAGGGACAGTGTTCCGGCCTCGATGGCCAATTCGCTCTGGAACACGCCATCAGACCAGTCGATCGAGACAAAATCAGCGCGTTGCGACCCGTTCAGGCCCACCACCAGTGGCTGCAGGCTCTGGCCCGGGGAGGTCTGGCTGCGAAAACTGGCCAGTCGGCTCCACTGGGATCCCGAGCGCACCGTCAACTGGGCGCCGATACCAGAAGCGTTGGACCGCGTCGCGTGACCCTGGTCCTGCTTACCGCTCAATTTCAGCGCCAGGTACGGGTGGCGGCCCGGACCCGGCGCCCAGGACACCAGTTGACCTGATTCCAGCGCCAGCATCTCCGGGCCCTGCAGTGATGCACCGGTGAAGGCCAGCACGGCATCGAACGACGCATCTTGCGACGCCCGCGCCACGTGCAGAAGTTCGGGCTGGTTTTCAGCCAGCCCAACGGCGGCCCAGCCCAAGCGTGATGAAAGCAACAGGTCCTGCCTGCCATCGCCGTTGACGTCCTGCATGGCAAGCTGCGACGCCTGCAACTGCCCGGCTTCCGGTGGCAATTCCAGTGCATTCCCGCGCCACGTACCCTGCGGGTCGGCCGACCAGCGCCATGCCTGCCCCTCCGGGTCGAGCGTATACAATTCGTTCATGCCATTTGCGTCAAGGTCTGCTGCCAGCACGGCCGTAGCGGGCTGCTGGCCAAACGCATCGAATCCCGGGGCGGGCCGATAGGACCACAGGCGGTCGTTTAACCACACGGAATGCGGGCCCTCACTGTTCAGCACCACGAGGTCCACGTCGCGGTCGCTGTCCAGGTCAACAGGCAGCACCATCCGGGAAGGACCGCCATCGCCTGCAATACCGCGCTCTGCTGCGAGCGGACGAAACGTGCCATCGAGATTGTTGTTCAGCAGTTCATTGGGGCCATCATCATTGACCAGGAACAAGTCCAGGTCGCCGTCATGGTCAGCATCGAAAAAAGCGCCATCCACGGTATCGAATGCGCCGCCTCCCGCACCGGCTTTTTCAGTAATGTCAGTCCAGCCTCCAGCACTATCCTGTTGCCATAGCTGGTTTATGCCGTCCCGGCACAGGTAGGCATCGGTCCTGCCATCGTTGTCGAAATCACCCCACAGCACCGCATTGACGCCGGTAACGGCCGCAAGTGGGTGTTGCTCATCTGCAGTAAACGTTTCATCCACGCCGGAGATTATGACGAGGTTTCCACCTGCATCGGCCCCCGGCCCGCTAACACCATTGAGGAACAGGTCATGCCGTCCGTCATGATCAATGTCGGCAAC
>JABDJL010000170.1 GCA_013002505.1 Lysobacterales bacterium | reverse complement strand
CCTGGAGCGGTCTTACAAGTCCACCGTTGATCCCCGGCTCAACTACGAGCAGGCGCTGGAGCTGTCCATGTTGATCGTGCGCAAGCACCAGCAGCAAGCGGACTGAATGCGGAACCGGGCGTTCAAGACATTATTCATCTTCGCGGCACTGGCTTCACCGTGGTCGCACGTTTTTGCAGAAGTTACCCATGAAGTCAGCTTTCCTGACCTCAAACAGCAGTACATTCACGTTCGCAGCGAATTCCCCGCAGGCGGGCTCACCGCAACGCTACGCATGGCCAACTGGAACCCCGGTTCTTACCTGATCCGTGATTTTGCGGCCAATGTCGACCGCATCAGCTTCCGCTCGGAAAACGGTGATCCGCTTGAATTTAGCAAGTCGTCGAAAAACAGCTGGCAGATCAATCTCGCCGGCGCCACCCGCGTACTTGCTGAATACGATGTGCATGCCGGCGACTTGAGCGTCAATACGTCCTGGGCCAGTTCCGATTACGTACTGCTCAATGCATCCTCGGTTTTCCTGTTCAGTGATGTAAGCAGGAATGATCCGCAGCGGGTAGAGGTGCAGGCTCCCACCACACTGGAGCATGTTTATTCCTCGATGTCGCAATCCGGCAATGGAAATGTTTTTAACGCAGCCAGCTTCGATGAGCTGGTGGACAGCCCCATTATCATCACCGACGCGCCGGTCCGGCGCTTTGCTGCCCAGTCGGGAAATTATGCCCTGGTGAATGTTGGCGCTACCGGTCTTTGGGATGAGAACCAAACGCTTGCGGACATCCAGGCCATTGTGAATGCCACCAACCGTCTGTGGGGCACGGTACCTTTTGAAAGGCCATTCTGGTTCTTTAATTTCCTGGTAGAGCGGGGAGGGGGGCTGGAGCACGATCACTCCACGGTGATCATGGGCAGTCGCTGGCAGATGCTCAAACGCGAGGATTACATCAAGTGGCTGAGCCTGGCTGCACACGAGTATTTTCACGCCTGGAACATACGTCGCATGCGCCCGGCGTCACTGGCCGATTACGACCTGGACAACGAGCAATATTCCAGTGCACTGTGGCTGGCAGAAGGCATTACCTCTTACTACGACAACCTGTTGTTGTCCCGCGCGGGCCTGGTCGGGCCTGATGAGTATTTCAAGCGCCTGGCGATCGATATCCATGCATTGGAGCTGACGCCCGGCCGGGAGATGATTTCACTTGAACAGGCTTCTCGCGATGCCTGGATCCGCCACTACCAGCCCGATGCCAACTCGATCAACAGCACGATCAGTTATTACACCAAGGGTGCAGTGCTCGGCCTGGTGCTGGATGCAAAAATCCGCGAGGCAAGCAATAACGAACTCAGCCTGGATGATGTGATGCGTGCCATGTTTACCCGTTGGGGCGAAACACCCTATCCGGATGATGCCTTTGCCAACATGGTTGCCGAGATAGCGGGTGAAGCGGTCAAAAACTGGCTGGTCACCGCATTGGGTCCACCTTCACCGCTGGGCATCGACGAGGCCCTGGCTTATTACGGCCTTGTGTTGGAACGCCAACCGGTCAATAACGCGGCCAGGCTTGCCGGACAGCCTCTGGTATCCGGAATTGGCGTGAACTGGGATACCGAGCTACCCGGACTGGTCATCAAAAACGTGATCAGGGATATGGCAGGTGCCGAAGCGGGCTTGTTACCGGGTGACGAGCTCCTGGCGATTAACGGCGAGCGGGTGAAAGATGATGATTACGATGACCGCATGATGCGCCTGCAGCCGGGTACGGAAGTCTCACTGACCATTTCGCGCCGGGGTCTGCTGCAGGATATGCCAATAACCCTGCAGGAAGCCCGTCCTGCGACCTATGAGATCCGATTCCTGCCGGAGTTTGACCGTGAATTTTTACGCAGGCTGGAGTCCTGGCTGGGGCAAGCGCTGCAGCTGGATTCGAACTGATTCGGCTTATTCGGATTCGCGTTGTTTCTTGGCCGCTCGATCGGCCGTTTTGCGTTCATGCTCAAGCAAATTGCGCTTACGAATTCGAATGTTCTCGGGTGTCACTTCCACCAGTTCATCGTCCTCGATAAATTCCAGTGCCTGTTCGAGGGTCATTTTTTGCATCGCTGTAAGTGCGACACTCTCGTCTTTCAAAACCGTACGAATATTGGTTAACTGTTTCGCCTTGAGCGGGTTTACCGTCAAGTCATTACCCCGGTTATGAATTCCAATGACCTGTCCCTCGTAAACATCCACCCCGCCTTCAATAATCATGCGACCACGATCCTGCAGATTGAACAGGGCGTAAGCCACAGCTTTACCCGTGCTGTTGGAGATCAATACGCCATTGTTGCGTGTCGAAATCGGTGTCGGGTCGTAGGGGCCATAGCTGTCGAATACATGGAACAGCAGGCCGGTTCCTGCGGTAATCGTGCGAAACTCGGACTGAAAACCAATCAGGCCTCTTGCCGGAATTTTGTAGTCCATGCGGATACGGCCACGTCCGTCTGGTTTCAGGTCCTGAAGCACACCGCGGCGTTCGCCGATGCGTTCCATTGCCGCGCCCTGGTAATCTGCTTCAAGATCTACTACCAGCAACTCGTAGGGTTCGAGTTTCTGGCCATTTTCTTCCTTGAGTATGACCTCGGGTCGCGAGATGGCCATTTCATAGCCTTCCCTTCGCATGGTTTCAATCAGGATCGAAAGGTGCAGTTCACCACGCCCTGAGACCTGGAATTTTTCGGCGTGCTCGGTATCTTCCACGCGCAGTGCCACGTTATGGCT
Organism: Lysobacterales bacterium; assembly: GCA_013002505.1. Taxonomy (GTDB): domain Bacteria; phylum Pseudomonadota; class Gammaproteobacteria; order Xanthomonadales; family SZUA-36; genus JABDJL01. The sequence goes on along the minus strand of JABDJL010000170.1, from coordinate 1,952 downwards.
AGCCTCGCGATACAGGCGTTCGCGCAATTGCCGGGAAGTGAGAAATTTGCCTTCCCTGCCTGCGAAAGGAGAGTTGTTTACGCGGAAAAACATACTGATGGTTGGTTCATCAACGCTCAGTGCCGGCAAGGCCTCAGGCGTATCCCGGTCGCAAAGCGTATCGGAGATTCGCAGATTTTCCACGCCGGTGACGGCAATAATGTCGCCGGCTTGCGCACTTTCAACCTCGACTCTATTGAGGCCATGAAAACCGAGCACTTGCAGTATTCGACCGTTGTGCTGTTCGCCATACCGGTCGATAACAGCAATTCGCTGGTTAGGTTTAATGCTGCCACGCTGCACGCGCCCAATACCGATAACACCCACGTAACTGCTATAGCTCAGGGATGAAATGCGCATCTGAAATGGTCCGTCAATATTCACCGGAGGAGCCGCGACATGATCAACGATTGTCTGGAACAGCGGTGTCATATCGCCATCGCGAATATCTTCTTCCAGGCCCGCATAGCCGTGCAGCGCCGAGGCGTAAACGACGGGAAAATCCAGTTGCTCGTCGGTAGCGCCCAGTTGGTCAAACAATTCAAATGTCTGGTCGAGCACCCAGTGAGGACGTGCACCTTCACGATCAACCTTGTTGATAACAACGATTGGCTTAAAACCCATCTCAAAGGCTTTTTGTGTAACAAACCGGGTTTGCGGCATGGGCCCGTCTACTGCGTCAACCAGTAACAACACCGAGTCCACCATGCTGAGGATGCGTTCGACTTCGCCGCCGAAATCGGCGTGACCAGGGGTGTCCACGATGTTGATGTGGTACTCCGTGTCGTTGTTCTTCCACGTGATTGCGGTGTTCTTGGAAAGAATGGTGATCCCGCGCTCGCGCTCGAGTTCGTTCGAGTCCATGACCCGCTCAGGCGTGGCCGCCCGTTCGCCCAGGGTGCCGGACTGTTTGAGCAGTTCGTCCACCAGCGTGGTTTTGCCGTGGTCAACGTGGGCAATAATGGCAATGTTTCTGAGGTTTTCGATCATGATCTGTACATTTGCAAAGGCGCGCGCACCATACAGGCTTTGAGGCCGGTACGCAATGAATGCGAGGGTGATTTAACAGGCCAAAACTCAGGCAGAAATATCATGCCGTAAGCGGTAATCCTTTCGAAGGTTGTCAAAGCCGGAAGCCACTTCATCAGGCGGCAGGCCACCCAGGCGCCTGATGTTCCGGTCATCCGTCTCAACGGCGCAGGAACGGGTAAGGGATTTGGCCAGGTCTGCCGGATTTACCGGGACCAGTTTCTGTTGATTGGGCCAGGATTCGTGCTCGATTCCCAGCCAATTGCAGAACGCGTGGTAAATCTGCAAGGTCCCGTTTTGCTTGCCTTCAAAACTGTAACCGGCCACGTGCGGCGAGGCGACCACGGTGGCATCCAGCAGTTGAGTGCTGATGGCAGGTTCATTCGGCCATACGTCCAGCGCAGCATTAAGGCGGCCATTTTGCAGGGAATGAAGCAAGGCATTGCTTTCAATGACATCACCGCGTGAAGTATTCACCAGCAGGGCGCCTTCGCGAACCTGTTTGAGATTCTGCCGATTGATGAGATGACGAGTAGGGTAGGGCCCGTTGCGTGTCAATGGCACATGCAGGCTAACGATGTCATGGTCCAGGGCTTCATCCATGGAGACCAGTCCCTTCGTGCCCTGGTCCTGCAGCGGGGGATCGCAGGCCACGTTCGCCACACCGAGTGAATTGAGTAGACGACGTAGCCGGGAGCCGACATTTCCGTACCCGATTATGCCGACACCTCTCTTTTGGATATCGTGTTCCAGGCGCTCGCAGGCGAGCAAAATCATCGCCAGCGTGTATTGTGCAGCCGCATCAGCATTGCACCCGGGCGCTGCGCTCCAGGTGATGCCCTGGTCATCCAGCCACTGGGTGTCCAGGTGATCGGTACCTATGG
>JABDJL010000166.1 GCA_013002505.1 Lysobacterales bacterium | reverse complement strand
CGATTACAGGGGGTATTGTATCTTCCAGGACTTCGTTGGATGCTTATTTGGTGGTGATGGGTGGACTTGAACCACCGACCTCAGCATTATGAGTGCCGCGCTCTAACCAGCTGAGCTACATCACCATGAACCCGAATCTTAGGCTATTTGCTGCACTCTCGCTTGATCCTTACCCATCCAGCCGAGATTTCTTCACTCGGAAATATTCCCGATATTCCGCTCGATCAGAAATTCGCCTGGATGGCCAATTCTCTAACCGATCTCGTGAGGCAAATAGCCTAAGTTCCGGGTTTTGCTTTTTTCTCTGCAACGCAGGGTGGGCCTGTCAGAAGCAGGGGCGGCAATTCTCCATTTTGGAGACGGCAAAGTCAACCTGTAAGCGCCCGGAATTGCTTAAAAACGGTAACCGTAGGCCTCGAAAAAGCGCGACTCGATATCTTCCATGGATGGCGTGTGATTCTGCGGCCCCTGGTGCTCAATCTTGATGGCGCCCATCACCGAGCCGATGCGTGCGCAGGTGACCAGGTCAAAATCATTCAAAATGCCATGGATCAGGCCCGCGCGGTAAGCGTCGCCACAACCGGTGGGGTCCTGGATCTGGCCGCACTTCGCCGCATCGATCTTGTCGTGGCCATCAGCGGTGTAAATGGTTGAGCCCTCGGCGCCACGCGTTACGATCAAGGCCTCAACCTGCCGCGCCACGTCGTCGAGGCTCATGCCGGTGCGTTCCTGGATCAACTGGAATTCGTAGTCGTTGGAAACCACCCAGTCGGCACGCTCGATAAAAGTCCGCAGGTCGTCGCCGTTGAACAGCGTCATGGCCTGGCCGGGATCAAAAATATGCGGAATACCCATGTCCTTGAAATCGCGGCTGTGCTGCAGCATGGCCTCCTTGCCATCCGGGGCCACGATGCCGATCTTGATGCCTTCCGAATCACTGACGCGGTTCAGGTAGCTTTGCATCATCGCACCGGGGTGGAAGGCGGTGATCTGGTTGTCGTCAAGGTCGGTGGTGATGAAGGCCTGCGGCGTAAACTCGCCGGGCAGGTGCCGCACGTAGCGGGTCGAGATGCCCAGTTCTTCAAGGTGCACCCGGTAATCATCGAAATCATCACCGACCGTGGCCATCGGGAATGGCTCGCCGCCGAGCAGCTTCAGGTTGTAGGAAATGTTGCCGGCCACGCCGCCAAACTGGCGGCGCATCTCGGGCACCAGGAAGGACACGTTCAGGATGTGCACCTTCTCGGGAAGGATGTGATCACGAAAACGCTCCTGGAACACCATGATGGTGTCGTACGCCAGTGATCCGCAAATGAGTGCCGACATGTTGCTTACTCGCAGGGCCGCAAAGGACGGCATTTTAGCCGATTTGTAACAATTGCATTAACTTGACCTCAAAAGCGCATAAATACTGGCTTTGCGGGGGTGGTGCGGCTTGCTGTACAAGGGGCAGGCTGATACATTAGCGGGCCCCGGTCCACGCTGTCATTTCCCGGAAAAAAACAACATGGTATTCAAGAGTCTCCGCGGTCTGTTTTCCAATGACCTTTCAATTGATTTGGGCACCGCCAACACCCTCGTGTATGTGCGTGGCCAGGGCATCGTGCTGAATGAGCCCTCGGTGGTCGCCGTGCGCATGGATCGTGGTCCCGGCGGGCCGCAATCGGTCGCAGCCGTGGGCATCGAGGCCAAGCGTATGCTGGGCCGTACACCCGGCAATATCCGCACCGTCAGGCCACTGAAGGACGGCGTGATTGCCGACTTCAACATGACCGAGGCGATGCTGCAGCATTTCATCAAGAAAGTGCACGAATCACGATTTTTAAGGCCCAGCCCGCGTGTGCTGGTCTGCGTGCCATGCTCATCAACCCAGGTTGAACGCAAGGCAATCAAGGAATCGGCTGAAGGCGCAGGCGCGCGTGAAGTATTCCTGATCGAGGAACCGATGGCGGCAGCGATTGGCGCCGGCATCCCGGTCCACGAGGCGCGTGGCGCCATGGTGCTGGACGTCGGCGGCGGTACTTCCGAGGTTGCCGTCATTTCGCTGAACGGCCTGGTGTATTCCAACTCGGTGCGCGTCGGTGGTGACCAGTGTGACGAGGCTATCATTAACTACGTGCGCCGCAACTACGGCACGCTGATCGGCGAAACCACGGCCGAGCAGATCAAGATCCAGATCGGCTGCGCGTGGCCCGACGACGAACCCGAGGAAATGTCGGTTTCCGGGCGTAACCTGGCCGAGGGTGTGCCGCGCCGTATCACCATCACCAGCAACGAGGTGCTCGAGGCGCTCAACGAGAGCCTGTCCAGCATCCTCGACGCCGTCAAGACCGCGCTGGAGCAAACTCCGCCGGAGTTGTGCGCCGACGTGGTCGAAACCGGTATCGTGCTGACCGGTGGTGGCGCCCTGTTGCGCGGCCTCGACCGCCTGATCAGCGAAGAAACCGGCCTGCCGGTATTCGTGGCTGACGATCCGCTTACCTGCGTCGCCCGCGGCGGAGGGCGTGCCCTGGAGTTGATGGACCAGAACCACGGCGACTTCTTCTCCATAAACTGACCCGGAAATGGCCCGCCTGAGTCCATCCGGATCGGCCCGACTCTTTAGCCCGGAAGGGCTGCGGACGGCCCGCCTGATGATGTACCTGCTGATGTGCGTGGCCCTGATGGCCATGGACTATCGTGGCCACTATGTGCCGCGCATCCGCAGCGCCATAGAGGCAGCCTTTGAACCCCTTTACCACCTCGTAGGCTTACCCTCGCGCGCCGTTAAAACGGTTACGGAATACAGCCGTTCCTATCAACAACTGCTGGATGAGAACCGTAATCTCAGCGAGGTCATTCTTCAGCAGTCCGGCTCAATCCAGCAGCTTCGAGCGCTGCAGGAAGAAAACCTGCGGTTGCGCGCGCTGTTGGAGGCCACTTCGGGACGTCATTTCGAATTTCGCTTTGCCGAAATGGTGCAGGTCAACCTCGATCCCTTCTCGCACAAGGTCATCATTGATCGCGGCAGCCGCGATGGCGTGTTCCCGGGGCAGGCCGTGCTCGACGGTACGGGTGTCATGGGCCAGGTAGCTGACGTCCATTTTGGCCTGTCCACCGTGTTGTTGATCTCCGACCCGGACCATGCCCTGCCAGTGCAGATCGCCCGTACGGGCCTGCGTACCGTCGCCTATGGCACCGGAGAAACGGCCACCTTGCTGTTGCCCAACGTGCCACAGCAGGCCGACGTGCGGCTCGATGACCTGCTGGTCACGTCAGGACTGGGCGATCGCTTTCCGCCCGGTTTTCCAGTCGCGCGCGTCACCACGGTTGACCGCGATGCCGGCGAGACATTCTCCGTGGTCCGGGCCAGGCCGCTGGCTGCACTCGACCGTGGCCGGGAAGTGTTACTGGTGATTCAGCGCGACGCAGATGCGACCGGTCCGAAAGAAAATATGCCGGGAAATAATGAGCCGGGCCAGGCCGCAGAAGATTCGCAGGAGGCGACCGAATGAGCCCGCGCCGCGAACGTCGTTCGACACTGGTGCTGGTGCTGGTGGTAGCCGTGCTGCTGACGCTGTTGCCACTGCCCGGACAACTTGAAGCGCTTCGGCCTTACTGGGTTGGCCTGGTGCTGATCTACTGGGCGCTGGAGCTGCGTGAAATGGTCAGCCTCGGGTTGGCGTTCCTGATCGGGGTGTTGCTCGACGTGCTGACCGCCAGCCTGATGGGGCTCAATGCACTGAGCCTCGTGGTTCTGATCTATCTCGTTCAGCGGTTTCGCGCCAGGTTGCGCTTCTTTCCGCCCTGGCAGCAAGCACTCGCAGTGCTTGGCCTGCTGGTTAACGACCAGATCATACGTCTGTGGGTTACCTCCCTGCTCGGAGAACCGCTGCCAACCTGGCGTTACTGGTTGTCTCCGCTGGTCGGCATGGCGCTGTGGCCGTGGTTGTTTTTGCTGCTGGATCGTGTTCGGGCAGGCAGGCGCCGGGCCAGCAGCTGATGATTTCCGCCACCGCGCAACGACCGATCAAGGACGCGCAGGGTGAGCAACGCCTGATCGCGCGCCGCGCACAGCAGGGGTTCTTTATCATCCTGTTGGTTCTTGCCGGTCTGGCCGCCCGTTATTTTTACCTGCAGGTACTCAGTCACGATCGTTACGCGACCCGCTCGGAGTCGAACCGGGTGCAGGTGCGACCCGTAACCCCCAACCGCGGCGTCATTTATGACCGGCGCGGCCGGGTGCTGGCCGAGAACCTTCCGGCCTACCGGCTGGAATTGATACCGGAAGAGACGGCGGACCTCGAACAGACCCTGGCAAGACTGGCCGAGGTGATGGAACTCAGTGACGACGACATCGAACGGTTCCGGAAAAACCGGGCCCGCTACCGCGAGTTCGAGAGCGTGCCCGTCAAGTTCAACCTCGACGAGCAGGCAGTGGCGCGTTTTGCCGTCAACCGCCATCGGTTCGGGGGTGTCGACGTAGTGCCCTACCTGTCCAGGCATTATCCCTACGCCGACATGTTGACCCACGTGCTGGGTTATGTCGGGCGCATCGACGATTCAGACCTGGCGAACGTAGACCCTGAAAACTACCGCGGCACCACCCACATCGGCAAAATCGGAATCGAGCGGCACTACGAGACCGAGTTGCATGGCCAAAGCGGCCTGGAACGGGTCGAAACGAATGCCCGCGGGCGGGTATTGCGTGTGCTCGAACGCCAGGACCCGCAGGCCGGAATGGATATCGTGTTGTCGATCGACATCGCGGTGCAGACGGCGGCCTGGAACACGCTGGGTGAGCGCGCGGGCGCCGTGGTGGCCATTGACCCCAATGACGGCAGTGTCATCGCCATGGTCAGCAAGCCCGCCTTTGACGCCAATGCCTTCGTCAATGGCATCAGCACGCGTGACTACCAGGCCATATTGAACGCGCCGCGCCAGCCGTTGTTCAACCGGGCGCTGGCCGGAGGTTACGAGCCGGGTTCCACGTTGAAGCCGTTCATCGGCCTGGCCGGGATTGAAATGGGTGTGGTGGGTGTCAACGAGCCGATCTTCTCGAATGGCGAGTTTTTCCTCGAGGGCCAGCAGCGCCCGTTTCGCGACTGGAAAGAGGGCGGTCATGGATGGGCTGAGATCCGCCGCGCGCTGGAAGAATCGGTTAACACCTACTTTTACAAGGTGGCGCTGGATCTTGGTGTTGACCGGATTCACGAATATCTAGACCAGTTCGGCTTTGGCCAGCCAACCGGCATAGACCTGCCCAACGAAGGCAGTGGGCTGTTGCCTTCGCGCGACTGGAAGCGGGGCAGGTATGGCGAGCCCTGGTATCCGGGTGAAACGGTGATTTCAGGCATTGGCCAGGGCTTCAATGTCGTGACGCCGCTGCAATTGGCGAATACCCTTGCCACGCTCGTCAATGGAGGCCGCCGCATGGCGCCGCGACTCGGGTTGGCGGGCAAGTATCCGGATGATGAGAAGGCACGGCAGTTCGAGGCGCCGCTGGTCAACACGGTACCGGTCAAGGATCCTGAAGCCTGGCAGGCAGTCCTTGATGGCATGCGGCGGGTCGTCAACGGCGTGGCCGGTACGGCCCGCGACGTGTCACTTAATGCTGATTACGTGATCGCCGGAAAGACGGGGACGGCCCAGGTATTCGCCATGGCGGCCGATGAAAAGTACGAGGAAAGCGAGGTCGCCGAGCACCTGCGCCATCACGCGCTGTTCATTGCATTTGCCCCCTTTGATTCACCGCAGATCACGGTCGCCGTGGTGGTTGATCATGGTGGTTCCGGTACGCGCGACGCGGCGCCGATCGCGCGCGCAGTGCTGGACGCCTGGCTGGTGCCGGATAAAAACCTGGCAAGGTCCACAAAGTGAGGCGGCTGTTGCCAAGCTGGGTCAGCCTGCCGCGCGTCGATTTTGTGCTGCTCGGCCTGGTGCTGGCCGTTATCGCCACTGGCCTGGCGGTGCTGTACAGCGCCTCGGGGCAGGACGCCGTTTACGTTGAGCGGCAGGCCGTGCGTATCGCCGTGGGACTGCTGGCGATGCTGGTTTTCAGCCAGGTACCGCCACACGTGTTGCGCATCTGGACACCGTGGCTTTACGCGATTGCCATCGTGATGGTGGCGGCCACCTGGTTTTTCGGCATTGGGCGTAACACGCAGCGCTGGCTTGACCTGGGCGTGGTGCGTTTCCAGCCTTCTGAACTGATGAAGCTCGCTGTTCCGATGGCGGTGGCCGCGTTTCTTCACCAGCGCATCTTGCCGCCCGGCTGGAAGGATACGCTGGTAGCGCTGTTGATCCTTGCCGTGCCCACGTTCCTGATCATCCGTCAGCCCGATCTCGGAACGGCGCTGTTGGTTGCCAGCAGCGGCGCATTCACCTTGTTCCTGGCCGGTATTCGCTGGCGTACGATTGCGCTGGCCGGCGTGGCGGGCATTGCGATGGCGCCGGTGCTATGGATGTTCATGGAAGAGTACCAGCGTAACAGGGTGCGGACGTTCCTCGATCCTGACGCCGATCCGCTTGGCCAGGGCTGGAACATTATCCAGTCGAAAATCGCCGTCGGCTCGGGCGGCCTGACCGGAAAGGGTTGGATGAACGGCACCCAGGCGCAACTGGAATTCATTCCGGAAAGACACACTGATTTTATCCTCGCGGTGTATGCCGAGGAATTTGGCTTGCTCGGCGTATGCGGCCTGCTGTTGCTGTACCTGGCGCTGATCGGCCGGGGCCTGTACATCGCCAGTGTCGCAAGGGATACCTATTCGCGGTTGTTGGCCGGCAGCCTTGCCATGACACTATTCGTTTACGTGGCCGTTAATGGTGCGATGGTCGCCGGCCTGCTGCCGGTGGTAGGCGTGCCCCTGCCGTTATTCAGTTACGGCGGAACTTCAGCAGTGACGCTTTTGGCCGGTTTCGGCATATTGATGTCCATATACAGCCACCGGAAATTCATTCGCCACTGACCGGGATTTGAGATAATGCACCGACCGTTCAAATGCCTCGAATCTATCAACGGTTTTGCGGTCCCATACGTTACACTCGGGGACGGCTTTTCGGCCTGGGCCTGGTGTTGGCGTATTGCTTGAGACAGGGAATTCTATGATCAGGACAAATTTTGCAGTTGCCATTGTTATTGCGTTGGCTGTGGGCTTTTCAGATGCCCGGGCGGCGGTACACCCGGGGAGCGAAGCATTTGTCGAACGGGCCGTGAGCGAGTTCGGCCTGGACGCGGACGAGGTCGCGGCGCTACTGGCGCGGGCCGAGTACAAGCAGTCCATCGTCGATGCCATGACCCGGCCGGCCGAATCAAAGCCCTGGCACGAGTATCGCCCGATATTTCTGAACGAACGCCGGATCAAGGAAGGTATCGTGTTCTGGCGTGAGAACCGTGCCCTGGTCGACAGTGTTTCAGAGCAGTTTGGCGTCGACCCGCAAATCATCGTGTCCATCATTGGCGTCGAAACCCTGTACGGACGCATCACTGGCAGCTACCGGGTAATCGATGCCCTGGCAACGCTCGGTTTTTACTACCCGAAGGAACTTTCGCGCGACCGTTCGGAATTTTTCTCAACCGAGTTGATGCATTTCATCAAGCTAGCCCAGGAAGAGAACCTGCCACTGGACCAGGTCACCGGGTCATACGCCGGCGCGATGGGCATGGGACAGTTCATTCCCAGTTCATACCGCGCCTACGCGGTGGACTTTGACGGCAATGGCCACCGCGACCTGTGGCGCTCCACGGCCGACGTGGTCGGCAGCGTGGCCAACTACTTGCACCAACATGGCTGGCGTCCGGGTGATCCGGTCGTCAACCGTGCCAGGCCATTACCGGCTGCGGATCCGGAACTGGCTTCCCGGCGCGACTTTAAACCCAAGCTGAACGTGGGCCAGTTGGCGGAAAAGGGCTACCACGGTAGTGCAGACCTGGATCCCGAGCGCAAGGCCGCGGTACTCAAGCTCGACGAAGGCAGCCATCAAAGCTACTGGCTTACCTTCGATAATTTCTATGTCATCACGCGCTACAACCGCAGCCCGTTATATGCCATGGCCGTGCTGCAATTGAGCGAAGCCATACTCGAGGGCATGTGATTTTGAAAGGTCAGTACTTCCGTATTGGCGAAAGCCTGCTGCCGCTTTTGATCCTGCTGGTGCTGATCCAGGCCTGTGGTGGTCCGCAAAAACGCGAGGCGGCGGACGGACCCTCGACACGCAGTCTTTCAGCGTCCGATGTCAAAGACGCCGTGCCCCGCCAGGAGCCGCGTGCCCGATATGGCAATCGTTCACCGTACGAGGTGCTCGGCAAACGTTACAACGTCATGAACAGCAGCGCCGGTTACAAGGCGCGCGGAATCGCATCCTGGTATGGCAGCAAGTTTCATGGCCGGCGCACGTCCAGCGGCGAGCCATTCGATATGCACCTGGCCACGGCAGCGCATCGCAGCCTGCCATTGCCGACCTACGCCGAAGTGACCAACCTGGACAATGGGCGCAAGGTAATCGTCAAAATCAATGATCGCGGCCCGTTTCACGAAGACCGCCTGATCGACCTTTCCTATGGCGCAGCAGTGAAGTTGGACATGGCGTCAAAAGGCACGGCCCGGGTGGAAGTGCGCGCTATTTCCTTTGATGAACCACAACCGGCACCCCTACAGGCCGGTGTAACCGGCGGAACATTCCTGCAGGTAGGCGCATTCAGCAGGCGTGATTCCGCTGAGCAACTGGCCGGCCTGATGATGCAGGAACACTTGCAGCCGGTTTCCATTGAGCAGGGTAGCGGCTTGTTCCGGGTATGGATCGGGCCTTATCCTGATGAATCGGATATTGAACTGGCATCCAGGCGTGTCGTTGAACTTGGCCTTGAGCGCCCTCATAAAGTGAGGCGCTGAGTGAACTTGTCGCAGACTGTCCCGATATCACAGATATCCCATCGCCAACATTACGGCTAAAATAAGACATTGAAATCAATATGAAAATTAAAGCCACAATTTGGGTCCTGCTGATGTCTGTGTGCAGCCTGGCCTTCGCCCAGGTGCCGAAACCCGGCATGCCGACCCCTGCACCGCCACAATTGGGCGCCAGCAGCTACGTGCTGATGGATTTCAACAGCGGTGAAGTGTTGGTGGAACAAAACGCTGACGATCGCGTGGAACCGGCCAGTATCACCAAGCTGATGACTTCCTACGTGGTGTTCCAGGAACTGGCCAGTGGCGAGGTCATGCTCGACGAGGTTGTCAATATCAGCGAAAACGCCTGGCGAACGCCGGGTTCGCGCATGTTTCTTGAGCCCAGCATGCAGGTGACGGTCGAAGAACTACTGAATGGTTTGATTATCCAGTCGGGCAATGACGCCAGCGTGGCGCTGGCCGAGCACCTTGCGGGAACCGAAGATGCCTTCGCGCAGGTGATGAATTATTACGCCCAGCAACTGCGCATGGAGAACACCAATTTCACCAACTCGACCGGCTTGCCGGGCGACAACCACTATTCGACGGCGCGCGACACGGCGCTGCTAAGCATTGCGATCATCCGTGATTTTCCGGACTACTACCGCTGGTACTCGGAAAAGGAGTACAGCTTCAACAACATCCGGCAACATAACCGTAACAACCTGTTATGGCGCGACCCGGCTGTGGACGGGCTCAAGACCGGCCACACCGAAAATGCCGGATACTGTCTCGCTGCCTCGGCCAAGCGCGAAGGCATGCGCCTGATCAGCGTGGTCATGGGTTCATTCTCAGAGCAGTCGCGGGCCAGCGAAAGCCAGAGCCTGCTCAACTACGGTTTTCGCTTTTTCGAGACTGTACAGCTTTACCAGGCAGGGCAGGAACTGACCCGCACCCAGGTCTGGAAAGGCGAGGCGGAGGAAGTTGCACTGGGCATTGGTGAGGACCTGTTTATCACGATTCCGCGGGGTCGCTACGATGATCTGGATGCCAGCCTGGAAATGCAACCAGAGTTGAAAGCACCGCTTGACGAAGGCCAGCAGGTGGGCCGGATCAGCATTCAGCTCGGTGACGAGATCGTTGCAACCCGTGGCCTGGTTACGCTGGAGGCGGTGACGCCGGCAGGTTTTTTCGGCCGTGCAATGGATGGTATGCGGTTGTGGTTCGGAGGTTTGTTCGGCGATGACGAGTGAACTGTCCAGCCTGCTGGAGTTTCCCTGCGCATTTCCGATCAAGGCTATGGGCCGAGCCAGCGACGAATTCGAAAGCATTGTTCGCGAAATCGTGTTCCGCCACGCCAGCGCGTGGTCGGACTCTGCAGTGGTGGCACGTCCTAGCGGCGCCGGCAATTTCGTCTCCGTAACCATCACGGTCAAGGCCGAGTCACGGCCGCAACTCGATCGTATCTACCAGGACCTGACCGATTGTGAACAGGTGCTGATGGCATTGTGAATATGCCTGCTCCAGCGAGCCCCGGTCCGGATAACCATCCGGGTAGTCTCAGGGTGCACACACTGGGCCTCCAGGATTACGAGCCGGTGTGGCGCGCCATGCAGGAGTTTACCGATACCCGGGATGAATCCACCGCAGACGAACTATGGGTGCTGGAGCATCAACCGGTGTTTACGCTGGGCCAGGCCGGCCGCGCAGAACACCTGCTGGCGCCCGGCGATATACCGGTATTGAACGTGGATCGGGGCGGCCAGGTGACCTATCACGGCCCGGGCCAAATCGTCGTCTATCCTCTGCTGAACCTCAGGCGCCTGGGCATTGGTGTGCGGGAGCTGGTGACACGAATCGAAGCGGCGGTGATTGAGGTGTTGGCCGACTACGGGGTGAACGGAGACCGCATGCCGGGCGCGCCCGGCGTGTACGTTGACGGTGTCAAGATCGCGGCACTGGGGCTCCGTGTGCGGCGGGGTTGTTCGTTTCACGGCCTGGCATTCAATATTGACATGGACACGGAACCCTTCGAGCGAATCAACCCCTGCGGATTTTCAGGGCTCAAGGTGACCTGCCTGGCTCGGTTCGGCCCGGTTTCGCTGGACGTGGTTCGCGGGCAATTAGTCTCGCGCCTCGCCGCGCAACTGGGGTTTGGTGAGACTATTGAATACCAGGCCGATTATCGTTCTGGCAAAAACATGGACATGGCGTGACTGAGCAACGAAACATTCCTATCGACGTGGTCGAGGTCCAAACCGGTGCAAAACAACTCGGTTCGGACAAGATGGCGCGCAACACGGCAAGCTTCGACAGCGCTGCGCCCGCGCTGCGCAAGCCGCCATGGATCAGGGTCCGCCTGCCATCCGGCAATGCCGTTCAGAAACTCAAGTCACGACTGCGGGCCAGCGACCTGGTCACGGTTTGTGAGGAAGCCAGTTGCCCGAACATTCACGAGTGTTTTTCCAAGGGTACGGCAACGTTCATGATCCTGGGTGATATCTGCACCCGCCGCTGTTCGTTCTGTGACGTGGCTCACGGCCGGCCGCGCCCGCCTGATACGTCAGAACCACAAAACCTGGCCAACACTATCGAGGCGATGGGCCTGCGTTACGTGGTCATAACCTCGGTCGACCGTGATGACCTGCGCGATGGCGGTGCCGGTCATTTCGTTGACTGTATCGCGCGTATTCGCGAGCAAAGCCCGGGTACGAAGATCGAGGTGCTGGTGCCCGATTTTCGCGGCAAGGGCCGCATGGACCGGGCGCTGGAAATACTGGCGGCCAATCCGCCCGACGTGTTCAACCACAACCTGGAAACTGTCGAGCCGCTGTATCGCGACGTGCGCCCCGGCGCCGACTACCGCTGGTCGCTGAACCTGCTGCAGCGTTTCAAGGCCGGACACCCGGGTATCCCGACCAAGTCCGGGATCATGCTGGGGCTCGGCGAAACCCGCGAGCAGGTTGAACAGGCCATGCGCGATTTGCGTCAGCATGACGTTGACATGATTACCATCGGCCAATACTTGCAGCCAACGCCACATCACCACCCTGTAATACGCTACTGGACGCCTGAAGAGTTCGATTCCCTGGCCGCCGTGGGCGCCGAAATGGGTTTTACACACGTGGCTTCAGGGCCATTAGTGAGGTCCTCCTACCATGCCGACCAGATGGCGGAAGAATCCGGGCTGGTCGAGGTGGCTGGGCTTGCGCGGTAAACGATGGTACTTTCGACCCTTGCTTTAGGGCCATGTTTACTGGCTTAATTGCAACCAATAGCGTGCGAGGTGGTCATTAAATAGACCACGAGTGTTTACGTGAAAGGCGTTGCAGGGCTTTGACGGAGTGAGTGAATTGAGATTTAAAAAACTACTGTTATTGGTCGTCATCAGCGGTATTGCCTGGGCTTCGGTCCCGGACAGCCAGCCGATCGCGCTCAAGCCAAATATGGAACAGCGCTTTGCCAGCAACCTGGCGACCAAGTTCCTGACCAACTGGCACTACAAGTCCACGCGCCTGGATAACCTGCTTTCGAGCGACATTTTCGAAGGCTACCTGAAATTGCTCGACCCGAACCTGAGTTACTTCCTGGCCACGGATATCGCCGCTTTCGAACGATTCCGCGATGGCCTGGACGATGCGCTGCGCCACTCCGACCTGACGCCTGCCTACGATATTTTCAATGTTTATGCCGATCGGGTCAGGCAGCGCGTGGCCTATGCCCGTGAGCTGCTGAAGCAGCCCTTCGACTTCACGGTCGACGAGGAATATGTCTTCGACCGCTCGGAAAGTGACTGGGTGGCCAGCCAGGCCGAATTGGATGACATCTGGCGCAAACGGGTCAAAAACGATTACCTGCGGCTGAAGCTGGCGGGTAAGGAAGACGAGGCCATCGTAGAGACGCTCGACGAGCGATACGAAAACCTTGACCGGCGCATCGGTGAACTGAACTCTGAAGACATATTCCAGTTGTTCATGAATGCCTTTGCGCAGGCGATCGAGCCGCACACGGCCTACATGTCTCCGCGCAGTTCGGAAAACTTTGAAATTTCAATGAAGCTCTCTCTCGAGGGTATCGGCGCCTTGCTGGGCCGGGAAAATGAATACACGAGTATTGCCAGCATTGTCACCGGCGGGCCGGCAGACCGCGATGGACGCCTGCAGGCTGGCGACCGGGTCATCGCCGTTGGCCAGGGCCGGCAAGGCAAGATGGTTGACGTGATCGGGTGGCGCGTTGATGACGTCGTAGACCTGATACGCGGGCCCAAAGATACGGTCGTGCGCCTCGAAGTACTGCCAGAGGACGCCGGCATCGACGGCCCCAGTTCAGTGATCGATATTGTGCGCAACGAGGTCAAGCTCGAAGAGCAGGCAGCCAAGAGCCGCGTCATCGAGGTATCGCGCGAAAACGGAGCACTGGTCAAGGTTGGCGTGATTGACCTGCCGGTGTTCTATCTCGACTTCAATGGCCGCGCCATGAACACCCCGGATTACCGTTCCAGCACGCGCGACGTGCGCCGACTGATTAACGAGATGAAGGCTGACGGTGTTGAAGGTATTGTGATGGACCTGCGCAACAACGGCGGTGGCTCATTGCTCGAAGCGACGACCCTGACTGGCCTGTTTATTGACCAGGGACCGGTGGTTCAGGTGCGCAATTCATCCGGGCGTATCAGCACCGAGGAAGACACCGATGCCGGTATGGCCTGGGATGGACCGATGGCGGTGCTGGTAAATCGCTACAGCGCATCGGCCAGTGAAATTTTTGCAGCCGCCATCCAGGATTACGGGCGTGGCCTGATTATTGGTGAGACGACCTTTGGAAAAGGCACCGTCCAGAGTCTCGTCGACCTCGACGATTATGGCCGATCTGAGACACCGAGCATGGGCCAGTTAAAAATCACCATGGCGCAGTTCTTTCGCGTCAATGGGGGTTCGACCCAGAACAAGGGCGTGATTCCGGATATCAAGTTCCCCTCGGCGGGTGACCCCGAGGATTACGGTGAGCGCTCACTCGACAACGCCTTGCCCTGGACGCGTATAGAGCCGGCGGAATATGACGCCGCCGACGATTTAAGCCGCTTGCTGGCCGTGACCGACTTCCGCTACCAGGGGCGTACAGCCGAAGACCAGGAATTCGACTGGTTGCTCAATGATATTGATGAGTTCAACCGCAATAACGATGATCACAGCGTTTCGTTGCTGGAAACGGCGCGCCGCACGGAAATGGAAGAACGCGAAGCGAAGCGCAAAGCACGCGAGGAACAGCGCGAGAAAATCGGCCCATTGCTGGATGGTGACAGTGTCATCACGTCGTTGGACGATGTCGAGGGTGCCGACCGGGATGATAACGAAGACGAGGATGAAGATGACCGGCCGGACCTCTTGTTGCGCGAATCTGCGCGGATCGTGGCAGACATGATCGAGTTGGACGATGAAGGATTGCTGCAAAGCCAGCTGGCCATCCTTGAAGCGAATTCTCATAGCGAATCCGTTAACTAGACCTTTCTCAAGGCAATAAAAACGCCGCCCCGTGGGCGGCGTTTTTATCTTGGAAATTTGAGTCCTTTCAGGAATTCAATCTTCAGCTATTTTTGAGCGAATCCCGGATTTCCGTCAACAATTGAACCTCTGCTGAAGGTTTTGGCGGCTCGGCAGGTGCTTCTTCTTCCTTCTTCTTCATGTTGTTCATTCCCTTGATGGCGATGAAGATCGCAAACGCGATAATCACGAAATCCACCACGGTCTGGATGAACGAACCATAGTTGATGGTGACCGCCGCGGCTTCGCCCGCCGCTTCTTTCAGGGTCACGGCCAGATCGGAAAAATCAACTCCGCCCAGCGCCATGCCGATGGGCGGCATCAACACATCGTTAACGAAGGAAGAAACGATTTTTCCGAAGGCGCCGCCGATGATAATACCGACCGCCATGTCGACGACGTTTCCACGCATCGCAAAGCTCTTGAACTCTGACATCATACTCATTGAAATTCTCCCATTGCAGGTTAGCTTGTTGTCACCCGCGTTTTGAACTCCGGGCGTGCCGAGATACTAGCCAATTTTGGCTTACGCTGTCATTGACCTGGCGCCAGGCTGGTAGAATCGCCGTTCATGAACCCGCCCGCACTAAACCCCTACCTGAGGGTCGCAATACCCCTGCCGCTTGCCGACTTGTTCGACTACCGTTGTCCCGAAGCACCTGTAGAAATACCTTTAGGAACAAGGGTTTTAGTGCCATTCGGCAATGCAGACAGGGTTGGGCTGGTATGTGGCTACCGTCAAAAAAGCGACCTGCCAGAATCACGAATTCTGTCTGTCCGGCGCGTTTTGGATGAAGGTAAACCATTGTTAAATGGTGAATTGGTGGCGCTGTTACGGTGGTGTGCAACTTATTACCGTCATCCTCCCGGCGAGGTTTACTTCAATGCCCTGCCGCCCGCGCTGCGCAAGCGCAAGGGTAGAATCCCGGCAGAACCAGTGGAATACTGCCTGACCCGGGCAGGCTCAGAACGCCTCGAACTTCCAGTGGGCAAAGCCCGCCGCCAGTACGAACTTCTCGAAATGGCCAGTTCAGGGCCGTTGACCGTTGAACGACTCAGGGCCTGGAGCAGCGCCTGGACCCAGGTGTCAGAGCGCCTGGTCGAGCAGGGCTGGTTGCGCAAGAATCCCAGTTCGAGGGCCGCGATAAGAGCGCAGCAAGGGCCAACGCTGACGGCCGAGCAATCGGTGGCGTTGGCTGCCATCAGCGCAGATCTCGGCAAGTTTCGGTGTCACCTGCTTGACGGGGTGACCGGCAGCGGCAAGACCGAGGTTTACCTGCGCCTGATCGTGGATGTGCTCAAAGCCGGGCGGCAAGCACTGGTGCTGGTGCCCGAGATTGGGCTGACACCGCAACTTATACGTCGATTTTCTGAGCGACTCGGCCTGCAGCCCGCGGTGTACCATTCAGGCTTGTCCGAAGGCGAGCGGCTGCGCACCTGGGCCGACGCCCGTTCCGGCAGGGCGCGACTTTTGCTGGGTACACGCTCAGCGCTGTTCCTGCCATTACCCGAACCGGGGCTGATCATCATGGATGAGTCACATGATGCCTCGTTCAAGCAACAGGACGGATTCCGGTTTTCCGCGCGGGACGTGGCGGTCAAGAGGGCATCTGACCTGGGAGTCCCTGTTGTGCTTGGCACGGCAACACCCTCGCTCGAGTCCCTGCGCAATGCGCAGCGCGGCCGCTATGGCTGGAATCGCCTGCGGCAGAGGGCCAGTGGCGCGAAACAGCCGCGGTGGCAGGTGCAGGACATGCGCACGGTCAACGCGAAGCACGGACTTTCGGAGCCGGTGACCGGTGCGATAGCTGCAACACTCGAGCGGGGTGAGCAGGTACTGGTATTTCTGAACCGGCGTGGCTATGCCCCCGTGTTGCTGTGCCATGAATGTGGCTGGCACGCCAGTTGTCGCCAGTGTGACGCAAACATGACCTGGCACCGCAACGACCGGGTCTTGATTTGTCACCACTGCACATACCGGCAACCGGTGCCTCATTTGTGTCCTGACTGCCGTGCAGACGCGTTGCAAGGCGCCGGTGAAGGCACCCAGCAGTTGGAGCAATTGCTGGGCCAGCGCTTTGATTCGGTACCGTTGTATCGCTTCGATCGTGACCAGTTCTCGCGCAAGGGTTCATTCGAAGCCATGACCGGCGAGGTGCGCAAGGGGCAACCCTGCATCCTGGTCGGCACCCAGATGCTGGCCAAGGGGCACCACTTCCCGGCGGTGACACTGGTGGTTGTTCTGAGTCTCGACCAGGCTTTTTACAGCGCAGACTTCCGCGCCACCGAACGCATGGGTCAATTGTTAATCCAGGTTGCCGGACGCGCCGGAAGAGCCCAGAGCCCGGGGACGGTCATCATGCAGACGCATCATCCGGATCACCCATTGCTCGAGACCCTGGTGGGCGAGGGATACGAAGCATTTGCCACTGCCTTGCTCGAGGAGCGACGGCTGGCAAAGCTGCCGCCGTTCAGCTTCCAGGCGGTGCTGCGCGCCGAGGCCGCGAAACGCGAGGCGGTACAAGCCATGCTCGAACGCGCCGCCGCTTGCTGCGTGCATGGCGAAGCCAGGGTACACGGACCATTTCCGGCACTGATGGAACGCCGCGGCGGACGGGTGCGTTGGTACCTGTTATTGCAAAGCGAGACTCGATCAGGGTTACAGCAGTCCCTGGGCCACTGGCTGCCACAAGTCAGCGCTTTGCCTGAGGCGCGCAGAGTACGCTGGTCAGTTGACGTGGACCCCCAGGAGTTTTGATCTGAATTTCCCTGTGACCAATGACACGCTCAATGCGTCAGGGATTGTAAGACGATAGCCCGGTTGTGGTGGCCAGGCCGCCATGCGTTTAAAATTCCAAGCCCAAATACGAATGAAGCAGGTTTTGCGAATGGAGTCAGTCAGTCCTGAAGCGGAAGTCAAGTCTTCGAACCAACCTGAAAGGGAAGCGTTCGAGGCCCTGAGCAAGGCAGCAAACGAGCTGATTATCGGGCAGGAGCGCCTGATGGAGCGCCTGACGATGGCCCTGTTATGCCATGGACACCTGCTGGTTGAAGGTGCGCCCGGACTGGCCAAGACCACCGCAATCAAGACCCTGGCTGACCGCATCGAAGGCGATTTTCACCGCATACAGTTCACACCTGACCTGTTGCCGGCCGACCTGACCGGAACCGAGATCTACCGCCCGCAGGAAGGCACCTTTGAGTTTCAGCAGGGCCCGATTTTTCACAACCTGATCCTGGCCGACGAGGTCAACCGTGCTCCGGCCAAAGTGCAGTCGGCATTGCTGGAAGCGATGGGTGAGCACCAGGTGACGGTCGGGCGCATTACCTATCCTCTACCGCGATTGTTCCTGGTCATGGCGACGCAGAACCCGATCGAGCAGGAAGGCACCTACCCACTCCCCGAAGCGCAGCTGGACCGCTTCCTGATGCAGGTGAACATCACTTACCCGGATGCCCAGGCCGAACAGGATATTCTCAACCTGGCGCGCCAACAGGCACGCGACGAGTTGAATAAAGTCGCTGAAGCACCGGTACTGGTGACCCAGCAGCAGGTGTTCACGGCACAAGAACAGGTGTTGAACCTGCACCTTGCCCCGGCGCTTGAGGAGTATATCGTTCAGCTCGTGCTGGCAACGCGTAACCCGGGCAACTGGGATGACGACATGGCGCAGCTCGTTTCATACGGCGCAAGCCCGCGCGCCACGATCGGGCTCGACCGCTGCGCCCGTGCCCGCGCCTGGCTGGACGGCCGCGATTACGTTTCACCCGATGACATTCATGCGACGATTCACGACGTACTGCGCCACAGGGTTCTGCTTTCATACGAAGCCGAGGCCGATGGCGTCAGTGTTGACGAGCTGGTAACGCGTCTGCTGGATCTCGTTCCGGTTCCATGAGTTTGAGTTCGTGCCAGGCACCTGTCCGCTACGGCACTTTCCCTGCCCCAGCTTGTTCTGATGCACCTGGGCGCGATCTTCCTTCAGTCCAGATCATTGTCCATGCACATCATTCCTGCGCTGGCTTCCGGGAAACAGATGCCCGGCGCAAGCTAGAATCTTGATTGACGGAAAGTGATGAAGCGCGGGGCCGGACACGTAGGAGACGGGATTCATCTTGAGGCATCCGAGCTGATTGCCTTGCGCCCCCGTTGTAATGCCTTGCTATTACCCATGCACCGACCGGCGGCTTCTGCGCTGGCCGGAGCGTACCGTTCGCGGTTTCGGGGCCGCGGCGTGGATTTTGTCGAATCACGCAGTTACCAGCCCGGTGACGATATACGCAACATGGACTGGCGTGTAACGGCGCGCACTGGAAAGCCGCATACCAAGATTTTCCAGGAAGAGCGTGAACGCCCGGTGTTGGTTGTGCTCGATGCCAGCAGCAGCTTGTTTTTCGGTACCCGAACACGGCTCAAGTCAGTGGCCGCCGGCTACCTGGCCGCGGCCATAGCCTGGACTGCCGTGCGCCGTGGAGACCGAATCGGTGCCTTCCTGTTTGCGCCGGGAACGCACCGGGAAATGCGACCGGCCGGCGGGCGCAGAGGCGCGATGCGGGTAATCCAGGGCCTGGTTGACTGGCTCGACCCGGCGCAGCAGCCGACAGGCATTGAACCCCTGTCACACGCACTGGAGCGCGTCCGGCATGCGGTGCGTCCCGGCAGCCTGGTGCTGGTGGTGAGTGATTTTTTCGGACTGGACGATGATTGCAACCGGCACCTTTCGAGACTTCGTCAGCACAATGACGTCATCGGATGCCAGGTGCTGGACCCGGCCGAGGAACAATTGCCTCCCGGCCGCTATCCAATCAGTGACGGCACACACAACAGTATTTTCGACACCACCCAGGACATGGCGCGTAAACGATTTAGTACGATGAGCCTGCAGCACGCAGACGATCCGAAACGCATGTTTCAGCGCCACCAGTGTGGCTGGGTCGTGATGCGCAGTTCTGATGACCCGGTTGAAGTGCTGGGCCGGGACCTGCGGATTTTGTTCGGGAGAGCCGCGTGAATCCGCAGGATGTGTTGTTGCAACAGCTTCGTGATATCCACGGCGCCCCTGACGTCCCGTGGTGGCCGCCGGCGCCCGGTTGGTGGGTGCTGGCGGTACTGGTGTTATTTGCACTGTTCCTGCTGGTGCGTCATGCGCGCCGCCAGTACCAGGTCCGGAAGCGGCGCGAGCGCCTGCTGCACTACATCGAGTGGATCGAAACGAGTGTTGATCCGCAACAGGCGCCGGGTGAGTTCCTGTCAGACCTGAACCGTGTATTCAAGCTGGTGGCCCTGAGGGCCTTTCCGGATTCCGGCTGTGCAGAACTCACGGGTAACGCCTGGGTTCGGTTCATCGATGGAAATCTGCCCGAAAACGGGCATGC
Source organism: Lysobacterales bacterium (assembly GCA_013002505.1). Lineage (GTDB taxonomy): Bacteria > Pseudomonadota > Gammaproteobacteria > Xanthomonadales > SZUA-36 > JABDJL01. The sequence goes on along the minus strand of JABDJL010000166.1, from coordinate 13,695 downwards.
AAAGGGGCTTGACGTCCTGGCCGAAGGCCCGTGGCAGAGATCTCCCGAGTTTGAAGCAGAACAGCTGGCAGAGTTGGCCAGGCGATGGGTGATGCTCCATGGGTGAGATCTCGCCCGAACTGGTCACCACCGGCTTTGCCATTGCCTGGCCCTGGCTATTGTTACTGTTGCCATTACCGTGGTTGTTGCGCCGCTTGTTGTCCGAGGCGCCTGCACGGGATATGCAAGCCGTGCGTGTACCCTGGTATCAGCATGTTGTCGGCGCGCAGCATGGCTGGATGAAACGCCCTGTCTTGGCGGTGGCCGCCTCGGTGGTGTGGCTTTTGCTGGTGCTCGCAGCCAGCCGGCCCCAGTGGATTGGCGAGGTCAGTACGCTGCCGGTAACCGGCCGTGATTTGCTGCTGGCGGTTGATATCTCGGGCAGCATGGACACGCAGGACATGGTCTGGGAACAACGCGCCGTCAACCGGCTGGAGATCGTCAAGCACGTCGCAGGTGACTTTGTAGAGCGTCGTCGAGGCGACCGGGTCGGGCTGGTGTTGTTCGGTAGCCGGGCTTACCTGCAAACACCGCTGACCTTTGACACAGAAACGACAGCTACGCTGCTGGATGAGGCCGAGATCGGGCTGGCCGGCCGCGAGACAGCCATTGGCGACGCGATTGGGCTGGCCGTAAAACGCCTGCGGCAGGATGCGGCTTCCGAGCGCGTCCTGGTGTTGTTGACCGACGGCGCCAACACGTCAGGCGAAGTGCAGCCCCTGCAAGCAGCCGAGTTTGCAGCCCGCGAAGGCCTGACCATTTACACGGTTGGTGTCGGTGCCGATGAAATGATGGTGCAGGACTTTTTCGGTACGCGCGTTGTGAACCCTTCTGCGGACCTCGACGAAGACACGCTGCGCGCGATTGCCGTACGCACCGGGGGCGAGTACTTCAGGGCCCGGGATGCTGAAGGCCTTGCCGAGATCTATCGCCTGCTGGATGAGCTTGAACCCGTGGAGAGCGATGAAGAATCGATTCGACCGATTGACGAGTTGTTCCACTGGCCGCTGGGGCTGGCTTACCTGATCGCTTTTCTGGCCGTGTTATTTACCGTTCGTCCGGGCTCCCTGCGCAAGGAAACGGTGGGGTGATGGACTTTTCCGCGCTGCATTTCATACGCCCGGCATGGCTGTTGTGCCTGCCGCTCGCCGTGCTCGTTCCGGTGGCCTGGCGGCATTTCAGGCGCCCCTCCGGTGATTGGGCGAAGATCTGTGACAGCCACCTGTTGCGCTGGTTGAGCGTGGGTGAGCACTCCTCCCGGCCGGGCAGGGCGGGAGCGATCGCTTCCGGGCTGGCGCTGGCGCTGACAGCACTGGCCCTGGCCGGACCCAGTTGGGAACAACTGCCTGACAGTTCGTTCTCAGCGCGCGATGCGCGCGTGCTGGTACTCGACCTGTCCCGTTCAATGCTGGCCGAGGATCTAAAGCCCAATCGCCTGACGCAGGCCCGGTTCCGGCTGATGGACATGCTTGAAACGACCCGCGAAGGCCAAATCGGTCTGGTGGCATTTGCCGGGGATGCATACGTCGTGTCTCCGCTGACCAAAGACATGAATACGATTGCCAACATGCTTCCCGCCCTGCAACCTGACGTCATGCCAGTGGCGGGCAGCCGCGCTGACCTGGCGCTGGAATTGGCGGCTGACCTGTTAAGTCGGGCCGGCGCCGCCAGCGGCGAAATATTGCTGATCAGTGATGGCGCCAATGCCGCGGTTGCGAGCAAGGCGGCCGCGCTGGCTGAGCGGGGGATCAGTACATCGGTCATGGCCGTGGGCACGCGGCAGGGTGCGCCCATCCCAAGTGGCTCCGGGTTTGTCAGTGATGACAGCGGCAATGTCGTGATTACGCGGCTCGACGTCGAAACCCTTGCCGCGGTGGCCCAGGCGGGATTGGGCCGCCTGAGCTTTCTCGATGCAAGTAACTCACGCGAGTCGCCGTGGTTACAGGCCGAAGGCGGTGCATTTGCGCGTCGCGATGACGCGCTGGGCGAACGATGGAAGGATACTGGTCCGTGGCTGGTTTTATTGCTGCTGCCGCTGGCGGCGTTCGGCTTCAGGCGAGGCTTGTTGTTCCTGCTGCCATTGATTCTGTTGCCGGGAATGTTCATCAGCACGCCCGTCGAAGCCGGAGTCTGGGACGACTTGTGGAAACGCCGTGACCAGCAGGCCCAGGAGGCATTGCGCAACCAGCAGGCCGAGCGCGCCGCGCGCCTCGCCGAGGATCCCGCCATTGCTGCAGAAGCCTTGTATCGCAGTGGCAGCTACGAGGAAGCGACACGCGCGTGGATGCAAAAGAACAGCGCTGACGCACATTACAATCGAGGCAACGCGCTGGCGCTGGCCGGTGAGTTGGAGGCCGCAATTGCGGCGTATGACCAGGCCCTGGAGCAGCGCCCGGAAATGGAGGATGCGTTGTTCAATCGCGCCCTGGTGGAGCAAATGAAGCAACAACAGGACCAGCAGCAACAAGAAGGCGAAGGCGAGGAATCCGGTGACGAGTCCGAACAGGACGGTGAGTCCGAGCAGCAGGAAGGCGAGGGCGAGTCCCAGGACGGTGAGGGCGAAGAGTCGGATGAACAGCAGGGTGAACAATCGGAACAACCACAGCAGGACATGGAATCGACCTGGTCAGAAGAAGACGCCCAGGCCATGGAGCAGTGGTTACGAAGAATTCCTGATGACCCGGGCGGATTACTGAGGCGGAAATTCCGCAGCCAGCATCAACGGCGTGGCGCGCCCCCGGATGAGAAGAAAGACTGGTGATGATGAATCAACAATTCAAATACCTGCTGTCGGCACGCAGCATGGCAATGGCGTTCGCGGTGATGCTCACCTGGGCGGAATTGGCGGGCGCGGCTGGCGTGATCGCACGGGTTGACCGCGACCAGCTGGTCGAAGGCGAAACCGTGACGCTGGTGCTCCAGACCGACGACCCCAACCAAAGCCTGCAGGCAGACCTTTCCGGTATTGAGGAGGATTTCGTGATTCTCGATCAGCGCAGTGAATCGCAGATGTCCATTGTCAATGGACAGCAGATGGCGACGATCAGGCTGATGGTCACGCTTGAGCCGCGGCGCGCGGGAGACCTCGTCATTCCGCCCCTGGCGCTGGAGGGTGCACGTACTTCACCGATTCGAATCACGGTCTCGCCCGCGCCAGAACTCGCTCCGGGCGAGCTGCCGCCGGTGTTTATTGAGCTGGAGATGGATCCGCCGGATGGGCCGTATTACGTGCACGCGCAGTTGGCCATGACGGTACGGATTTTCTACCAGCAAAACCTGACGGAAGCGGCCATAAACCCGCCTGCACCTGAGCAGGCATCGGTGCGCCTGCTCGACGAGGTTCCTTACCAGTCGACCCGCAATAATGTCCGCTACCGGGTGCTGGAGCGGCGCTATGCTGTTTTTCCCGAGCGCTCGGGCGAGTTGGTCATACCCCCGATGACCCTCAGCGGGCGCTTGATTGAGCGGCCCGCTGATCGCCTGTGGCAGCCCTCGGTGCGCGGCCGGCGCGTGCGGGTTGAAAGCGATCCCTTGACACTGGAAGTGCGCTCAAAGCCGGCCGACTACCCGGGAGAACACTGGTTGCCGGCCCGGAGAATCACGCTGTCCCAGCAGATTACAGACGCCGAGGAGTTACAGGTCGGCGAACCCGTGACGCGCACGATTATCCTCGATGCCGTCGGGCTTGAAGAAAATATGTTGGCCGAACCGGCGTGGCCCGAAATCCCCGATGCACGAATTTACCCCGATCAGCCTCAGGGTATTTCGCGTGATGACGGTCAATGGGTGCTGGGACACAAGGAATTTCGTTACGCGGTGGTGCCCGAGAAGGCCGGGGAACTGGTGTTACCCGAGATCCGGCTGGACTGGTGGGACACGGCCAGTGGAGAGCTGCGAACCGCGGTGCTGCCCGAGCACCGTGTTGCGGTGGCCGAATCATCATTGGCTTCACAGCACGCGGTGTCAGTGAATGGTCCACCGTTGGCTGCCGAGAATGGCTTTTCAGGCAGCGACAACGCTGCCGCTGAAAATCTGTGGCGCAACCTGGCAATGATGATGGGCGGTCTTTGGTTGTTAACGCTGGTGCTCTATGTCCGCAAGCGGCCCGTATCAAACGGAAACGCCGAGTCCGATGCGGTCGTATCGGCAGCTGAAGCAGATTTGCTGGCGGACCTGAAACGCGCCTGCAAGGCCAGTGAGGCGGCAGCCGCGCGCAGGGTGCTTGGAAAATGGTTGCGGCATTACGGGCCGGCCAGCGCCGCAGGCAGCATCATGGAGTTTGCCAGGCAGACAGATATTGCATCGCTGCGCTCTGCCATCTACGAATTTGATGCGCTGGCTTTCCGCGACGGAGATGCTGACGCCTGGCGCGGCGAAGACCTTTGGCAGGCTTTCTCTGAGTGGCTGGTTTCGCGCGACGAGGGCCAGCGGCAACAGCGGGATGAACTGGACCTTTACGCCCGGGGGCGTGCGGTTGCGGGCTAGCCAGGCGCGGTCAGGGGCTGTCCCTCAGTATCAGGGTCTCGATTCCGTTGTCCTGCAGGCTCCTGCGTACCTCGTCGGCGCGCCGCGCGCCTTCCACCGGGCCGATCCGGACACGGTGCCATGTTTCACCATTGACCGTGACAACCTGCACGGCAGCGACGTTTCCGAGGAGCGCCAGCCGTGCCTTCATCTGTTCTGCATCATCCGGGTTTCTGAACGAGCCTACCTGCAAAAGGTAACGCGCGGCTTCACCGGAGATGTCCGGGCTGACGTCACGGCTCAGTTCTTGGTCAGGAACCACGACTTCCATCTCGGGCAACACGGTGAAAAAATCATACCGCCTGACAGCGCGCTCAGCTGCAATTTCGCCTGACTCTGCGGCGGGCTCAAGTTCTGCCGCCTGTTGTACGCCAGCAGCGACAGGTTGCGGGCCAGGCCGGCCGGGTACGTAACCCTTGAAATACAGGAGCGCAGCACTCGCAAAACCCAACACCAGGCCGCTTAAGAACCACTTCCAGCCATGACTGCTCTTACCCCGGGTTGCGCCCTTTCTGCGGCTGGCTTTTTTTCTTGTTGCGGCGGCCATTTACATTTCTTCCGGGGCAGAAATACCCAGCATTGAAAGACCGTCCTGCAGCACCATGCGCGCGGCAAGAATGAGATTCAGGCGGGCATTCCTTAGGTTTTCGTCATCTACCAGGAACTGGTGGGCATTGTAGTAGGCATGGAAATCGGTCGCCAGGCCGTGAAGGTAATGCGCCATCGAATGAGGCGCCCGGGCGCGAGCGCTGGACTCAATCACCTCCGGATAGCGGCTCAGGCTGCGCATCAAGCCGAGTTCGTGCTCTTCCACCAGGCGGTCAAGTGCTGCTTCACCAATGGCCGCATTGTGGCGCAGGTCCATCTGGTCGAGGTTCTTAAATACGCTGCAGATTCGAGCATGGGCGTACTGGATGTAGTACACCGGGTTCTCATTGCTGCGCGACTTCGCCAGGTCAAGATTGAAATCCAGGTGCTGATCATGCGAGCGCATGACGAAAAAGTAACGCGCAGCGTCGCTGCTGACCTCGTCACGCAGCTGGCGAAGCGTGATGAAATTACCGGATCGGGTAGACATCTGGATCTTTTCGCCATCCCGGAACAGGGCAACAAACTGCAGCAGGATGAACTCGATATTCTCCGGGTCTTCACCAAGGCCCTTTGCCGCCGCACTGAGGCGGGCGATATAGCCGTGGTGGTCGGCCCCCCACACGTAAATGGCATGATCGAAACCACGCTCCAGCTTGTTCAGCAGGTACGCAATGTCCGATGCAAAATAGGTCGTGCGGCCGTTTTCCCGCACGATGACGCGATCCTTCTCGTCACCCAATTCCGAGGCTTTGAACCATGTTGCACCGTCCTTGACGTACAGGTAACCATTCTTGTCCAGCCGTTCGATTGCATGTTGCAATGCGCCGCTTTCTTCCAGTCCAACCTCGGAAAACCAGTGGTCAAACTCAACGCCAAACTCGGCCAGGTCATTCTTGATATCGCCCAGGATCTGGTCGAGGGAGGCATTGAAAAAAGCCAGGTATCCGGCATGCCCCATCAGGTCAGAGGCCTTGTTGATCAGTGAGTCAATGTGAGATTCGGCATCGCCACCTTCCCCTTCATCCGGCTCGGCGCCGTCATACACTTCGAGCTCGGTGAATCGCCATTTGTCGCCGTGTTCATTTCGCACCACCCTGGCGATTTCATAAACATATTCGCCCTGGTAGCCGTTTTTCGGAAACCTGACCTTTTCACCGCAAAGCTCCAGGTACCGGAGCCAGACGCTCAGGGCAAGAATATCCATCTGCCTGCCATGGTCATTGACGTAATATTCGCGCTGTACCTCGTAGCCGGCTGCCTGCAGTATGCAAGCCAGGCTGGCGCCATAAGCTGCGCCCCGCCCATGTCCAACGTGCAGTGGTCCGGTCGGGTTGGCAGAGACGAATTCAAGCGTAACCGACCGGTCCGGCTGGGTAGGCTGGTGGCCGTAGGAACCCTCTTTGCGCAGCACTTCCTTGACCGTGCTGGCCATGGCCATCTGGTTCATGAAAAAATTGATAAACCCGGGGCCTGCTATTTCCGTTTTCTCCAACTGCCGTGATTTAGGCAGGCGGTTGATAATGGCCTTGGCAAGGTCCTTGGGTGGACGTTTGGCCTGCTTGGTAAGCACCATCGCCAGGTTCGATGCGAACTCACCATGCTCCGGTGAACGGGTTCTTTCGACCACAGGCTGGATCTTGCAATCTGCTGGAACGATCTTGTCGCGCTTGAGGTGTAAAAACGCCTGGATCAGCAATTCTTCTATGTGTTCTTTCAAAACAAGGTCCTTCGGCCCGGGGCTGCACCGCCAGCGGATATCGCAGCCGGGAGGCGGCTATTTTAAACGTTTGTGGCGGGGATTAAAGCTTTGGTCTTCGAGCGCCTTACCCCGTGCAGGCCACGCAAAGCGCATCTGCAAAGCTTTCGCCAGGAAATGCCGGGCGGTTGCCAGAATTCCGTATTGAGCCAGTCGTTGCGATGCATGCCCGGTCACCGCACAGGCTGTGGATAACTCTGTTAGTAAGTATCAGGAACCTGCCGGGCGCGCAACGGACAGCAACACCGTGCCGTAACAGGTGAATTTGAGACAAAGCGAATATATACAACATAAACATAGAGATATATGAACTTTTGCAGGTCATGATGCTACGAAACAGATTAAACCCATGATTTGCCGAGGAGTGGCGACAATTGTGTATAAAAAATTCCGGTCATCCGTACTTGTCAAGGTGATCGGGGTAGTATTGGCTCATGGTTCAGCTTCGACTTTTGGAATAAAAACAACGGTGAATAGTCTGAAAAAGAAGCGCGCGACAGCATGAGCGGGCTCATGTCCCTGTTCCTTTTCCTGGCCATTGGCGCTGCGTTGATGGCCGGCTTCCCGGTGGCGTTCACGCTGGCTGGCGTGGCGCTGTTGTTCGCAGGAGTGGGAACAGTTGCCGGTATATTCGACCCGGTCTTTCTCGAGGCCTTTCCGAACCGCCTGTTTGGCATCATGACCAATGAAACGCTGATCGCAGTGCCTGTTTTCGTTTTCATGGGGGTGATGCTGGAGCGCTCCAGGCTGGCCGACCAGCTGCTGCAGTCGCTCGCCCAGCTGATGCGAAGAATTCCCGGCGGACTGGGTATCGCCGTGATGATCGTCGGCGCCCTGATGGCAGCGAGCACCGGTATCGTGGGCGCAACAGTGGTCACGATGGGCTTGCTATCGCTGCCGACCATGTTGCGCCACAATTACCGGCCTTCGGTGGCAACCGGCGCCATCTGCGCGGCCGGTACGCTGGGCCAGATTATTCCGCCTTCGATCGTCCTGATCCTGCTGGCCGACGTGCTGTCCAATGCCTACCAGCAAGCGCAGTTACAGATGGGTAATTTCAGTCCCGATAGCATTTCGGTGGCGGAGTTGTTTGCCGGCGCGCTGGTTCCCGGTTTTGTGCTGGTTGGCATGTACATGTGTTACCTGGTCGGCCTGGCGTGGTTGCGGCCACAGCACATGCCATCGGCCGTGGCGACTGACGGAGAACGCGTGTCCCTGCTGAGCCTGTTGGGCCTGATGGCGGGTCCACTGTTGTTGATCGTGGCCGTGCTCGGTTCGATTCTGAAAGGCATCGCAACACCCACCGAGGCGGCCTCGGTGGGCGCGGTCGGTGCGATGTTGCTGGCCTGGCAGCGCGGCAGGCTCAATCGTAAAACCTTGCGCGAAACGGTGTACCAGTCTGCCAAGATCAGTGCGATGGTGTTCATGATCCTGATCGGCGCTTCGCTGTTCAGCCTCGTGTTCAGGGGTTATGGCGGTGACGAACAGGTCCAGGCCCTGTTGACGGGTTTACCGGGTGGCACGACGACCACGCTGCTGATCGTCATGCTGGCCATGTTCCTGCTCGGCTTTGTCCTCGACTTCATCGAGATTACTTACGTTGTCGTGCCGATCGTCGGGCCCGTCCTGCTGGCCATGGGCATTGACCCGGTGTGGCTGGGCGTCATGATTGCGATCAACCTGCAAACATCATTCCTGACCCCGCCCTTTGGATTTTCGTTGTTTTATCTTCGTGGCGTAACACCCGACACGGTCCAGACCAGCGCGATTTACCGTGGCGTGCTGCCGTTTATTGCCATCCAGTTGCTGATGCTGGGTTTGTTGGCCGCATGGCCCGAGGTCGCAACCTGGCTGCCCGAGCGCCTGTACGGCTAGAAGGGATTACCTCTGGTTCAGGTAAGCCTTCTCCGACAGGTCGGTCCAGCCCTGCACGGTCTCGCTGAACGCTCTGAACGAATTCCAGGTCTTGGCCGACATCTCGTCGCTGTGCGCCAATTCTTCCATGACTTCCAGGCTGATGCGTTTCAGTTCGCCGAGCACGTCGTCAGGGAAAGGGCGGATGTCGACGCCGGCCTCGCGCATTTGCGCCAGCGAGTCTCCGTTACGGGCCATGAACTCGGACAGCATGTCCATGGTTGCGGCCTGGCACGCAGTTTCAACAATCTGTTGCAGATCGTCTGGCAATGCGGAATATGCTTCGGCATTGACGATTCCTTCCAGCGCCGTGCCAGGCTCGTGCCAGCCCGGGTAGTAGTAATGCTTGGCCGCGCGCGGCAGGCTGAACGCCTGGTCATTGTATGGCCCGACCCACTCGGTGGCATCGATGGTCCCGGTCTGCAGCGCGGTAAAAATCTCGGCGCCGGGCAGGCTCATCGCGGTGCCGCCGGCACGATTCAAAACCTCGCCACCGATGCCCGGAATTCGCATGACCAGTCCTTGCAAATCGTCGAGGCTGTTAATCTGGCGATTGAACCAGCCACCCATTTGCATGCTGGAGTTCCCGACCGGGAATGGAATGATTCCGAAGGGTGCATACGCTTCGCGCCATAACTCAAGGCCGCCGCCGTAGTACAGCCAGCCGTTAAGCTCCTGGGCAGTCATGCCAAACGGGGGTCCGGCGAAAATCTGGCAGGCCGGCACCTTGCCTTTCCAGTAATAGGGCGCAGCGTGGCCCATTTCCACCGTGCCGCGCTCGACAGCGTCAAAGACCTCGAATGGTGGCACCAGTTCGTTGGCTGCAAACAGGCGAACCTTGAGCCGGCCATTGCTCAGTTTGCCGATTTTTTCGGCCAGCCTTGAAGCGCCGACCCCGAGACCGGGAAAATCACGCGGCCAGGACGTCGCCATCTTCCATTCGAATACCTCGCCACTGGCGGCGCTTCCGTCACCACACTGCGCGTTGGGACTGCCGTCACGCCCGCATGCCGCTGCGAAACCGGCGACGCCCGCCATGCCTGCGGTCCTGACAAATTTTCTGCGATCCATATTCTCACCTGGCCGTGGTTACAGCAGCCGCTGTACAGCCCGGCTGCTTCGTTTGCACAAGCGTGTAATGCTATAGTGACAGGCCGCACATGAACAGCCGCAACAAAATGCCGGCCGTGCTGCAGGTGGCTTGTGGATACCAACAATCCAGCAGAAATAGTCCAGAAACTGATCGAGTTGCGAGAGGAGCACCGCGACCTGGACGAGGCCATCAACCGCCTTACCCTGGAGCCGTGGAGAGACCAGTTAATGATGCGGCGGCTGAAAAAACGAAAATTGAAGCTCAAGGACTGGATAGAGCACCTTGAGTCACTCCTGATTCCGGACCTCGACGCCTGAAGCCCTCCCGACCGTGCTCAGGCCACTTCCTGGACCGCGGGTTCCTTGTTGTCAGCGCCGTCTATGGTCTGCGATGCGAGGCGCATGATGACCAGCCGGATTTCCTTGCGCAAAATGTAACGCGCATGGAATGAGATATCGTCGAGGCGTTCGTCAAATTTCATTAATCCGTCATCGTCGTTGGTCAGCACACGGTGCTTGCGCAACTCGCTGATGAACTGCCTGAACAGGTTTCGATCGTAAAAATCCGGGGCTTCGAAACCATACAGCCTCGAAATGCGCTGCGCAGTCTGGATGCATAACAGCTCCAGTTCGGCGCGGCTCAGTACGGCCGACCCGTGACGCGACAACAATGCAATGGTGATGAAGTAACGCTCCAGTGTCTGCAGCAGGCATTGGGCGAGTAGCGACAATTGTCCGGCCTTGTCCGAACCGCCCGAAGCGCGGACCAGCTTGGTGCCATTCTTATTCGGGCTGACCAGGCCCAGTGACGTCATGTGGGCGACGCTGGCGCGGACGGCTTCGATGAAGCCCTCGCGCGTCCATGGCAGAAACCACTCCGTCTTCAGGAACGGGTAAATGGCATTGGCAATGAATTCGAGCTTGGCGATCTCGAAGCTTTTCTGGTTGAGAAAGCAGCAGGCCACCAGCGACGGTGCAACAAACAGGTGTGTAATGTTGTTGCGCGCATAGGTCAGTTCGACTGCCTGGTCAGGATCCAGGGCGACCATGTTGCCAAGTGGGTGTTCGATACGCTGCAGGAATCCCCGCGCCAGCCCGTACTCGATGATCTCTTCAGCCTGCATGTCGGTCAGCGTGACGCGGCTTGAATAATCTCCCCTGGACAGCAATTCCTTGTACAGGACGAGCTGATCCAGCAGGTCGCGTTCGCCCAGCGCGAGGCGCGCGGTACCCAGCAATACCATGGCCAGCAAGCCTATGGGGTTAACATCGGCGCAAGCATTGATGCGCGTCATGATGCGTGTCCCGAGATCGTCGATCAGGTCCGATGTCCAGGGTGCCTTGTCGCGGCCCGGCCCGGTGACCTGGCGCCAGTGCGGATCGCGCTGCTCCAGGAGCTTGTCCAGGTAGATGGGTTTTCCGAAACTGACCACCGCCTCGCCGTGATCCTTTCCCAGCACACCAAGCACTTTGAACAGGTCGCTGAGGCGCTCCGAGCGCTTGGCTTTACCCGACAATTCCCGCGTATACGCGGCGCCTTCAAGCACCTGCTCATAGCCGATATACACCGGCTGAAACATGATTGGCCGGACGGGCGAGTGCAGGTAGCCCTTGACCGTCATGGCCAGCATTCCGGCCTTGGGCGGCAAAAGCCTGCCGGTCCGGCTGCGTGTTCCCTCTATGAAATATTCGATCGAAACACCCTGTGCCAGGATGGCACTGAGATATTCGTTGAAGACCGTCGCGTACAGCTTCTGTGAACGGAACGTGCGGCGCAGGTAAAAAGCACCTCCCTTGCGCAAGAATGCGCCCAGCACCGGCAGGTTCAGGTTAAGGCCGGCGGCGATATGCGGTGAGACCCACCCGTTCTGGTGTAACAGGTAGGACAACAGCATGTAATCCAGGTGGCTGCGGTGGCAGGGTACATAGACGATCTCGTAATCCAGTGCACTGGCCTTGAAGTCATCAAGGCCATTCAGCCGGATGCCGCTGAGCACTTTACCGGTGAACCAGGCAATGGTCATCGAGGCAATGCGTATAAAGGTGTACGAATAGTCAGCCGCGATCTCCATGGCGTTTTTGCGCGCTATCTTTGCAGCCTGCTCGACACTGATGTTCTTGTGCCGGGCCTCCTCGGCGATGGCATTGCGCACCGCCGGGGTCTTCATGAGCTTGTCAATCAGCATCCGGCGGTGAGACAGGTCGGGCCCGATCGCCGCGATTCGAACGCGACGGAAATGCATGCGAAGTATCCGCGAAACTTTTCGCAGGCTGCGGCTGGATCCCAGGTTTTCTTGGGCGAGTTCGGTCAGAGAAATCGGCCTGCTGAACTGGACCAGCGTGTCGCGGCCGTTGATCAGCGTGCTGAACAATCGCTGCAGGCGGCCGGCGACTTGCCAGTTCTCGGCGAACAGGACCTTTGCCAGGCCGGTGGTTTTGTCGGGGGCCCGGCCGACGAACACGGTCACGGGCACCAGTTGGATATCGAGGCCTGGCTGCGCATAGGCCAGGTCAACGAGCCGTTTCAGCACGTCCGACGAACGCCGTGTCGAAGGGCGCCTGATGATCAGGCCCTTGAGCCGCCGCAAAACGGCATAAGCCCGGTTTTCGCCTTTAACGCCGTGCATCGGGTAAAGCGGCCGTGCGATTTCCTGTTGCTGGCAGATCCGGTCAAGAATCAGCACCGAGGACAGGGCATAGTCATCCATGACATAGCACACTGGCTTGCCCGCCTGGGCTCCGAACTCGCCATCGAGGTCGGGCAGGGCACGCGCACTGACCCACCAGTGCAGTATTGCACGTAACAGCAAATGCCAGCGGATGCGCAACTTGCTAAAAAACTTCGTGTGACTTGCGGGCTGGCTCATCGAAAAACGATGCCTGTGCGCACGGTGGGCGATGCGGCCATTCTAGCCATGCGGGGGCTGGCTGTTAAGGGCACATGTGTCGACAGCAACGGTTCAGCCGTTGTGCGTTGGACAGACGGGCCATCCGATTCAGTATTGTCAGGCATTAAAAATCCGGGTCGGGCACGAGGCCCGCCCGGAAGTCCGGCAGAGCCGGAGAGGATCGGTATGGAAATTTGAGAAATACTTTTTATTTGTTCTTTTATGTAGTTACACGTGTATCGTAATGTCAATACTTAATAGTTGTCAACAGGTTTTTGACAAGCAATGAAATGTGAGGGTGATTAAAGTGTATCGATCGCTTCGGCAATTTGTCGCTGAATGGCTTCGGCTGCCTCTGCGGGGCGTGTGGCGCTGCGAATCGGCCGGCCCACGACGAGGTAGTCAGCACCGTTGTGAATCGCGCGGGCTGGCGTCACCACCCGCTGCTGGTCATCGTCGTTACTGACAGGGCGGATCCCGGGCACAACTGTAATCAAGCCGTGGTCCACTTCCTGCCGCAGTTTTGGCACTTCAAGGCCGGAGGAGACCACGCCATCACACCCGATGGCCAGTGCGCGCCTGGCCCGTGACAGCACCAGCGTTTCGGCGTCGCACTGGAAACCCAGGTCATCGAGGTCGCCCTGGTCAAGACTGGTCAGCGCTGTTACTGCGAGTATTTTCATGCCGCCTTTTGCTTCGGCTGCCGCACGTAACATGCCGTCGTTGCCATGCACGGTGCAGAAATCAAGCTCATGGCGTGCCAACTGGCGCACCGCCGCGGCCACGGTTGCCGGAATGTCGAACAGTTTCAGGTCGGCGAATATTCGCTTGTTTCGCTTTTTCAGTTCGGACAGCAATTCAAAGTAGTGACCGGAAAGAAACAGCTCCAGT
>JABDJL010000149.1 GCA_013002505.1 Lysobacterales bacterium | reverse complement strand
GTCCCACCACGATTGAGTAAGCGCTGAGCGCAGCAGTACGACCGGGATCAGAATATGACCACGCGAGGCCGATCAGGATCATCAGCATGCCGTGCTGAACGCCCGCGACATGGGCATCAGATGCAATTGCCGGGCTGTTAAAACTGTCGAGCACAGTACCGAGCAGCAATCCAATTAACAGCAAAAAGGTACCAGGGATAATCAGTTGTCTTTGCATGGATTTTTCCTCGTGTTTGAATTAGGAACGCCCCGAAATCATAAGCCGTTTCGTTTCATCATTTCAGTTCCAGTTTTCAACGAATGATGGTGGACGTCTTCCCTGCGGCGCTGCTAGATTCCATTCTCCAACCGAGAGGGACGTAAGATGAGTCATTGGAAAGCGATCATTTTTCTGGCCAGCCTGTCATTAGTCGCCGAATCGTTAGCTGCCGGTGTGCAAATCACCGATCCGCAGTTGCGCCAACGCGCCGAAGCGCTCTCGGCCTCGACCCTGGTCGGTGGCGAGGGCTGGCAGGCCTACGAGCGCATTCTGCACCCCGGGTATTCACGGTGGGCCATGGGCGAGGTATACGAAGGCCGTGAAAAATTCGTGCGTAGCCTCGAAGAATGGTGGAACTACGGTATGAGGGTTGCAACGAGAGACATTGAAATGGTCGGCTACGACCAGTCTGGCGACATCGCCCTGGTGCGCTACAAAACCACCGAAACCTTCGTCGGCCCAGACGGCGAGTCGGTCGGATTTTCAGGCTATGTCACAAACACATGGGTGCGTGATAACCGTGACTGGAAACTGCTGTCGGCGGAAATATCCTCGCTTGACCGGCCCTGACCCGTGGCTTTCATTCGGAAACAGGCCAATCCGCGCTGCGAGGCCCCTTTTCAGCTCCACGTCTTGAGCCGCTTGAAACGGGCTTTGTGGCTCACCGCGCTCATGCTTGCCCTGCCATTCGGAGCCGACGCCCAGTTCGTAAATCAACAGGAGCTGCTGGGCGTTGAAGTGCTCAAGGAAAAGTCCAAGCGCGGTAGCTTGCGGCTCGGCCGCGGTGGCGCGCGGTACTCGGGCATCGTCATCGAAGTGCCGGGCAGCGTAACCATTCTCAAGCGCGTGACGGTCCAGTTCGAAGACCGCTCCAGCGAGTCATTCAATGAAAGCCGGCTCAAGTTCCAGAACGGCCGCAGCGACGTGATGTGGTTCCGCTCACGCGAGCAGGTCATTGACCGGGTCAGCCTGCTGTATTTCCCCGATTCGGGGATTCACAAGGGTACTGAAATTCGCGTTTATGGCGTGCGCTGATGCGTCACTACGTCTGCCCGGAAACCCTGGCTAGGGTTTCTTGTTGCCGGCGATTTCAGACAACAGGCCTTCGATCCTCAACAGGCTGTCTTTGATTTCAGCCAGGGAGCCGCTGTCGGCATCTGCGTGACCCGGCGCGTCGCCTGAACTTCGAGAGCCTGCCATACCGGATACCGTGTCCCTTTGCGCCAGCACGGCTTCGCGAAAAGCCTTGGCCCCGACAATTCCGACCAGCGATACCAGGGCGCCTTGTCCCGATTGCCCCGCCGTCTCCACGGTCAGTTTGAAAATATCGAATTGACGCATGAGCGGCCCCTGCACCATCGCCATGTCGGTGATTTTTTCCAGCGGAATGGTCTTCTCAACCCGCACCATGATGCCCTTTTTGACCTTCAACGCCTTGGAGGTCAGTACGCATTCCATGCGCTTCAAGTAGCGGCCCGTGAAAAACAGGCCAAGCGGTATCCACAGCAACAGCAGTGGAATACCGGCCACGGTAATGATGCAGAGAAATATTCCACTGACCAGCCAGTAGGTCCTGACCCGGGGATCAAAATCTGCGCAACGAATAATGAGGTCTTTGGTCATGGATCGAGTCCTGTATTGGTCGGCAAGCAACAAAGCCAGTGCAAGTCTACGACAGCTTGGCCCTGGTGCGCTTCTCCATTGTCACGCAGGCAATGTTGGACAAGCCCTGCATTCATGCCTATTATTTTTTAAAGGCAGTAAAAAAGATTCCGGAAACCACAACCGATCGCCAGAAACATAGGGAGATGACCTGCCTTGTTCATCAAACTCAAGGGGGGCACATGTCTTACCAATCCCGTTCAAAACGTACTTTCCAGGCCCTGGTCACTATTTTCGTTGCACTGTGTGTGTGCGCTACGGCACACGCCAAGTTGCCGAAAGGGTTCGCTCTTGATCATGGCTACACTTTTTTCAACGTGCAGAATAATTCCGATTCCGTGGACGGCAAGCGTGTGCATACCGGCTGGCAACTGGTTCCGTTGATCCGGATTTATGGCGATGCACCCGAGCGCAGCAGCATCAAGCTGGTGCTGAGCAAGGATGGAGACGTGGTCGCAGAGCGCCGCACGCAAACCACCGTCTACGGCAAGGGCAATCCAAACCTGCAGCTGGTCGCGGGCAATACCGCTGCCGGCTGGCAGCAACCGCACCTGCTGGTCAGGGGCGGCATACAGGGAATGCTGCCACCGGTCACCAGCGGCGGTGGAACCTATGAAGTGGAAGTGATTTATATTGATGGCGACACCAACAAGGAATACTCAGCCCATACCTACACCATCAACGTCGAAAAAGTCGACAAGCTCGACAGCGCCGCAAAGGAATTATTGGTTCGCCCTCCCGAGTATTTCGTGACGCGCCACCAGGAACTGCTGTCCACGATCCTGACCCCCTGGGGTGACTACAAGGGTGGTGCTTTTGCCGGTGTGTACCAATTGCTGTGGAACGCGTCGCCCATGGAAACGGGAGTCGCGCCGAGTAACACCACCGGAAACGCGGCCTACCTCAGGTGCACCGTTGACGGTGACCCGATCAAGCTGGGACAAAGCAGCGACCAGCGTTACCTGGATGCAACCTCGACGCGGTCCCTGGACAATGACCGCCTGATCAGCCTGGTACATTCCGACCGCAACGCGCTGGAATACCGCGGCGGCACGGCCTACCGGGAACCACTGATTTTTTACCAGTACCAGACCACGCTGCCGTTCCAGGATACAACCGACGATTACCCGCCGGCAGATGGCGGCCAGCCGATGCCCTACACCACGCTCGAAAACCACGACGGCGAGTGGGAGTGCCAATTCCTGGACAACGGCACTTTGCTCAGGACTTTCTCGTGGGAAGTCGAGGATGGCACGCTGGTTCCACACCCGGAGCAGGAAGAGGGGCTGACGCTCAACCCCGGCGCAATCCTGGTTGAAACGCGGATTCCAGAAAACGGGACGGTTCTGGACGGCCGTACTTTGCCTGACGCGGTTGAAGACGGCGGATTTTACGGTTGGGAGTGGGAAACCAGGCGCATGCGGCGCCTGGCCGATGACGTTCCGGAATTGGGCAACCCCTACCCCATTGCTTCGGCGCCGGAGTTTGTCCCTGAACCCGATGCCGGCGCCTGCCCGCAGGAACTCGCCAGGGCTCGCCGTGGGGCTGAAGCCTCGTCCGCGGGTGACGAGCGCAGGCTTGAAGAGGAAGAT
>JABDJL010000144.1 GCA_013002505.1 Lysobacterales bacterium | reverse complement strand
GCCGTACATCGCCGCCTGCGAGCAAGAACACGCCCTTGGCACGTCCACGAGGGCGTGACGGATTTCAACCCGGATGCGTTCTTCTACCCGCTGTTGGGGCCATATACCACCGGCCAGGCAGTTGCAGTCTTTCTTGATGGCGATGGTCGCGGCGATCTCTGCGGCACGGTCGGGCATCAACTCGACGCCCCGCTTGACGGCGCCGAAGGTATCCGAACATTCGTTCCACGCATCCACAACGGCGGTCACGACCTTGACGATGTCGCGCGAGGCCGGGTCGGCATTGCCGATATCAGGTGAATTCAGGAAAATTTCGCCGACTGCATCGTAGGCGGACAGGTGTTCTTCGTACTTGCGCTCGGCTTCCGGGTCTGCTGCGGTCTCCGTTTCAACATGCAGGTGCACCAGCTCCTGCCCGGCGTCGCTGCCATGATCATGCTCGGAGTGCCGCGAATGGCCGTGCGCCAGTTCGTAGTAATCAGCGCTGTTGCCGTGCGCCCTTTCCGCGACTTCCAGTAATTCCAAGCCACGGCCCAGATCGCCCGGAATATCGACATAGTCATCATCGGCTTGCTGGGCGTTAGCGGGCGAACTGGCCACGCATGCCAAGAATACCAAAATGGCAAAAAAAGATTTCATAATCTGACCCCGTTTTCCTGACCTTCATTCTATAGAAGGCACCTTTACATTTCCACGAAAAACGCCAGCATTCGCTAGTTGAAACAGGAATTTACACTGTAGAATCGCAGTCCAATGTCACATCGCCTGTTAAAGAAAAACCCACTGTTCCGGGATGAGATACGCCGCCACCGCGCTTCGATTCTCATTGCCGCAGCAATATTGTCCCTTGCTTCCCTGCTGGCACTGGGTATTCCGCTGGCCGTCAAGCGACTCGCCGAGGAATGGGCTGCCGGCAATTCCTGGACAATCTGGCTGCTGGCCGGCGGCGTGTTCCTGTTGCTGTCCCTGGGACTGCAAACCTACGGCGGGCTGAAAAGCACCGAGGTATCCGAACGCCTTAAAACGGCCCTTCAACGACAGTTGTTCAGAAGGTTCATGGGCCAGGAGATGGCATTTCACCGGGCGCAAGGCCCTGGCGAACTGATTTCTGCGATTTACACCGACATCCAGGCCGTGGCCGGGCTCTACTCTCGCCTGTTGCCCTCCGGCGTCTCGGGTTTGCTCCTGCTTGCCGGCGCCACTGTTGCACTGATCCAGCTCAGCCCGGGACTGGCCCTGGTGTTGGCCGGGGCGACCCTGCTTTCACTGATCGTCAGCCGGATGCTTCTGCGCCACATCCGCGCGCGGGCGGCCGAAATCAATGAACACACCAGCCAGATCTACAGGCTGATCAACGAGGCGTTGCACCAGGTCATGGTTATCAAGATTAATCGCCTGTCCGGCTGGGCCGAGGAACGCCTGCGCAAGCACCACGGCCGGATGGTCGAACTGACCGTTCGCTTGCAGTTCCTGCAGGGAGTGCTGTCCATGACCGTGCAGCTATTGTTGGCCAGCGCACTGATCGCGGGCTGGATCGTATTGACGCATTCCGCTGCAGCCGACGAGCTGGGTACGCAACTGTCCGCCCTGCTTTTCGGGCTGCTGCTGGTGCGTCAACTGGGCAGCCTGGCAGGTTTGCTGGGTACGTATCGCCAGGCCCAGGGCGCCATGGACCGGCTGGACAGCTTGCTGGATACAGGTCCGCCGGCCGCGTCCGGTAAGGCGCTGCCACCAGAGCTGCAAAGGGTTCGTGTCACCGGACTGAATTTTTTCTATGGCGAAGAAGCGGCACTGAGCAATGTCACGTTTGACTTGCGGCGTGGCGAGATAGTGGCGATCACGGGACCCAATGGAGCAGGCAAAACCACTTTATTCAATATCCTGTCTGCGCTCGAACCCATCGCACCGGGCAGCGTGTTCTGGAACGACATGGACATCACCGGATTCGACCGGACCGCGCTGTTGTCGAAGGTGGCCTACCTGCCACAGGACAGCCTGCTGGGGCAGGCCAGCATTGCCGACAATATTCGCATGGGCAAGCTCGATGCGTCCGATTCAGAGATTGAGCAGGCCGCCGAGCGCGCCGGGGTGGGTGATGTCATCCGTCGTCACCCGGACGGGCTGGATACGGTGCTCGGCTCGGAAGGCTCTCGAATTTCCGGGGGTGAAAGTCGCAGGATCGCACTGGCGCGCCTGCTCATCCATGACGATGCGGACCTGTACCTGCTCGACGAGCCGACCGAGGGGCTCGACGCCGGTAGCGAGTTGTCAATCCTGGATACGGCGCTCAAGGCGCTGGAAGGTAAAACCGTGCTGATCATCACGCACCGGCCTGCCGTGCTGGAGCGCGTACAGCGGCACCTGCGAATGGAAAACGGTCGCGTGCCTGGCGGGCAATTATAAAAAAACGCCCCAGGCGGGGCGTTTTTCGACTAGCTCAGGACTTTCGTCCCTGCGGCTTACTGAATGGAGATCAACTCCACTTCGAATACCAATGTAGCATTAGGTGGGATAGATCCGCCACCACTCTCTCCGTAGGCCAGTTCAGGCTTGATGTAGAACTCAAACTTGCTGCCCACCGGCATCAACTGCAGCCCCTCTGTCCAGCCCGCGATGACGCGGTTGAGCTGGAAAGTAGCGGTCTGGTTGCGCGAGTATGAGCTGTCAAACTCGGTTCCGTCGAGCAATTTTCCGCGGTAATGGACTTCCACGGTGTCCTCGGCAGCCGGGCGCGCACCGGCACCCATCTCGGTGACCTTGTATTGCAGGCCACTCTCTGTGGTCATCACGCCCTCGGCCGTGGCGTTGCGGGCCAGGAAAGCTTCGCCTTCAAGACGGTTCTTTTCCTTGGCGGCGCTGGCTTCGGCCTCGGCCAGTGCACGGCGCTTGGCAATATAGCTGTCGCGGATTTCCTGGGCCTGCTCGGTGGTCAGTGCAGGCGTTTCACCGTTGTAGGTGGTGCGCAATGCAGACAGCAATGACTCGATGTCAACCTCGGTACCTTCGGTGCGCAAGGCGCTGCCGATGTCCATACCGATGATGTAGCCCAGTTTCTGTTCGTCCGTTTCCAGTTCCTGGGCGACGGCGGTGCCGGCCACAAGGGCCATGGCAATGATTGCGCCACAGCGCTTAATAGAATTCATGGGAATGCTCCTTATTCAACAAGGCGGGGATTGTCCCTGTTAGCGGGACTTTTCTCAACTGGTGGTTACGACAATGCAGATGGGTTGCAGGTTCCCGGGTCAGAGATTCGCTCAATCGGCACCAGCCCGTGATGCCAAGTTTGGGCGCTTGTCCAATTGCCTGCGGCTTATACCGCCCGCGCCGCCCAACTTTGGAACTGATGCTGATTTTGGCCATTTTCATGCAATATCATCACATGTCATGACAGCTGAAGACCTGGTCGCCTAAGCAGGAAGTAGCCCAGTGCCAGGGCCACGCCCAGCCAGTGCGCCTCGTGCAGGACAGGAAGGCTTTCCTGGACGGCGGAAACTCCGTCGAACCTGGGTTGTAACCATAATTTGACAACAAGCAGCGCAATTCCCGGCCACTTGATAACAGCGGTGGACCGCAGCAGCAGCAGAACCAGCAGCCCATGAAGCACGCCCGACAAGCCCAAATACCAGTCTATACCCGCCAGCAGCAGCAAGACGCTCAATGCCGGCGCTGCAACGGCGACAAATTCCAGGGATTCGTCCAGTTTGCCAAGCTTGCTTGACCACAGCAGCAAGACAAGGAATGTCGCGGTGTTCCAAGCCAGGTGACTGGTGGACAGGTGGGTAAAGTGTGCCGTGACCAATCGCCAAAGCTCGCCACCCAACAACGCGCTGCTTTCGAACATCAATGACTGAATAAAGGAAGGAATGCTTCCTGCGATTAGCAGAATGCTGAAAACAGCAAGGAGAATGTTCCGGCGACCGGGCCGCCGGAACATTTGGACTTTACTTGTTTCGTGAATGCGCAATGAAAAACATGCCCAGAAGTCCCAGCAACAGCAACAGGCCATCCGCGCTTCCTGCGCCGCCGCGGGGCGAACCATCTCTGTTCACCAGCCTGGCCGACTCGCCCTGCCTGACGCGTTCGCGGAACTTGTCCAGTTCCATGTGCAGGTTGCCGTTCATCTGGGCGATGGCGGCCTCAAAGCTGGCGGTGGACATGTCCCTGCTGGCCTGGCCGAGGCCGACGGCGGTTGCCTTGCCGCTGGATTCGTTGATGCCAGGTGCCCTGAACAACATGCGGCGGGTGGCGAGGTCGAACACCGCGGTATCAACAAAGGTGGTGATGTCATTGGTGCTGCCCTTGATGACGTAGGCACCGACGATAGTCCAGTACAGCAATGAAGCGGTGGTATCGGCGGTCCTTATGACCTGGTCGTAGGACACCAGCGCGATAATGTCCACCGAGTAAAGCCGACCAACCTGTTCCAACTGGGTAAAACCACCTTTACCCCTGAGGTACGTGGAGGGAATGACCTGGATGGCCTCGATGAAGTCCCGGTCGGCAAAGGACTGCTGAACCAGCGTCAAAAGCTGGGTCTGCTCCGCATCGCTAATCTGCGAAAAACCGGCGCTGGGCACAAAGGCCAGGCCAACCCGCGCCGGCAACTTGATCTCGGGCAGCACATTTTCCACCGGCGGTGGAATCTCACCACCCGGGTACAGGTAATCAACCAGGCTGCTGGAGCTTCCAGAGCGCATGTTGTTGGCAAAAAACATTGAGCAGGCAGACAAAAAAAGCACGCTGATCCAAAGCAGGACCGCAATACGAATTTTCATGGATTTACCCTCTGGAACCGCTTACAGAAAACATTCTGTTACCGTTAACTATAGACCATCAACAGCGATATTGGTGCGAGCTGCGGTGTAAGTTTCAGGGGGGTGTGCCATGACCATGGCGGACGGTAATTAAGTTGCATAAAACGCGCCTGGGAAAACTTTATCTCGCTGTTTTTATTGATTTATCTCCATTAATAGTGTATATTTATACAGTAACACAAGGGGATCAATTCATGAGCAGAGCAACACCACTCACAAGCAAGACTAGTGGGCCCGTGAGGCCCAAATCACTCGACCACCTGGCAGATGAAATCACTGAACTTTCAGCCCACCTGGATGCCGGCAATTATCGGCTGTTACAACTGATTGAAGCGTTTGACGCCCGCCAGGGCTGGGAAGGCGTGGGCATGCGGTCCTGCGCACATTGGCTGAACTGGCAATGTGGTATCAACCTGGGCGCGGCGCGCGAAAAAGTCAGGGTCGCAAAAGCATTACCCGCCCTGCCCCGGATCAGCGAAGCGTTTCGAACCGGCGAAGTCAGCTATTCAAAGGTGCGGGCCATGACCCGCGTCGCAACGCCAAGGAATGAGCATGCCTTGCTCGCGGTCGCACGTGCAGGTACAGCACGGCACGTTGAGCAACAGGTGCGCTGGTATCGCAAGGTCAAGCGAATCGAGGCACTGGAGCAGGAAAATGTTCGCCATGCACAACGCGAATTGAGTTGTTACCAGGACGATGACGGTTTCTGGGTGGTACGTGGGCGGCTGACTCCTGAGCAAGGCGCGATTTTTTCCAAGGCCCTGGAAGCGGCCATGGATCAATTGTTCGAGGAACAAAAAGACGTTTCCGCGGAAACGCCTGAAGACATGGGGGCGCCGGTGTCAGATCCGGTTGCAGCCCGGCGGGCAGACGCGCTGGTGCGTATATCTGAAGCCAGCATGAGCGGCAAAGGCAAGTGCGGCAACAGCGGAGAGCGCTTCATGGTGAATATTCACGCGGAAGCCGAAGTGCTCCGGCATGATGGCTGCGGTGCGGAAGCCGAGGTCGAGGGCCATGGAAACGTTTCCGCGGAAACGTCCCGGCGGCTGTCCTGCGATTGCTCAGTCACGCATTGGCAGGAGGATAAACAGGGAAATCCGCTCAATATCGGCCGTAAATCACGCACTATACCGCCCGCAATACGGCGCGCATTGAAACACCGGGACCGTGGTTGCCGCTTTCCTGGCTGTACCTGTAAGCATTTCGTAGACGCACACCACATCAGGCACTGGGCTGATGGCGGTGAAACTTCGGTGGATAACCTGGTGTTGCTTTGCCGGGCGCACCATCGCCTGGTTCACGAAGGTGGTTTTGGTGTGGAAATGAAGCGAGGGCAGCAGGTGCAGTTCACCAACCCGCGCGGCGAAACCTTACCGCCGGCGGCAGAAACGCGTTTCCGCGGAAACGTTTTTGCGATACATGCAGTTAATCAGAAGAGTGGTTTGGGCATTACCCCGAAAACACCGGTTCCGAGCTGGCTAGGCGAGAAAATGGACCCGGATATGGCGGTGGATGCGTTGCTTGCGTGTGAGTGAAACTAGTATCACTGCTACTCGGCAGATTTAAATCGATACCAGATTTCTGCAGTTTGGGTTTCTCTGGCTATAAAGAATCTGCTTGTGACGGTCTCAGTAAAATGGCTTGAAATTAAAGAACCATCCTGAGCCAGGAATCTTCTGCTTATCTCTTTTTGTGAAACAGTTGGATTGTCGCCAGATCCTCCCCTGGAGTAGCTCTCATTGACAACCCAACCGTGTTCACATCTTGCGTAATTCTTGACATGCCCACTGGAAAGTAATTCACCCTCTGGATTCTGAAATTCGAAAATCAACTTTTGTTCGTTTTCATCATGCTCGATTCGGAAGCGATTCTTGGCACCCGCTATTTCATCAAGGCCAAAGAAGTTTTTCTCGAAAACCGGGTTGATAAATCGGTCCCCCAAAGTCGAGTTGCTCTCACCGCTGGAAAGATAGACGCCATCAAGATGGACGCATTCATTTGGGCCGAATTCACCAGCAGATGGCGGTGGCCAATCCGTTGGGTACATTGCAGACCCTGATGCCCCATTGCCCGGTCCATAGCTGATGCAGCCGGTCATGGTGAGAAGCACGATGTTCAAAACGATAGTTCTCATAACTAACTAATTTCCATGAATCTGAAACTGGGTAACCAGGTGTAAATTTGGACTGGTCACCAGTATTGCCGCAGCTGCGAAAGGGGCTGCAACGGGTATCAAACCATAATTTTTAATTCCATCCCAAACTTCCGCGATGCCTTCGCGATACAGGTTAAGACCTGTTAGCGGGTCATACGAACCGGTTTTTAGCCTCAACCAATCATGCGGGCCTGCGAATGACTCTAAAACGTAGTCTACAGTTCCGTAGGGTGGGTAGAAGAATGGCCCAAGTCTCGAATTCACAATATCTTGCGGATGGAACACCTCATTACCCTGACATGCGCCGGCTGTTGAATCACACTTTAAAAATGGAAAGCCTGAATCATCTGGATATTCTGGATTTGGCGTTCGAAGGGCGCCGGCTCGTGCGGTCTGGTCTCCATAGAAGCCTCGGCTAGCCTTTCCTGTGTTAGCAGGATTTTTGTCTGCAACTGCGCCAGCTGTCCGCCTCATTCTGTAGTTAGCATAGTTTAAAACTGATGTAGTGAACGCAGATCGCAAGCCGTCGTCAAATTTTCCACCGAGAATTCTTGAGTTTGCCCCTCCAATCAGAGTTTCTACTACCACTCTCCCCAGATCGTATCTATGGCCATAGTACTTATTCGTTCCGATGGTGAGTGCCCCTGCAAATGCTCCCCTTACGGCGCCCCTTGCCGTTTCGGATAATACCCCAGCTGAGACGAAACCTGATGTAGCACCCGCAACCGATGCTGCAGCCGCTTTGAATCCGGCGAAAGTTGTGATCGAAGTCCCGGCAGCGGATGAAGCACCAAGAATTTTCGATGCCCAGGCATATGAGGTATTGAACGTGAAATAGCCCGAAACTGCCGCAACAATCACCCTTCCCCATTTCCTTACCAATCGCTTCAGGAAGAAACCACTTGGGTCCGTGAAACTCAGTGGGTTGTTCAGCACATAACTGTACCGGTTCAGGTTCTGGCTGTTTCTTGGTGCCTGTACGATGGGATCAGCCTGCAGAAACCTGCCCAGTTTCGCATCGTAGATACGGCCGTTCATATGTATGATTCCGAAATCATCGACCTGCTCGTGACCTGTGAATCCACGAGTTGTGATGTCGTTGAGTGGGGCGTAAAGGCCCGCGGTCAGAGGCGTTTGCCAATCAATATCCTGGCGCTGGCCGAAAGCGCTGAAATGCATGGTGGCCGTGATCTGTTTCCCTTCGTCAAGTACCGTGTGAATCGAGCCGATATGATCCTTGAGCAAATAGTGAATGCTCTGCGAACCGCTCGCGGCATAATAGGTTGCGATGGCTGCGCCACCCAGATGACGCTTGTATGAAATACTGCCGCCCTCTTCGATGCGCTCCACGGAGCCCATATACAAGGTGGTTTTCTGGACTTCCGCACCGGAAATATCCTCACGCTTGTAACGGGCATTTGTTATGCCATAGCCAAAGGCAACAGACTGGCCGTTGCTGCTAATCAGCTCAGGCTTGTCAAATACAGTGTAGGAAATCGTTCGGCCACCGCCCGCGAGTTGATTGCCGTTGTTGTCATAGTTATAAGTGACCCCTCCGGCATTCTTTACCGCATGGGGCTGATTACCGTTATAGAGGTAGCCGCCCACATCAGATTTGTAAGTAAAGTTACCCGCGGCATCGTAGCTCAAGGCCAAGGTCTGAGTTGCCGTACCGTCATTGACCGACAGGTTGACATTGAGCAAGCGGTTAAGGTCATCGTAATTGAATGTTTCTTTAAGGTTCGTCGAGACCGACAGATCATGGCGTTCTTTGAGGTTGCCCAGGACATCGAACAGGTAATCAACATTTTGCAGTTCTATCGAGCCATCGTAAGCGCTCATGTCATTTAACCGACCACTGGGTGCATCATAACTTGCGAAAACGTCCACACCGTTGCCAAGCCTCACCTGAGTCGCGTTGCCGCGCGCGTCCATAGCGAGAATCTCCTGATAAACCGTACCGAGCGTCCCTTCACGTGCCTCCTGGAGCCTGGAAAGATAGCCCCTGGTGTTGTAGTGAGAACGCAACCCGCGATTATCGCCTGAAGCGTCAAATCGCTGAAAAATACGCCCAAACTGATCGTAGGTCGTTACTTCGGAAAAGGGAGAGCCTTCAAGCACAGAGGACGCTTCGCTCACCCTGCCAAAGCTGTCATAAGAAAATATGCGCTGATGCTGGACGGCCCCTGAGTCATTGGCCCGATAAACAATGTTAATCGGCTGACCTTTACCCCGTACAAGCGCAGATGTGCTGTTCTCGAAATTTGTCGTTTCATGGTGATGCGTGGTCACCGTAGAGTCGGTCAGGCTCGAAACATTGCTCAATTCGAGGCGGTCGGTAACCCGTCCAAGGGTGTCGTAAACAAAATCAATAGCCTGAAATTTGCTGTCCAGCTGACGGATCAGCTCACCAAGCGGGTTATATGAGTACTGCCATGCTCCCTTGTCCGGGTCGTTCATGGCGATTTTTCTGCCTGCCAGATCGTAGCTCATTGAAACCACTTCGTGATCGGCGCCAGTGACCCGGGTGAGGTTGCCCACCGCGTCGTTTTCGTAACGCACATTGCCACAGGCATCGTCATAGGTTTCAACAAGTTCTCCAAGGGCATTGGAAACTTCCACGTGCACCTGGCCCAGTCCATTGGTCACCTGCTTGACCCTCACATCAGTCGCAGTACAGGCGATGTTCGCGTCGGCATCGTATTCAAAAATCTGGTCATCTCCGCTCGCCGATGTGAGCGTGGTTGGGCGCCCGAGAGCATCATATGCGGACAGATTCCAATAGCGGGCGGAACCGGCAAAGTAAGGTTCAGAAACGCGCTCTGCGCGGCCCGAGGCATTAAAATATTGATCCACGTAGATCAGAGTGCCGTCAAAACCTACTGTGGCAGTACGGATGGTCCTGCCCCTGACATCCTGGCAAAGTACCTCGTCCGGCACGCCACCACCGCTGGTGGTGGTCTTAATGGCAGTTCCAGCGGGGCACGATGCCGACGAGTTAGAGTGTAGCGTCTTGCTGAATTTACCAGTCTCGGTGTAACTCACAAACGGCCTTCCCATGAAATCGGCAGCATAAAAAGTCATGACGCCATCGATATTTTCAGATTCCAGCACATTACCAAAGGCATCATGGTCGTTGACCTTATGGGTGATCTGTCCCAAATCGTTGCGGGATTCAATGACGAACCTTCCATATGAGTCGTACTCAGCTTCCGAAACCCGCGAAACCATGCCAAAGCCTGTGACCGTGGTGCGGATATAATTTCCAAACCTGTCGAGCTGGTAATCTTTGGTAACTTTGAAAGCGCTGTTGTTGGGTTCAATAATTTCTTTGTCGAGGATCCCGGTATCCGTATCGTAGTCATAACTTGATTGCCGGGTAATGCTGGTTTGACCGGTACGCGTATGCGTAACAATGCTGGTGCCGAGCAGGCCAAAGTGCCAGTTGCTTATGTTGTCCTTGTAGGTATTTGACGTGGTCCGAATGGCGAATGCCGAGTCGCCATCCGTGGAATATGTTTTTTGAATAATAGAAGTCAAATTACCATTTTCGTCTGGGACATTGCTTGTCAAGACCTTCCGGTCGAAAACACCCTGCAGTGTGTAACGGCGCTCCAGCGATTTGGCGATGTGCGGAAATACCGCACCCCCTGCAGTCACCAACCCCGCCCATTCGTTGATGGCATAACTGAGCTTCGTGCCCGAAGGGCTGGTTGCGGGTGTCGAGGCTGTAACAGCACCCCAGGTGGCCGGGCTGGTGGCGCTGTTATTACTGACCGTATCGAACTTTTGGTTAATGCTAACCAATGACACAGTGGTATCGGCAGGCATACCGATAAACGGAGAATCCTGTCGATAGCGGGTATTGGTTCGGATACCGTCCTGAGGATCAAAGGAAATCACCTCGCCAAAGCCGAGGAAGCCGCGGCCACCACTCTGCATTTTGGCCCCAACATAATGATATTCGACACTGCTGGTGGCGCTAGTGGATGCGAATGTTGGGGCGCTGCCTGAGACTTTGTTGACCACATAGATCGGTGCAATCAGGTCGTACACAACAGAGCCTGCACCCCAGTCGGTGTTTCTGGCGTCATTCATGCGCGTATAGACCGAGCTGTCGGTCAGCGGTGAATAACTGATGATGGTTAGAGCGCCAAGGCCGTTATTGATAGCCGTAATTACATTTGTCGGCGCTGTGTTAAAACTGCCGTTCAACTGGTTTCGACCCAAGTAAAGGTCCGAATCACTTGGTTTGCCCTGGCTGTTGAAATTAATGTAGAAATGGTCTGATTTTCCGTCGCCATTAAAGTCGGCAAAAATACTGGCATCATTCTCTACATTTGTTGTACCGCCAACATTACCGGCCTTGATCGACGTAACCGTGGGATCATCGAATGCTTGACCAAATCGGTTATAAATCACCCGCCATGTTGCAGACTGAGTTTGCTCTCCGCTGGGATACACGAGGTCCGGGTAGCCGTCTCCGTTGAAATCCTCAAAGCGCACCAAATCCTGCTGTCCACCCGGTAGTGGGCTTGGTGTGTTGGTGATGTCTTGCGTGGCGGTAAACCCATCGCCCGTGTTCAGGCGGTAATGCCAACCATTACCATTGTCCGAAAACGCGATATCAGCCAGAGCGTCAGCGTTTATATCCACCGGCCAAATGAAATCACTCGCCGGCAATCCTGGCGTCGCATTACACGGATCCGGCAAGATACAGCCGGTCCCGACCGCAATAATATTCTGGGTGTAACCTTCGCTACCGGTCGAGTCCATCAGTACCCAAAATGCCACATCGGTGAACTGGTAAACCGGGCTTGCCTGGGCACCTACCTCGCCAGGGCCAGGCAGCGATTGCTCTTTGGGGCAGTTGCTGATGCAGTTTCTGTATTCGCGCGATACTTTTATCAGGACATCCACTGCGCCGTCCCCATTGAAATCGAACACCCTTGCGTCGGGCGTGTTGCGGCCCTGCAGCTGGGTGGTGTTCCAGTCCGTAAAATTGGGCTTGGCGAAGGTTTCCCACAGATTGCCCTGGGCGTCACCGACCGGGGATGGGAACAAGTCCCCGAATTGGGAACTGATTTCGATGGGTGACGAAAGGCCAAGGGTGCCGCCCGGCGTCCAAGTGTTGACCGCCACCTCGATGTCATGTTGGTCGCCAACTGCAGAAGTCTTGTTGTACATCAGGTCACTAATACCGTCGCCATTAAAGTCGACAACGCTAATCCGTGATTCAATTCCTGCCTGGTCTTCGTTGACGATAAAGCTGTGCGGCGACAGAATGATTTCTGGCAACAAGCTAGAGCCGGTCGAGCGCAACGCTGCCCACTGGTAACGATTATTACCCACGTGCTTGCGGTAGATCACGTCCTGGTAGCCGTCGGCGTCCAGGTCCATTCCAAACACCTTTGGTGGCAGACCGTCGGCATTTTTGGGTAGCGTATAGCTGCCGCCCCAACCGGAGAATATTCCGGAAGCGCTGGGCGATTCTATGTGGAGCTTGTAATTGGGCCCGGATTTCCTGGTATACAGCACGTCTGGTCGTCCATCGCCGCTGACATCGGCCACCTGCAGCCCGTATAACACCTGCTTGTTCGGAAACAGGTTGTTGTGGGAAATTGTGTTACCGATGCCGGACAAGGCGTTCACCCAGGTGAAGCTCGTGGGGGCGAAGCAAGCCTGCTTGGCCTGGTTATTGCACTCCTCGATTGACTGTAAGGACTTTCGCCCCATGCCGTCATCGGCATAACTCATGAAATACGAGCGCAGACTTGTGTAAGCGCTGGCAGCGTTTTTCTTGGCTCGCGAATCAATACGCTCAAGGTATTGGGTCTGTTGCAGCTCAACCCCGCCGATGTATACCCTGGTCGCATCGGACCTGTCACTCGCCCAGATAAAGTCCAGCTTGGCGAACGGTGATTGAGACCCGTTTCCGGTGTATTCGATCTGGCTTATTACGAACTCAATCGGGTTACTGCTTTCTGTGTAATGGTAGAGAATGTAATTACCCGCGCTGTCTTCCAAGCGATTACGGGCCCAGGTCAATACTTCTCCATCGGCCTGGATTTGCGAGTCCGGGCTATCACCGTAGTGACTGACTGAACCGTTTTTGTGCTCAACGGCAAATGAAGCCGGGCCGCTACCCATGTTTCCAAATGCCTTGATGCGAGCAATGGCATCAATCTCGGTACGATATTCTGATCCACTGGCGCCATAAGCACCGGATACCAATAACAGTCGTTGTCCGTCGAGGCAGAAGCGGTCATCGCTGTCGAGGTTGACGCTACCGCTTGCCCCATCCTGCTCAATGGTCTGGGCACAGCGAGCAATTTCTGAAAGACCACCCAGGCTCCAGCCAACACCCAAAGGC